>JAFVBK010000172.1 GCA_017480045.1 Clostridia bacterium
CAAAACGTTGTCACGACGACCACGGAGGCCTCCAAAACCCCGTGTTTCCAGGGCCTCCAGCCGTTCTGACTGCTAGTCCCACTCAATCGTTCCCGGTGGTTTACCTGTAATGTCGTAAACGACGCGATTCACGCCGGGCACTTCGCCGATGATGCGGCTCACGCATTTTTTCAACACGGGATAGGGAATTTCAGCTGCTTCGACGGTCATGGCGTCGTCGGAGATGACTGCGCGCAGGGCCACGCAATAGCCATAGGTGCGGTCGTCGCCCATGCAGCCCACGGTGCGCACGCCCGTGAGCACGGCGAAGGACTGCCAGATGACCTCGGAGAGGCCCGCTTTTTTCAGTTCCTCCAGGTAGATGGCGTCGCACTCGCGCAGGATATCCAGCTTTTCGCGGGTGATGTCGCCAATCACGCGCACGGCCAGTCCGGGACCTGGGAAGGGCTGCCGCCAGACCATGTCGTGGGGAATGCCCAAGCCCTCGCCCACGGCGCGCACCTCGTCCTTGAACAGCATGGACAGCGGCTCAATGATGTGGTCCTGCTTGAACAGGCTGTCCTTGGGCAGTCCGCCTACGTTGTGGTGGCTCTTGATGGTGGCGGAGCCGCCCATGCCGCTCTCGATCTTGTCTGGATAGATGGTGCCCTGGAGCAGGAAGTCCGCGCCCGTCTTCCGAGCCTCCTCCTCGAACACGCGCACAAACAGCTCGCCGATGATCTTGCGCTTGCGCTCCGGCTCGGTGACGCCTTTGAGGGCCTCCAGAAAGCGGTCGGAGGCGTCCACATGGACGACGTTGAGACCCAGATTGTCTCGGTAGGTGGCCATCACCTGCTTCGCCTCGTCCTTGCGCAGCAGGCCGTGGTCCACGAACACGCAGGTCAGCTGATCCGGCCCCAGGGCGCGGCCCGCCAGCGCGCAGGCCACGGAGGAATCCACGCCGCCTGAAAGGCCGGCAACCACTCTGCCGTCGCCCACAGCTGCCTTGATATCCGCCACCATGCGCCCGATCATGTCCTCGGCGCGATAGCCGCCCGCACAGCCGCAGACGCCGTAGGCGAAGTTGCGCAGCATCTGAACGCCCTCCACGGAGTGCTTCACCTCCGGGTGAAACTGCACGCCGTAGATACCCAGCGCCTCGTTGGAGAAGGCGGCCACCGGGCAGTGGTCGGTGTGCGCGTCAATTGTGAAGCCCCTCGGCGGGGCGCTGACCCGGTCGCGATGGTTCATGAACACGGCGGTCTCGCGAGAGACGTCCCTGAACAGCGGCGCGTCCTCAGTATAGAGCAGCGTGTGGCCGTACTCGCCCACCTCCGCCGACGCCACCTCGCCGCCGTAGACATAATTGATCAGCTGCATGCCGTAGCATATGCCCAGCACCGGCACGCCCAGCTCGAACACCTCGCGGCCCAGCCGTGGCGCGCCTTCGCCGTACACGCTGTTCGGCCCGCCGGTGAGGATGATCCCCTTGAGCGCCTCGTCCCGCCAAGTATCGATGGGCGCGGCATAGTTCAGGATTTCGCAGTAGACGCCCGCCTCGCGGATGCGCCGCGCGATCAGCTGATTGTACTGACCGCCGAAATCCAGTATGATGATCTTCTCGGAAATCGCCATAGGCCTCCCCTCCTGTTATACAATATGATAGCATCAAATCGCCCTTTTTTCCCTTTTGGCAGTGTTAAATGAAAATTTGTAACTTTATTTCTACATTTATCGCATATGGATTGACAACCATGCGGCGCGTGAATTAAGATATAGGGTAGCTATGGCAGTATCGCTATATGTATGAATGTATGCGCAATGATTTGGAGGGACTGGACATGCTTAAGAAGGGTCGCAAGCGCGAGGCGAAGGGCCTGGCTGTGCTCTATTTCATCATTGGTTTGATCATACTCTTTATCATACTGGCCGTGATTTACTTCGCGCTGGCGAAGCTGGATTATTCCGACCAGGTGGATCCTGAAACCACGCTGCGCCCCTATGTGGAGACGACGGCTGAGCCGGATTACGCGCCGGAACAGCCCATGGACGGCAGCTCTGACGAGGTGCCCGAATACGTGATGCCTGAGGACGAGGTGGATCTGACCCAGGAGGTCGAGGCGCTGCCCACCGAGGCGCCCACGCCCGAACCCACCGAAGAGCCCACCCCTGAACCCACGCCGGAGCCCACGCCCGAACCCACGCCGCTGCCTGAGGGCTCCGCCGCGGAGGCGATGACCAACGTGCCCAACCTGCCCGCTACCGCCTCTGAAAACGGCGAAACCGGCATCACGGGCTGCTATGTCTCCCAGGCCGACGACAACAAGCTGATGGTGCTCAGCGGCTATGGCTACGTGAACGTGGAGGGCTTCGACGGCGCGCAGGCCAGGAGCTGGCTGGTCGTGACCCAGGTGGCCTCCGGCCAGAAGATCGCCTATCCGCTGACGTTGACCGACGGCGCCTCCGGCCTGTCCCACGACGAGGCCGTGTGCCAAAACGCCACTGCTTCCGACTTTGAGATCACCCTGGATGTCAGCGCGTATCAGGAGGGCATCTACTCCATGGCGCTGGTGATCGGCTATGTGCCTGAGGGCGCGAAGGACGCCACCTTCGCCTACTATCCCTTCAGCGGCGACATCAGCTTCACTGTGCTGAACGGCCAGGTGATCACGCCCGTGCCCACCGTGGATTACGAGTAAGCAGGGATGGCGGGTTCCCCCAGGAACGCGCCGGCAAGCATTGACAAATCGTCCTCCGCCCGCGACATTTTGGATGCCGCGGGCGGGTTTTTATGGCGCAGCGCTTCCCTTCCCCGTCCAATCTGCTATAATCATAGCATGCGACGGGCGCTGAGGCCCCGCAAGACACCCCCCTACCAAGGAACAGGAGGCAATACAAATGTTCAAGAAGCTGGCGAAGCACGGCGCGGTCGTCGCCGTCATCATCGTTGTCCTGGCAGTCCTGCTGGCCAACAGCTTTGCGCGAGTGCCCGTGGGCTCCACCGGCATCCTGCTCACCCTGGGCCGCGTGGAGGACGGCGTGACGCTCTCCGAGGGCCTGCACTTCCACATTCCCTTCATACAGGAAATCGTGTCGTTGGACAACCGGGTGCAGAAGCTGGAGTTGAACACCGAGGCCTTCTCCAAGGATATTCAGACCGTCTCGGCCAAGCTGGCCGTAAACTACCGGCTGCGGCCTGAGATGAGCTTCTCGGTCTACAAGAGCTACGGCACGAGCTTCGAGCAGAACATACTCGTGCCCGCCACCCACGAGGCGCTCAAGAGCGTCTCCGCCCAGTACACGGCGGAGGAGCTGATCAGCAAGCGCGCCGAATCCTCCGACAAGATGCGGGACGAGCTGGACGCGAAGCTGACCGGCATGGGCATCACCGTCACCGACTTCAATATCATCGACTTTGACTTCTCCGAGGACTTCATCAACGCCGTGGAAGCCAAGCAGGTGGCCGAGCAGGTGAGAAAGAAGGCCGCCACTGAAAACGAGACCGCCATCGCCCAGGCCGAGCGGGAGAAGCAGGTGGCCATCAAGCAGGCGGAGGCCGCCGCGGAGCGGGTACGCATCGAGGCGGAGGCTCAGGCCAACGCCGTGAAGCTGGCCGCTGAGGCCGAGGCCTTCCGGCTGGAATCCATCAATCAGAACCTGACCAAACAGACCATTCAGAACACGCTCGCGGAGCGCTGGGACGGCAGGCTGCCCGCCGTGACGGGCGGCGGCGCGACCGGTATATTGGACCTGAGCGGACTGCTGGGCGGTTTGGAAAGCACAGAGGAATGAGGAGGATAAAAAAATGATCGAGTACAAGGTTGTAAACACAACGGTGAAGCAAGCTGAGGAAACTATGAATCAGCTGGCCCAGGAGGGCTGGCAGGTCATCGCGACGAACGCCATCGCGGGCCAGAGCTTCACCATCGGCAGCACGCCGCTGATCGTGACGTTTGGACGGAAGATATGACCGAAGGGGCTGTTTCAAAATAGAGTTCTAACCGCAGAAAGCAGCCAAATGGTAGGGGCGCCGTTTCGGCGCCCGCCCAAAAACGGTACATCCCGTTATGGGCGGGCGGCGATACGCCGCTCCTACATATCATTTATGCGCAGCGCGCCGTTTTGAGATAGACCCCCGCATTTACGTCCGCCTCTCAGCGGAAGGCTTTGTTTCGCGTTTCCATTCAATTAACCTAATTTGCTTTCTCCTCCGCCCCATCTCCTGTATAATAGTCTCAATGGAATTTAACCCCCTCATAATTGACTTTATCGCACTAACGCGCTAAAATAATAAAGCAATCGAAAACATACCTGTCTTGGAGGCATTTGATGAACCCCAATGAATATCCGCTGAAGCCGGAGGAGCGCGTGCTGTTCGCGCTGCGCGGCCTCTATCAAAAATACGGCTACAGCCAGTTCAAGATGAGTAAGTTCGAGGAGTACGACCTGTATGTGCGCAACAAGGACTTCCTGATCTCCGACGGCGTGATCACCTTCACCGACACCGACGGCAGGCTGATGGCGCTCAAGCCGGACGTGACGCTCTCCATCATCAAGAACGCGCGCCAGACGCCCGGTTGCGTGCAGAAGCTGTACTACAGCGAAAACGTGTACCGCATCTCCGGCTCCACCCGCTCCTTCAAGGAGATCATGCAGACGGGACTGGAGTGCATCGGCGATGTGGATCTGTACAACCTGTGCGAGGTCATCTCCCTGGCGGCGCAGAGCCTGCGCATCATCGACGCGCGCTGCGTGCTGGATCTCAGCCACATGGGCGTGGTCTCGGCGCTGGTGGACGCGCTGAGCCTGGACGGCGATACCCGCGCCCAGGTGCTCGCCTGCATCGGCGAAAAGAACGCCGACGGCGTGCGCAAGCTCTGTCCAGGCAAGAACATCGACGGCCTGCTGGCCCTGATCGCGGCCCACGGCCCCGCCGGGCGGGTGATTCCCGCGCTGCGTCCCTGGTGCGAAAGCGGCGCGGCGAAAGCGGCCCTCGACGAACTGGAGACCGTGACCCGCGTATTGGCCGCGAACGGCTGCGGCGACGTAGGCCTGGACTTCTCCATCGTCAACGACATGAACTACTACAACGGCATCGTGTTCATGGGCTATATCGACGGCATCCCCACCTCTGTGCTCTCCGGCGGCCAGTATGACAAGCTGATGCAGCGCATGGGCCGCAGCGCCCACGCCGTGGGCTTCGCCATCTACATGGATCTGCTGGAGCGGTTGGACGACGGCGCGCGGCCCTACGACGTGGACACGCTGCTGCTGTACGACAATTCCGCCGACGTGGCCGCCCTGACCCAGGCCATCCGCGCCCTTACCGACGCAGGCAAGAGCGTCGCCGCGCAGAAGCAGATACCGGAAAAGCTGCGATACAGGGAAATCATGCGCTTTGATGCATTGAGCAAGGAGGTACTTCCTTGAAGACCATGGTCAACATCGCCCTCCCCAAGGGGCGCTTGGGCGAAAAGGTATACGGCATGTTTGCGGCGGCGGGCTTCGAGTGCCCCTCGATATTGGAGCCGAACCGCAAGCTGATCTTCGAAAATGAGGCCGCCGGGGTGCGCTACTTCTGGGTGAAGCCCTCGGACGTGGCCATCTACGTGGAGCGCGGCGCGGCGGACGTGGGCGTGGCTGGCAAGGACATCCTGCTGGAATACGCCCCGGAGGTGTACGAGCTGCTGGACTTGAACGTGGGCAAATGCCGCATGGCGGTGGCCGCGAAAAAGGACTTTCGCGACAACCCGGAGCGCACGCTGCGCGTGGCCACCAAATTTGCCCGCATCGCCCGGGAATACTACGCCGGGCTGGGCCGGGACATCGACATCATCCACCTGAACGGCTCCATCGAGATCGCCCCCATACTGGGCCTCTCGGACGTGATCGTGGACATCGTGGAGACCGGCAAGACGCTGCTGGAAAACGATCTGGAGCCCTATGAGACCATCGTGCCCATCAGCGCGCGGCTGATCGCCAACAAGGCCAGCTTCAAGTTCAAGAGCGCGGAGATCGAAGCCATACAGCGGGGTTTGAAAGGACAGGTGCAGCCATGATTAAAATATTGAACTACAGCGAGGTTTCCCCCGACGAGGTGTTCGCCCGCAGCGTGCCGGAGGTGGACGTGGCGGGAATCGTGTCGGAGATCATCGCCGACGTGCGCGCCCGGGACGACGCGGCGCTATTCGACTATTGCAGAAAATTCGACAAGGCGGAGCTGACCGAGCTGGAGGTCTCCCCCGAAGAGATCGGCGCCGCCCTCGCGCAGGTGGAGCCGGAATTCATCGAGGTGCTGGAGACCGCGGCGGCGAACATCCGCGCCTTCCACGAAAAGCAGGTGCGCAACAGCTTCATCATCGCCGAGAAGGACGGCGTGGTGATGGGCCAGAAGGTGACGCCGCTGCACTCCGTGGGTCTCTATGTGCCCGGCGGCACCGCGGCCTATCCCTCCACGGTGCTGATGGACGCCATCCCAGCCAAGATCGCCGGCTGCGAGAGCATCATCATGGTCACCCCGCCGACGAAAGACGGCAGCGTGAACCCGGCCATCCTGGCGGCGGCGAAGGTGGCGGGCGTGGACCACATCTACAAGGTGGGCGGCGCGCAGGCCATTGCCGCGCTGGCCTACGGCACCGACAGCATCCCCCCGGTGGACAAGATCGTCGGCCCCGGCAACGCCTTCGTGGCTGAGGCCAAGAAGCAGGTATTCGGCAAGGTCGCCATCGACATGATCGCCGGGCCCAGCGAGATCCTGATCGTGGCCGACGGCAAGAGCAACCCCCGCCACCTGGCGGCGGACCTGCTCTCCCAGGCGGAGCACGACAAGCTGGCCAGCGCGGTGCTGGTCACTGACAGCATGGCTCTGGCCGAGGCCGTGCGGGACGAGGTGGAGCGCCAGGTGCGCGAGCTGCCCCGCTACGAGATCGCCTCAGCCTCCATCGACGTCAACGGCAAGATCATCGTGACGGAGAACCTGGACCAGGCCATCGACATTTCCAACGTCATCGCGCCGGAGCATCTGGAGCTCTGCGTGGACAACCCCTTCGACTACCTGGACAAGGTGAAGCACGCCGGTTCCATCTTCATGGGCCGCTACTGCCCGGAGGCGCTGGGCGACTATCTGGCCGGGCCCAACCACACGCTGCCCACCGGCGGCACCGCCCGGTTCTACAGCCCGCTGTCCGTGGACGACTTTGTGAAGAAGAGCCAGTACACCTACTTCACCGCCGACGCCCTCGCCGCCGTGGCGGACAAGGTGGCGCGCTTCGCCCGCAAGGAAGGGCTTGAGGGGCACGCGAGAAGCGCATTGGCCCGCTTTGAATAAGCGGAGCAACGCGCTCAGAGTGGAGTGTGGAGAGTGGAGTTAAGGAAGCTGCTATGATGCTGTGTTTTTCGGAACCTCATTGCTTCATATCTGTTCTGACTTCCTTGGCGCTATTTCACTCCACACTCCACTCTCCACACTCCACACTCATTCACCCGAGGTGATATTATGAGCAGATACCTCTCCGATAAGTATCAGTCCCTCGAGGCGTATACTCCCGGCGAGCAGCCGCGAGATATGCGCTATGTAAAGCTGAACACAAATGAGAGCCCCTATCCCCCGGCCCCTGGCGTGGTCGAAGCTGCCGGGAGGGAGGCGCAACGCGCCCAGCTGTACTGCGATCCGGTGTGCGCCGAGCTGCGCGACGCGCTGGCGGCGCGCTACGACGTGAAGCGGGCCAATGTGTTCGCGTCCAATGGCTCCGACGATATCCTGAACTTCGCGTTCATGGCCTTTGCCGGCGCTGGCGTACCCGCGTATTTCCCGGACATCAGCTACGGCTTTTATCCGGTCTACGCCGCGCTGCACGGCATCGAAGCCCGGCCGGTTCCACTGAAGGACGATTTCAGCATCGATCCGGCGGACTATCTGGGGCTGGACGGCTTTATCGCCATCGCAAACCCCAACGCCCCCACCGGCATGGCGCTGACCCGCGCTCAGATAGAATCCATCCTCAAGGCCAACCCCAATCACGTCGTTCTGATCGACGAGGCGTACGTGGATTTTGGCGCGCAGAGCTGCCTGCCGCTGGTGGCGCAATACGACAACCTGCTGGTCGTGCGGACCTTCTCCAAGTCCCGCGGTCTGGCGGGAGCGCGGCTGGGCTTCGCCATCGCGCAGGAGGGCATAATCGCCGATCTGGAGCGCATCAAGTACAGCACCAACCCCTACAGCGTCAATCGCATGACCCAGGCTGCCGGCATCGCCTCGCTGGCGCGGGACGACTACAACGCCGAAAACTGCCGGCGCGTGATCGCCACCCGCGAACGAACGGTCGCTCGCCTGCGCGAGCTGGGCTTTGAGGCGCTGCCGACCCTCGCGAACTTCGTATTTGCCCGCCATCCCGGCACGGACGGCGGCTGGCTGTACGGCGAGCTGAAAAAGCGCGGCGTTCTGACCCGGCACTTCGACGCGCCGCGCATCGCAGATTACCTGCGGATCACGATCGGAACGGACGATGAGATGGACGTGCTGTTTGTGAAACTGAGAGAGATACTGGAGGCCTGACCTATGCGAACCTCAACCATCACCCGCCGCACGGCGGAGACGGACATCCGCCTGACGCTGAATCTGGACGGCGCGGGCAAATCGGAAATCGACACCGGCTGCGGCTTTCTGAATCACATGCTCACGCTGCTGGCGAAGCACGGGCGCTTCGATTTGACGGTGAAATGCGTGGGCGATACGGACGTGGACGACCACCACACCGTCGAGGATATCGGCATCTGCCTGGGTCTGGCCTTCGCCGAGGCCATCGGCGACATGGGCGGCATCAACCGCTACGGCAGCGCCATTCTGCCCATGGACGAGGCGCTGATCCTCTCCGCGGTGGATATTTCCGGCCGGGACACGCTCGTCTACGCGCTGGAGATCCCCACCCAGAAGATCGGCACCTTTGACACCGAGCTCGTCAAGGAGTTCTGGCTGGGCTTTGTGCGCAAGGCCAACCTGACGCTGCACATCCGGCAAATGGCCGGTGAGAACAGCCATCACATCGTCGAGGGCGCGTTCAAGTCCGTCGCCCGCAGTCTGCGCGCCGCCGTCGCCATCGACCCCTCGCTGAATGGGGAAATCCCCTCCACGAAAGGAATGCTATGATCGCCATCATCGATTACGGCGTGGGCAACCTGTTCTCGCTGGCCCACAGCCTGACCGCCGTTGGCGCGGAGGCCGTCGTCACCGGCGAGGCCGAGGTCATCCGGCGGGCCGACCACGTGATACTGCCGGGCGTCGGGGCCTTAGGCGACGCGGCCAAAAAGCTGCGCGAGACGAAGCTGGACGCGCTGGTGAAGGACATCGCCGCCAGGGGCACGCCCATCATGGGCATCTGCCTGGGCATGCAGCTGCTGTTGGAAAAATCCTTTGAGTTTGGCGAGCACGCGGGCCTGGGACTGATTCCCGGCGAGGTGATGCCCATCGCCCAGGTCATCCCGGCGGACTACAAGATACCCCATATCGGCTGGAACGCGCTGGAGCTTCGCTACTGGCATCGCTATACAGCGCCCAACGCCAGTGGGAATCGCTTTCGGCTCAATCCTCCCCTGCCCCACACAATCTTTGAAAAGGTTGAAATCGGCGACTGCGTGTATTTCGTCCACTCCTTCTACGGCGCGAAGTGCGACGACTACGTGATCGCCACCGCCGAGTACGGCGCGCCGCTAACCGCCGCCGTGGGCAAGGGAAACGTGGTCGGCTGCCAGTTTCACCCGGAAAAGAGCGGCGACGTGGGCCTGCGCATATTGAAATCATTTACGACATGGGATGGGCAAGACAATGAATATATTCCCGGCAATTGATTTGGTCGGCGGCAAGGCCGTGCGGCTGTACAAGGGCGACTACGATCAAATGACCGTCTACGACGACGAACCGCTGAACACCGCCCGCAGGTTCGAGACCGCCGGGGCGAAATACATCCACATGGTGGATTTGGAGGGCGCGCGGGACGGCGGCACGCCCAACTTCGAGGTCGTGCGCCGCGTGGCGGAACGCACCGGCCTGTTCGTCGAAATCGGCGGCGGCATCCGCGATATGGATGTCATTGAGCGCTATCTATCCGCCGGCGTGAAGCGGGTGATTCTCGGCACGGCCGCCATTGCCGACGAGGATCTTACCCGCCGGGCCATTGAAAAATACGGCCCCGCCATCGCCCTGGGCGCGGACGTGAAGGGCGGCGAGGTGGCCATCCGCGGCTGGCTGGAGCTCTCCGGCATGACGCTGGACGCCTTCTGCGAAAAATACCAGCGCATGGGCGCGGAAACCCTCATTTGCACGGATATCTCCCGCGACGGCGCGATGGTGGGCACGAACCGGGCGCTGTACGCCGATTTGCAGCGGAAGTACAGCATGAACATCGTGGCCTCCGGCGGCGTGTCGTCCCTGGATGATGTGAAAGCGCTGGCCGCGCTTGGCCTCTACGGGGCCATCATCGGCAAGGCGTATTACACCGGGGCCATCGACCTGAGAGAAGCAATCGAGGTGTCCGCATGATTACCAAGCGCATCATTCCCTGCCTGGACGTGAAGGACGGGCGCGTCGTGAAGGGCGTGAACTTTCTGGGCCTGGCGGACGTATCCAGCCCCGTGAAGCTGGCGGAATACTACAGCCGCTGCGGCGCGGACGAGCTGGTGTTTTACGACCTCACCGCCTCGGCGGAGGGGCGCGCGCTGTTCACGGATATCCTGCGTCAGGTGGCCGAGCGGGTGTTTATCCCGCTGACCGTGGGCGGCGGCATCAACACTGTGAACGACTTTGACCGGGTGCTCAAGTGCGGCGCGGACAAGGTGTCGGTGAACTCCGGCGCGATCCGCAACCCCGACCTGATCCCCGCCGCGGCGGAGCGCTACGGCAGCCAGTGCGTGGTAATCTCCGCGGACGTGAAGCGGGTGGACGGCGTATTCCGCGTATTCGCCAAGGGCGGGCGCGAAAACACCGGCATGGAGGCCGTCGGCTGGATTGCCCGCTGCGTGGAGCGCGGCGCGGGCGAGGTGGTGCTGAACAGCATCGACACCGACGGCGTGAAGGGCGGCTTCGATCTGGAGATGCTGCGCGCGGTGTGCGAGGCCGTGAACGTGCCGGTGATCGCCTCCGGCGGCGCGGGCTGCGCGCAGGATTTTGTGACGCTGTTCAAGGCGCTTCCCAAGGTGGATGCGGGCCTTGCGGCCTCCATCTTTCACTTCGGCGAGGTGGAAATCGCCGATTTGAAGCGCGAACTGAGAGAGAATGGAATTATTGTGAGGTTATAACTATGATCAACTTTGACATCGACACTCTGAAATTCGACGCCAACGGCCTGATTCCCGCCATCGTGGTGGATGCCGAGACGAAGGACGTGCTGACGCTGGCCTACATGAACCGCGAAAGCCTCAAAATTTCCATGGAGCGGGAGCTGACCTGCTTTAGTAGCCGCTCCCGCCAGGCGCTCTGGCTGAAGGGCGAGACCAGCGGCAACTATCAGCACATCGTGTCCATCACCGCGGACTGCGACCGGGATGCGCTGGTGGTGCTGGTGAACAAGGACGGCCCGGCCTGTCACCTGGGCACGGAGAGCTGCTTTACCAACCCCGTGTTTGAGAGCGAAAACAACCACGCCTTCACGCTGGAGGGCCTGATGAAACTGATCGAAGGCCGCAAGACCGAGAAGAAGGAGGGCAGCTACACCACCTACCTGTTCGAGAAGGGCATCGACAAGATCCTCAAGAAGGTGGGCGAGGAATCCACCGAGGCGATCATCGCCGGCAAGTCCGACGACAGGACCGAGACGATCTACGAGATCGCGGATCTGACCTACCACGTGATGGTGCTGATGATCCAGATGGGCATCAGCCTGGAGGACATCCACGCCGAGCTGGCCTCCCGCCACGTGATCGACCACAAGGTCAAGCAGGAGAAAATGGTGGGCAACGCCCACTGATGATTGTCGCCTGCCCGAATATGCAAAGCTCCTTCGCTGCGCTCAGGATGGCAGCATACCGCTGTATGCCATCCTGAGCGCAGCGAAGGAGCTTTGCCGTCAAACAGGATCTGAATCGGTCCTCCTGAAATACACCCACGTCTGCCGTTCGCCCGCATTCAGTAAAAAATTTCCAGTATCACCATTCAGGCCTCCGACGCGATCTTCACGCACAGCTTGAGCGCGGGCAGCACAGAGGCCGCGCCCCAGTCGCGCTCGTCATAGGCCTCGGCATTGGCGAGGCTGTCCGCCGTGTAGAGAAACTGTCCGAAGGCCGCGCCGCGAAACCGGGCAACCGCTGCCAGCGCGGCGCACTCCATCTCCACCGCCCCGCAGCCCTCCGCGCGATAGCGGGCGATTCTCTCCGGCGTCTCCCGGAAGATGGCGTCGGTGGTCCAGGTGTCCGTCTCGATATAGGGGATATTCGACGCCGCCAGCGTCCGCGCGATCTGTTCGCGCATATCCGCGTCCAGCACGATCCATCGCTCCGGCGGCAGATAATGATAGGAGGTTCCCTCGTCCCGAAGCGCGCGCCGGGGCAGTATGAAGGCGTTCTCCGGCAGGTCGATGAGCGCCCCGCAGGACCCCGCCGCGATCACCCGCCGCACGCCGCCAGCGATCAGCCAATCCAGAAACGACGCGGCGACGGGCGCGCCCATCGGGGCCTGGCACAGGCATACGCCCTCAGAAACCCGATAGACCGGGTAGCGCTTGGTGATGGTCACAAACTCCGCCAGCACCGGCAGGTCGCGGGCACGAGCGTAGTCGTCCACGCAGTCGCCCACAAAGGGAAACGCCGCGCTTTGGGGCAGGCGCAGGTCGGGCGCGTCGTGGCCCGGCTCTAGCACCGCGCGGGGATTTGGGTCATACTCAAGAATGGGAAAATCATTCATTCCAACACCTGTAAAATCATGGTCTTGAGATACTTCGTCTCCACCGACTGGGGCAGGATCGGATGATCGTAGCCCTGGGTGCGGTATTCCACCAGGCGGACGCGCTTCTTCGCGTCGCGGGCGGCCTGACAGATGATGTCCTGGAACATCTCCGGCAGCACGTGCTGGCTGCAGGAGCAAGTGACCAGAAAGCCGCCGGGGCGCGTGAGCTTCAGCCCGCGCAGGTTGATCTCCTTATACCCCCGGATGGCGCTGGGCACCGCGGCCTTGTTCTTCGTAAAGGCGGGCGGATCGAGGATCACCAGATCGTACTGCTCGCCCGCGTCGGTCAGCTCCCGCAGCAGATCAAAGCAGTTGTGCGCCTCGAAGGTCACGTTGGCAAAGCCGTTGAGCTCGGCGTTTTTCCGCGCCACCGCCAGCGCCTCCTCTGAGATATCCACGCCCAGCACGCTCGCCGCGCCGTATTTCGCCGCGTGGAGGGAAAAGCTGCCGTTGTGGCAGAAGCAGTCCAGCACGCGGGCGTCCCGGCACAGCGGCGCGAGGGCGGCCCGGTTCTGCTTCTGATCCAGGAAAAAGCCGGTCTTTTGCCCGTGCTTCACGTCCACCAGAAAGTGAATGCCGTTCTCCACCATGTCCACCTGATCCGGCACATCGCCGCGCAGCAGGCCCGTGGTCTGCTCCAGGCCCTCCAGCCGGCGCACGGGCACGTCGCTGCGCTCCCAGATGCCGGCGGGCCGCACGATCTCCATCAGCAGGTCGCACAGCATGTCCTTCACGCGCTCGATGCCGAGGCTCAGCGATTGCAACACCAGTATGTCCCCGAACTTATCCACCACCAGGCCGGGCAGAAAGTCCGACTCGGAATAGATCAACCGACAGCTGTTCGGGTCGCACAGCAGCCTGCGATAGTCCCAGGCGTCCTGTATTCGCCTGGCGAAAAACGCCCGGTCGCAGGGCTCGTCCCTTCGGGTGAGGATGCGCAGGGAAATCTGGCTCTGGGGATTGTAAAAGCCCCGGCCGATCAACTTGCCCCGGAAATCCGCCACATCCACGCTGTCGCCGTTTTCAAATTCGCCCTCGACCTTCTCGATCTCCGACGCATATATCCAGGGATGTCCCCCGCGCACGCGGGTCTCGCGGGTCTTGCGAAGCGTGATGGTTGCCATGATCGTACCCTCATTTCATTTTAATGATTGTATCATAGCATAGATGTGTAAATTTTGATTTGTGGGCAATTCGCGCCATGTAGCCTCAATTTACCACATTCTGGAACCTTTCCCCCATTCCCGCCGTCCAACCATCAACAATAAAGCGCACGGGAGGAAAAGAACATGAAGAAGAAGCTTATATTGATCGGTGTGCTGGCGCTGAGCGCCGCGCTGCTGTCGGGCTGCGCGCTGCCGATGCTCCTGCTGGCCTACACGGGCTATCAGGGTGTGGACAACAAGGCGGAATATCCGGCGGTGGAGATTGAGGAGGCAGACGGCTACTATGCCTACGAAGCGGCGGATGGATTGGTGATGGCGGCGGCAATGCCCGCGAGCGGGATTTATTTCGACGACTGGAACGACTTCAATACCGAGGAATACGCGGCCATCTCGGAAAACGGCTTCCGCAAGGTTGCCACGGACCCGCTGAGCACCTTCTCGGCGGACGTGGACACCGCCTCCTACTGCAACCTGCGGCGAATGCTGAACGACGGCTGGACGCCGGCGGAAATCCCCGGCGGCGCGGTGCGCGTGGAGGAAATGCTCAACTACTTCCGCTACGGCTACGCCGCGCCCGAAGCCGGCGACAGGTTCGGCGTCACGGCGCAGCTGTCGCCCTGCCCCTGGAACCCGGCCAACCTGCTGCTTATGCTGGGCGTGCGCGCCGCCGACGCGCCGGAGGCTTCGGCGAACGGCTCCAACCTGGTTTTCCTGGTGGACGTCTCCGGGTCCATGCGCTCTGAGAACAAGCTGGGCCTGGTGAAGCGGGCGCTGACGATGCTGGTGGACGAGCTGACCGACGCGGATACCGTCTCCATCGTCACCTACGCCAGCGGCGAGAACATCCTGATCGAGGGCGCCAGCCCCGCCAAGGACAAGGCGAGGCTGCTCGCCGCCATCGACGGGCTCTACGCCGACGGCTCCACCAACGGCGAGCGCGGCCTCCAGCAGGCCTACGAGGTGGCGCAGAAGTATCTGCGCTCCGGCGGCAACAACCGCGTGATCATGTGCTCCGACGGCGATTTGAACGTGGGCATCACCAGCGAGAGCGACCTGCACGACTTCGTTTCCAAGAAGAAGGAGACTGGCATCTACCTCTCCGTGCTGGGCTTCGGCGACGGCAACTACAAGGACACCAAGATGGAGACGCTGGCCGACGACGGCAATGGCAACTACTACTACATCGACTCCATCCTGGAGGCCCGCAAGGTGCTCTGCGAGGAGCTGACCCAGACGCTGTACACCGTGGCGGACGACGTGAAGTTCCAGATCGAATTCAACCCGGCGAAGGTCTCCGAGTGGCGCCAGATCGGCTACGAGAACCGTGCGCTGGAAAACCAGGACTTTGAGGACGACAAGAAGGACGCCGGCGAGGTGGGCGCGGGGGCCTGCGTGACCGTGCTGTACGAGCTGGTACCCGCCGGCGAGGGCGGCCCGGAATCCGGGCTCCGGTATCAGGACAGCACCCTCACCGAGGCCGGCGAGAGCGGCGAGTGGCTCACCCTGTCCACCCGCTACAAGCAGCCCGGCGAGGACGTAAGCCAGCTTGAAACCACGATCGTCGACGAGACTGCCATCACCGACGCACCCTCCGGCGACTTCCTTTTCGCCGCGGCCGTCGCGGAATTCGGCATGCTTCTGAATGACAGCGCAAACAAGGGCGACGCCAGCTATGAAACGGTGCTGTCGCTGCTCAAGCAGGCGCCGCTGAACGACGAATATCGCGAGGAGTTCTTCTCCCTGGTGAAGATCGCGCAACGGGCGGAGGCGTTGGAGGAGTAAAATCCTGTTGAAATATTCCATGAAATGGTGCATAATAGAAGGGGCGAGACCGGCGTTTTCGCCTCTTCGGCCAAATAAAGGCGCATCGGAAGGAGATTGGTAATATGAAAAAGCTGCTCAGCGCAATGCTGCTGACGGCGCTCGCGGCCTCGCTGCTCTGCGCCGCCGTCGCCGCCGTCAAGCTCTACGAGCCGGACGAGGCTGACAAGGACTATACCGCCGCGGGCTGGTACAAGGTGTTCAGCATCGTGCCGGAAAACCACGACTACAGCTACATCTACGACAAGCCCTCCAGCACCAAGGGCGACAGCCAGTGCCGGGCGGACGACGGCGAGCGGGTGTACGTATACTACACCACCGGCGGCATCGGCAAGAAGGGCACCACCTGGGCCTATTGCAGCTATGACAGCGAAAAAAAGGGCACGGTAGAGGGCTTTATCCGCTTCTCGAACCTGGTGATCGAGAGCGACTACGTAGCGGACGCCCCCAAGCCCACTTCGACCCCCAAGCCCACCGCCACCCCCAAGCCCACCGACGCGAACAGCCTGTTCATCACACCGAGGCCCACCGCCACGCCCAAGCCCGTCGATTCGGCCAAGATGCCCACGCTGACGACGCTGACCGTGGTCAACTGCAACTACTGGGTCTCCCTGCGCGAGGGCCCTACCACCAAGTCGACGCGCCTGGCGGAGGTGCCCAAGGGCGCGCAGGTCGTGGGATACGCCTACAACAAGCACTGGTACGCCGTCTATTACGACGGTCAATTCGGCTATATCTACGCTGACTACATCCAATAACGGCTTGCGCCATAGGATTACAGGCGCATTGCGAAAACAGAAAAAGCGTATGATCAGGGGCGGCGATGCGCCGCCCGCCGGGTAGAGCATCGCGATTCACACTCGGACGGGCGGCCATTGGCCGCCCCTGCTCATGCGTTGCGTGATTGACGCGATGCTCTTCTGGCCCCTCCGCCATTCGATGATGCGCGCTTCAACGGGACGGATTTTTATCTTTCAATATGCGGACAAGTGTGCTAAAATATATCCTGTACAGGTTTACTGAATGGAGGAAAGTATGGACAATCAACAGCCGGGCGTCCGGCTCAACAAATACATGGCCGAGAGCGGCTACTGCTCCCGCCGGGAGGCCGACCGCCTGATCGCGGAGGGCCGCGTGAAGGTGGACGGGCGTGTGGGCGCGCTGGGCGACCGGGTGCTGCCCGGCATGGCCGTCACCGTGGACGGACAGCCGCTGAGCGGCGAGAGCGAAAAAGTCTACATACTGCTGAACAAGCCCCGCGGCATCGTCTGCACCGCCGACCCCCGCGAGCCGATGAATGTGGTGGACTACATTGGTCTGCCCACCCGCATCTTCCCCGTGGGGCGGCTGGACAAGGACAGCGAGGGCCTTCTGCTGCTGACCAGCGACGGCGAGATCGTGAATCGGATGCTCCGCGCCGCGGGCGGGCACGAGAAGGAATACGAGGTGACCATCGACCGGCCCGTCACCGCTGAATTCGCGAAAAAGATGATGGCGGGCGTGCCGATCCTGGATACCGTCACCCTGCCCTGCAGGCTGCGCCGCACCGGCGAGCGGAGCTTCAACATCGTGCTAGTGCAGGGGCTCAACCGCCAAATTCGAAGGATGTGCGAGGCGATGGGCGCGAACGTCACCCACCTGCGCCGCGTGCGCATCATGAACCTGCGGCTGGGCAAGCTGCAGCCAGGCCAGTGGCGGGAGCTGACGGAGGGCGAGCTGAAAGAATTGATGGCGCAGCTATAGCGCAGGAGCAAACATGGTCAGAAAGCAATCACGGCGCAAACCACATACGGGCAGAATCGTCCTGCTGCTGATCGTCGCGCTGTTTCTCTACCACGTGATCGGCGGCTACGCGCCCTTTGCCCGCGCGCCTGAATTGTCCGCGGAAAACGCCGCCGCCATTGAGCGCCGGGTGGAGGAGATGTGCCGCGACGACGACAGCAGCGCCGACCGCGCCATGATCCTGGAGACGCGCGCCCAGGCGCTGGACGAGCGTCTGCGGCTGATCAGCCGGGCCCGTGAGGAAATCATCATCACCACCTATGACTGCCGGGACAGCGAGAGCACCCGCGACATACTGTGCGTGGCGCTGGAGCGGGCCGACGCGGGCGTGCGGGTGCGCGTCCTAGTGGACGGGCTGACCGGCTGGGCAAACCTGAAGGGCAGCGCGCTGTTAAAGGCCTTCAACGCCCATCCCAATATTGAAATTCGCTTTTACAACCCGCCCTACTTTTTCGCGCCCTGGCGGCATATGGGCCGCATGCACGACAAGTATGTGATCGTCGACGGCCTGGCGTACATACTGGGTGGGCGCAACATGTTCGACCACTTTCTTGGCGCGTATCCCTCCCCCACCGGCACCTACAGCAACGACCGGGAGGCGCTGGTGTACAGCGGCGCGCGCGACGGCAAAGGCTCGCTCCTTCAGGTGAAGGACTATTTTGAGACCATCTGGACCTGCGAGGACACCCGATCACTCCCTAACTGGGGCATTCCCGATTCACGCCGCGACGCCATGCTGGACGATCTGCGGGAACGCCGCGCGGCGCTGGAAGCGGACCGGCCGGAGCTGTTCGACTCCGCCGTCGATTACCGCGAAATGACGCTGCCCACGAAGGGCGTCTGGCTGGTTGCCAACCCCATCAACATCGACGCCAAGCAGCCCGTGGTGTTCGCCACCCTCTGCGCGCTGATGGCGCGGGCGAAGGAGGACGTAATCATCCACAGCCCCTACGCGGTGCTGAACGGCTTCATGCGGGACGAGCTGGCCGCCATCGCTGAGAAGGCGCCCGTCACGCTGATGATCAACGCCGTGGAGAACGGCGCCAATGTGGTCGCCAGCGGCGACTACCTCTGGCACCGGGGCGAGGTCCTCGCCACCGGCATGCGCGTGCTGGAATACGCCGGCGGCGATTCCTACCACGGCAAGTCACTGGCCATCGACGGCGACATCTCCATCATCGGCTCCTTCAACCTCGACCTGCGCAGCGCCTATGTGGATACGGAGCTGATGCTGGTGATCCGCGGCGAGGAGGTCAACGCGCTGCTGCGCGGGCACATGGAGGCGCTCCACGCCGACTGCCGCCAGGTGATCGACAAAGGCGCCGCCGAGACGCCGGAGGGGCTGGATATCCCGCCCCTGTCCACAGGAAGAGCGCTCGCCCTGCGTGCGCTGGGCGCGGTGATGCAGCTGTTCAGAAATTTGGTATAGAGAAAGTGCCCGCATCCGCGCGGGCTTCAAACAAAAGCACAAATCCTTCGCTTCGCTCAGAATGACGGTCTTGCGGCTTCCGTCATCCCGAATGAAGCGAAGGATCTGTGCTTTACTTTGCGCGTTCGGCTCCGTCAGAGGCGCGTCAGCGCGCTATGCCTCCCGTCTCCTCATTCATACAGCGGGAAGCGCTTGCACAGCGCGTCCACGCGCTCCAGGATCTCGGCCTGCTTCGCGTCGAAATCCTGCGCCGCGAGGGCCAGCAGCTCGCCCACCTCGCGGGCCTCGGCCTCCTTGAAGCCGCGGGCGGTAACGGCGGGGGTGCCTACGCGGATGCCGGAGGTCTCCTTGGCGGAGCGGGGGTCGCCGGGAATCTTGTTCTTGTTGACGGTGATGTGCACGGCGTCCAGGCGCTCCTCCAGCTCGCGACCGCTGATGTCGGCCTCCTTGAGGTCGAGGAGCATCAGGTGGTTGTCTGTACCGCCGGAGACCAGCTTCACGCCGCGGCTCAGCAGCACGTCCGCCATGGCGGCGGCGTTCACGACGATCTGGTGCTGATAGGCCTTGAACTCCGGCTTCAGCGCCTCGCCCAGGGCCACGGCCTTGGCCGCGATGACGTGCATCAGCGGGCCGCCATGTCCGCCGGGGAAGATGGCGCTGTTGATCTTCTTTGCGATGTCGGGATCGTTGCACAGGATCATGCCGCCGCGGGGGCCGCGCAAGGTCTTGTGGTTGGTGGTGGTCACCACGTCCGCGTAGGGCATGGGGCTCGGATGCTCGCCAGTGGCGACCATGCCGGCGATGTGGGCGATGTCCACCATCAGGTATGCCCCGGCCTCCTTGGCGATGGCGCCGAACTTCTCAAAGTCGATAAACCACGGATAGGCGGAAGCGCCCGCGATGATCATCTTCGGGCGATGCTTCAGCGCCAGCTCGCGCACCTGGTCGTAGTCGATGAGGCCGGTGTTCTCATCGCAGCCGTAGGAGACGCAGTTGTACAGCTTTCCGGAGAAGCTGACCTTCGCGCCGTGAGTCAGGTGGCCGCCCGCGCTCAGATCCATGCCCAGCACAGTGTCGCCCGGCTGGCACAGCGCCAGATACACCGCCTGGTTGGCCTGGGAGCCGCTGTGGGGCTGCACGTTGGCGAACTGCGCGCCGAAGAGCCGCTTGGCCCGCTCGATGCACACGTTCTCAATCTGATCCACATATTCGCAGCCGCCGTAGTAGCGCCGGCCCGGATAGCCCTCGGCGTACTTGTTCGTCAGCACCGAACCCATCGCCGCCATCACGGCCTCGGACACGATGTTCTCCGAAGCGATCAGCTCCAGGTTGCGGCGCTGGCGGCCCAGCTCCTGGGCCATGATCTCGCCGATTTCGGGGTCGTACTGGCGGATGAAATCCATGCTTTGCTGTACCATTTCCGTATGTCCTCCTGTATCTGCGCAAAATAACAGACCGATGCGGGCATCAGTCGGTCTCTTTTCGATTGATACTATTATAGCACGGCAAAGCGACAGCGTCAATGAAGGGGAGGTTAAGGTCGGGAAACATCGCCGCGCCGACCACAATCTTAAATTGACCTCGGCCCATTTTGGCGGTATACTGAACGGGCAAACGCACAAGCTTATATTATCAAAATTCGGAAGGAAGAGCACAGCATGAATTACGCAGAGGAATCCCTGAAAAAGCACGCCGAATGGAAGGGCAAGATCGAGGTCGTGGCCGTGCCGCCGGTCAAGACGAAGGATGATATTTCGCTGGCCTACACCCCCGGCGTGGCCCAGCCCTGCCTGGAGATTCAGAAGGACGTGAATAAGAGCTATGAGCTGACCCGCCGCTGGAACATGTGCGCGGTGGTGACCGACGGCACCGCGGTGCTGGGTCTGGGCGACATCGGCCCGGAGGCCGGCATGCCCGTGATGGAGGGCAAGTGCGTGCTGTTCAAGGCCTTCGGCGACGTGGACGCCTTCCCCCTTTGCATCAAGAGCAAGGACGTGGACGAGATCGTCAACACCGTGTATCTGCTCTCTGGCAGCTTCGGCGGCGTGAACCTGGAGGACATCTCCGCCCCCCGCTGCTTTGAGATCGAGCGCAAGCTGAAGGAAAAGTGCGACATCCCCATCTTCCACGACGACCAGCACGGCACCGCCATCATCACGCTGGCGGGCCTGATCAACGCGCTGAAGGTGGTCGGCAAGAAGAAGGAGGATATCCGCGTGATCACCAGCGGCGCGGGCGCGGCGGCGACGGCCATCGTGAAGCTGCTGCTGAGCTACGGCGTGAAGGACGTGATCATGTGCGATCGCAGCGGCGCGATCTACGAGGGCCGCGCGGGCATGAACCCCGCCAAGGACGAGATGGCGAAGCTGACCAACCGGGAAAGAAAGTCCGGCACGCTGGCTGAAATGCTGGTGGGCGCGGACGTGTTCATCGGCGTATCCGCCCCCGGCACCGTGACCACCGAGATGGTGCGGACCATGAACCGCGACGCCATCATCTTCGCCTGCGCCAACCCCACGCCGGAAATCTTCCCCGACGAGGCCAAGGCCGGCGGCGCGCGGGTGATCTCCACCGGGCGCAGCGACTTCCCGAACCAGATCAACAACGTGCTCGCCTTCCCCGGCGTGTTCCGCGGCGCCTTCGACGTGCGCGCGCGGGACATCAACGAGGAGATGAAGATGGCCGCCTCAAAGGCGCTGGCCGGTCTGATCTCCGACGACGAGCTGAACGAGGAATACATCATCCCCGCCCCCTTCGATCCCCGCGTGAAGGACGCCGTGGCCAGCGCCGTGGCCCAGGCCGCGCGAGATACGGGTGTGGCGAGGATATAAGACGCGCGAAAGCGCCGCCCCAGGGCGGCGCTTTCATGTGCCGGAATTCTTATTCAAGGATGTACGCTCTCAGCAATGGATAGACCGCGCGGTACCCCTGCTCGTTGATATGCATCCCCTCAATGGTATATTCCGCCTTCAGGTTGCCTTTATCGTCCGTCAAAGGCGCGTTCAAATCGATAAAGCGCGCCTCATGTTCCGCAGCAAGCGCAAC
>JAFVBK010000173.1 GCA_017480045.1 Clostridia bacterium
GCCGCCGAGCGCAAGGCCGCTTCCGACGCTGCTGCGAAGCAGATTCGCAAGGCAATCGGCCGCGATGCCAGGGCACGCACCAACGGCTACGCCGCCATCAATCAGACGATGCGGCAGAAGGCCAAGGCCAAGGATTCCAAGCGCCGCGTCGATCAGGGCGAGATCGGCAAGAACATCATGGCCTCTCGTAATCCCCATTACAAGAAGGCCTAATTCAGAAGGAGGTACAGAACTATGGCTGGCAAGGCTTATGGCAAGACTCTTCCCTTTGGCTTCCGTGGCGCTGTGTCCCGGCAGCCCGACACCCTGATTCAGCCCTACACCAATACCGGCGAAGCCAACATCGAGTTTGGCGCGCCCGTGGTGTTCGACACCACCAACGGCGGTGTGCGCAAGATCGCCTCCGGCGACGCTGCCACCGACATTATTGGCCTTGCGGTTCGTCGTATGGGCCAGCCCTACGCGGACGACCCGAAGGGCTATTACTACAAGAAGGGCGACACCGTGGATGTGCTGGTGCGTGGCTCCATGACCGTGGAGCTCAAAGCCATCACCGGCATCGCCGCCCGTGGCAAGGTCTACGTCGATCCCGCTGATGGCGAGCTGACCAGCGTGGCGACCGACAATCTGGCGGTGCCCAACGCCATTTTCGCCACGGGTAACGTCGACAGCAACAACGTCGCTGAGGTCACCATCCTCAGCCGCAATATCTAAGGAGGTACACGACTATGGCTAAGAAGTCTCAGTTTCCGGTGCTGAAAGTGCCGGTCAATGATGGCCTGCCGGGCAACATGATGCTGGACGCGAACAGCGTTTCCGGCGGCCTGGCGTTCCTCGTCGGTGAGCTGGAAAAGCGCGACGAGAAGCTGCACGAACCTCTGACCTCCATCACCTGGCCGCGTGATATGCCCGTCAGGACTGGCGGCGGCTGGGTAGATTCCGTCAGTGTGTTCGACGTGTCCTACGCTTCCGGCGAGGGTTCCAATGACGGTCTGATGGGCGGTGAGAGCAACGATCTGCCGATGATCCAGGCCGACATCGGTAAGGATTCCTACCGCGTGTTCCAGTGGGGGCACATCGTTTCTGTTCCCCTGATCGACCAGCAGAAGCTGCAGAAGATCGGCCGCAGCCTGGATGACATTCTGAACCGCGGCCTGCATCTGGTTCACGATAAGATGTTGGATAAAAACGTCTACACCGGCATCGCAAAGGCTGGTTCCTACGGTCTGGTCAACGACCCGCTGATCTCCACCGTGTCCGCTTCGACCAAGGCTTCTGGCTCCACCGAATGGGCCACCGCGACCCCGGACGAGATTCTGGCGGACGTGAACGCCGTTCTGCTGGCAACCTGGGAGGCTTCCGAGCATGATCTGTCCGGCATGGCCAATCACATCCTGATTCCCACGGAACAGTACACCATTCTGGTGGCGCGCAAGGTCGGCGTGACTGGTGACAAGTCCATCCTGCAGTTCCTGCTGGAGAACAACCTCGGCAAGAATCAGGGCAACGACCTGTTCATCGCCCCGTCCGTGTGGTGCAAGGGCGCGGGTACCGGTGGCAAGGATCGCCTGGTTGCCTACTGCAACAACGAAGACCGCGTGCGCTTCGACATCACCGTGCCGCTGCAGCGTATGCTGACCCAGGCCAGCGCCGCGCATGTGGCGTACCTGACCCCCTACGTCACCCAGTTCTCCGAGCTGCA
The DNA here is from genome assembly GCA_017480045.1 of Clostridia bacterium. Lineage (GTDB taxonomy): Bacteria > Bacillota > Clostridia > Christensenellales > Aristaeellaceae > UBA2862. The sequence continues at coordinate 1,703 of JAFVBK010000173.1, forward strand.
GTGGCCGTACCGTCAGCACGCTCTGTACATGGACGGCATCTAATCTGCATCTTTCCCAGAAAGATGCATGAACGCCATAGCCCCAGTCTTCCCGCTGTGTGAAGACCGGGGCTTTTTGAATGTAAAGGAGGATTTCACATGATTCGCGCTCTGTGTAAGAACCAGACCTTCATGCTCCGTGCTCTGGACGGCTCTACCATGTTCACCAAGCCCAACAAAGTGAACGAGATTTCGGAGAAGTTCACCAACGACCCCACCTACAAGATGGCGGTCAAGGCTGGTGCCCTGGAGCCCTTCAAGACCGAGAAGGAAGCCCAGAAGAAGGCTGATGCCAACAAGAATAGCCAGGACAAGAAGAACAACGCCGGCAACGGCGCCGACAACCAGGACGACGGCAAGAAGGACAACGGCAAGGATGATGCCAAGTGATCGGTATCACTCCGCAGCAGGCCTTCGCCGTCGCCTCGAACATCGTTGACGGCGACAATCCCCCGTTCACCTGCGACGACTTCCGCGCCCTGATGCCCGCATTCACCGCGGACATCATCAACGACGATCAGCTCCAGCACTTCATCGACATGGCCAACGCCGTGGTGAAGGAGGCCCGCTGGCTGTCGCTTTGGAAGGAGGGCATGCGGCTGTACGTCGCGCATTTCGTGACGCTGTTCATCGAAGCGCCCCCGGCAGGTGCGACGCGGCAGCAGCTTATCAACGCCGGGAGGCTGCAGGGTAACAAGACCAACAAGAGCGTTGGCCAAGTGTCCGTTGGCTACGACAACGGCAGCCAGGCGACGCAGGACCTCGAAGGATGGGCAGCCTGGAAGCTGACCACCTACGGCGTCCAGTTTGCCACCTATGCCCGCATGATCGGCAAGGGCGGTATGTTCGTGAGATAGGAGGTGGCCCGCATGGGAATGTACGTCAAGACCAACGGAAAAGGGCTGGATGATCTCAAAGAAGCCATCAGCTTTCTGAAGAATAACCGCGTCCTGGTCGGCATCCCGCAGGCAAACTCCGCCAGCCGCGGCGAGGTCACCAACGTCGAGCTGGCATTCATCCACACCAACGGCAGCCCACGTCTGCGGATTCCTCCGCGCCCGTTCCTGGAACCGGGCATTGAGGAGGCCATGGACAAGATCGAAGGCCGCATGAAAGCCGCTGCCGAGGCCGCCGTCGAGGGCGACACCGGCGCGGCCATGGGCTAGCTGGAAAAGGCTGGCATGTATGGCGAGAACGCAGTAAAGGATTACTTCACCGGCGGCCACTTCGCCCCCAACGCGGGCATCACCGTGGAGGGTGGCTGGATGTGGAACAGGATCGCACACAAGCCTTTCAAGGTGAAGGGCAAAGGCAGCTCCACGCCGCTGATCGACACCGGCAGCCTGCGGTCTTCCATCACCCACGTTATCGAAGGGAAGTGATTTTGAATGGTTTTGTCTCCCGATGTGACCGAGCTGCTGGTTGATCCTGACCTCGGTGCGCAGCCGTTTACTGTTCGCCGCAGGAAGGGCAAGTGGCAGGGAGGCCGCATGGAAGTGGTCGAGGACATGACCCTCACGCCCACCGGCATCATCCAGCCGACATCCGCTGAAGAACTGCAATACTTCCCGGAAGGTGAGCGGCGCAAGGGCATGATCACCATCTTCACCCAGGAAAAGCTGTACCTCACCGAGGACAAGACCAGCAACATTTCCGATGATGTTACCTGGCAAGGCGAAGCCTACAAGGTCATCAAAGCGGACCGCTGGGAGGACTACGGCTTTACCGTGGGTTATGCCGCGAAGAGGTGATGGCCATGACGCAAAGGCAGTTGGAGGATCTGTTCTGGCGGGCAACCGTCATTTGCCTGGGCCTCGACCCCGACAGCGAGGATGAGGCTGTACACAAGCGCGTCCGGATAAGCTGGCCTACCAGCGAAACCGGCAGCAGCAATTGGGGGCGCGACGAAAACGTCGTGTTCCTCCGTATTTCCCCTGGCTACGATTCCTACGGTTCGGTGCATGACATCGACCATGTCTATGACCCCGAAACCGACACGCAGAAGGAGGTCGTGCGCTACCACCGCAGCCACCGCATCGTGTGGGTATGCTACGGACCCGATGCCGACGACGACGCGGACACCATCAGAATCGGCATCGTGCGCGACGCTGTGCATTCGATGCTGAAAGCCCACAACGTGGCCATACTGCCACACCTGCGCGACCCTGCACGGGTGCCGGAGCAGGACGAGACCGGCGAATGGTGGGACCGATACGACCTTGAGGCCGATTTCTACCAGCTCGTCACCAGGGAATACGACGAGGAAATCATCACCACCGCACCCGAAATCAAAACCCAACACGGATAAGGAGGTAATCCCACTATGTCCAAGCTCAAGATTGACGATGTCGTGAATGTCGTCGTCTCCTCGGCCGGCGCTGCCACTCCCCGCGATGGCTTCAACATCGGCCTGATCATCGGCACGTCCAGCCACATCACCGTGGCCGATCGCTGCAAGGTCTATTCCAGCCTGGAATCCATGATCGACGATGGCTTCCTGACCACCGACCCCGAATACCTGGCCGCGACCAAGTATTTTTCCCAGGACCCCGCCCCGCAGAAGGTCGTCATCGGCGTGAAGAACAGCGCCGAGGGCTCCAGCGAGACCTGGGTGCAGGCCATCACCGCCTGCAAGCAGAAGAACGGCCAGTGGTACGGCGTCTATGTCGCGTCCGCCACGGCGCTGTCCACTGCGGACCACCAGGCGATTGCCGCCTACGTCGAGACCATCATCGCGGCGTACTTCTTCGAGGATAGCGCCGCTGCCGATCTGACCAACGGCACCAGCGATGTCTTCGCTGTGCTGAAGGCCCAGTCCTTCAAGCGCACCTTCGGCCTGTACTCCACCACGAAGTACGCGGGCGCGGCTGCCCTGGGCTTCGCGATGGGCGCGAACGACGGCACCGCTGGCAGCGCCTACACCATGGCCTACAAGACCCTGGCGGGCGTCTCTCCCGATGATCTGTCCGAGACCGACGTGGAGAACCTCAAGGCCAAGAACGCCAACTACTACGTGACCCGTGGTTCCAGCTACATCGTGTTGGAGAACGGCGTCACCGCGGCCGGCGAGTGGTTCGACGACGTGATCGGCATGGACCAGCTCTCCAACGACATTCAGATCGGCTGCATGGACGTACTGACCACCACCCGCACGAAGGTACCCTACACCGACGCGGGCGCGCAGCAGTTCGTCCTGGCCTGCAAGGATGCCTGTGAGAACGCGTTGACTCGCGGTTTCCTGGCTCCCGGCATTTGGGAGGGTAACAACGTCCTCAACCTGGAAACCGGCGACACGCTGGAATCCGGCTACATGTGCCAGGCCGAGCCCGTGGCTGACCAAGCATCCAGCCAGCGCAGCCTGCGCATCTGCCCGCCGATCTACGTCTGCATTCGGAAGTCCGGCGCGATTCAGTTCGCGACCATCAAGGTCTTCGTTGTGTAAGGAGGTATCAACATGGAAAAGTCCGTTTATAGCTTTAATGATATTTCCCTCGTCCTGTCCCACCCTAAGGTTGGCAAATGCACCATCACCGGCAAGGGCGTCGGTTCCATCAGCATCGCCCGCGCCAATGATGTCACGCAGCATGACGTGGCCGCCGACGGTAGCGTGATGGCCTCCAAGATCGTCACCAAGAACGGCACCATGGCTCTGGCGCTGCAGCAGACCAGCTCCGCGCACAAGTGGATGAAGAAGTGGTACTCCTACCTGCTGACCGCACCGACGAACCAGTGGGCTGAGACCAGCGCCGTCCTGAGCTCGCCGAGCACCGGCGAAACCATCAACATATCCGGCATCAGCCCGCAGAAGGCCGCCGATGCTGCGTACCAGCAGGCCGGCCAGCAGGTCACCTGGAACCTTATGGCCATCAAGATCGAGGGCTAATAGCCCTCGGTCTTTTCCCATGCGATTATAGGAGGTTTACATCATGGCTACCAACATCTGGAAGAATGTGACTATCAACGATCAGGAATACGTGATTCGTAAGTTTGACGCGATGACCGGGCTGAAGCTGGCGCGGCTGGTCATTGCCAAGGCCGCCCCGATCATCCCCCTGTTGGACATCGGCGACGACCAGGAGGGCGGCCAGAAGCGGTCCGCCAAAGAAATCGCCAACGACGAGCGCATCTATACCGTGATCGGCGAGGTCCTGGGCACCATGAGTGACGCCGACATCGACGATCTGGTGAAGAAGTGCCTCAGCGTGTGCTACGTGGACTTCCCCGCGGGCAAGCAGCCGATCATCGACGAAACCGGCCACTACGGTGTGGATGATGTTGAGTACGACATGACCCTCACGATCCGTCTGTGCTTTGAAGCCATCAAGTGGGGTGCCGCCGATTTTTTCAGCGAGAAAAGCTCTCCTTTACGCCAGTTGATGAAATAGACTGGATCGCCGTCGAGCCCGCGAACTACGACGCGTACCTCTATACGCCCGTAGCCGCGGGCATGTGGCGGCAACATGAGGTGTGGGACGGAACTTATACGCTGGGAGACTTGCTTGACGCGCACGAAATGCTCATGGTTCGCAACGAGAACGAGCGACGGCAGCGCGAACAGGCAGAACTGAATCGGCAGCTTCAAGGAAGGTGATACCAATGGCGGATACGCTGAAAGATTATCTTGTCGGCATAGGATTTGAAGTTGATGAGTCTGGCGCCGGCAGAGCCGAATCCGTGCTTGAAACGATAGATGAAGTTGTCCGCAAACTCGGCGAGGTCCTCGTTTCCGCTTGTGAGCAGATCAAATCTATGATCTCCGACATAGCTGAGGGTACCGACAAATTTGACGACACGGCCAGTTCCATGGACGAAGCCGCCGACGCTGCCACCGGCCTTTCCGAGAGCGAACTGGAAGCGGCGCAGAACATGGCAAACGCCGCGGATAGCGCAGGAAGGGCTGCTACAGCCTCCGAAGATTTGGCCAATGCCCAAGAGGTCTCCGCCGTTGCAGCGAATGAGAACGCCGTTGCAACGGATGAAGCAGCCTCTGCAGCCGATGGCATGGCTGAATCTGCTGGCCAAGCAGCGGAGGCGTTGAACGAAAGCGCGGCAGCAGCCGCGAATGTAGCCGGTGCCAGCGGTGCCGCCGCCGGTGCCAGCGAACAGCTCGGCGCTTCTCAGGAGAAGGTCGCCCAGGGTGCGAAGAAAGCCTCCGAGGGCATGAAGCAGGCCAACGAGAGCGCCAAGATGGAAGGTGCCAAGCAAGGCGCCTCCAATGTTCAGAATTTCGACAACCAGCTCAAGAAGGCCACGGGCACCATCAAGAAGTTTGCCCTCGCCGCCGTGACCATGCTGATCGGCAGCGGCATCAAGCAGGCCATCACCGACGCTATCAAGTTCGGCGAGGAGCTGGTCACTTCCGCGAAGAAGCTGGGCAAGACCACCGAGGAAGCCCGCGCCTACAACACCGCCCTGGCCGTCATGGGCAAGACCGCCCAGGAGATCAAGCAGAGCAAGGCGCTGACGCAGACCTTCGAGGATCTGCAGGCTATTGGCAAGCAGATGGCGCTGCCGGAAGCGGCACAGGGCGTCACCAAGATTCGAGAGATCAAAGACGCTTTCCTCTCGCTGAAGCTCACCGCCAACTACGCCATACAATGGCTGATCTATAAGATTCAGGACGTCGCGGAGGGGCCGCTGACGGAAGTCCAGGAAATGATTACCGGCTTGCAGGAGTGGTTTGCCAGCCACATCGAGACCATCGCCACCACCGTGGCGAAGGTGGTCGGTGCTGTGATTCAGGTATTCACTTCCCTTGTCACGGCAGTTAAGACGGTCCTCGGATGGATTGACAAGCTCCCGCCGTCTATCAAGATCGTGGGCGCGATCGCGCTCGCGGTTATTGCCATGATCCACTCCAAGATGTTCCTCATTACCACGATCATCACCATCATCCTGCTGCTGATCGACGACTTCGTGACGTACATGGAGGGCGGCGATTCCCTGTTTGGTGGGTTTTGGGGCAAGCTGATCGAGTGGATTGAAAAGGTGAAGCCCGCAATAGAAGCGGCCATAGCCTGGTTCGACAATTTCCTGCCATCGGTCATGGGAGTGGTCATGCAGGTCATTGACGGCATCAAGCAGATATGGGACAAGCTGGAAGAAAACGGTGCCCTGGAATCCTTACAGGAGGCCTTTGGGACCGCTTTCGGCATCGTCCAGACTGTCCTTGATGATGTCATATCTTTCATCAGCAGCCTTTGGACGGCAATCGACGAGGGCAACGGCCACACCAATGTTTTTGAGAACATCGGCAACGCTATTTCCGGCGTCATAGAGATCGTTAAGAAGATCATCGAATGGATCGCCGACCTCATCGAGAAGATCAAATCCATCGAAGGGGTGCAGGAGACTGTCCAAGGCGTCATCGACACGATAGCTGGCATCGTGACCGCCGCCGGCGAGATCATCAACGGCATAATCCAGGCCATCGTCGATCTTCTGAACGGCGACTTTTCCGGCGCGTGGGAAACCATCAAGACGGCGGCCTCGAATGCCTGGGACGCCATCAAGACCGGCGCGGAATCCCTTTGGGAAGGCCTAACCACCCTGTTCGAGCCGGTTGCCGAGTGGTTCTCCAACATATTCGATCAGGCGAAGCAGGGCGTGGAGACCGCGTGGGAATCCGTCACCGGCTTCTTTGATGA
>JAFVBK010000174.1 GCA_017480045.1 Clostridia bacterium
GGAGATCGTAGATCAGCTCCGCTAGATCCTCGATGGAATAGATGTCGGGATGGGGCGGCGGGGAGATCAGGGAGATGCCGGGGGTGGAGCAGCGGGTCTTGGCTACGCTCTCCGTCACCTTCGCGCCGGGCAGGTGCCCGCCCTCGCCGGGTTTCGCGCCCTGGGCCATCTTGATTTGGATTTCCTTTGCCGAGAGCAGGTAATCCCGCGTCACGCCGAAGCGCCCGGAGGCCACCTGCTTGACGGCCGAGTTCAGCTCGGTGCCGAAGCGCTCCGGCAGCTCGCCGCCCTCGCCGCTGTTGCTCTTGCCGCCCAGGCGGTTCATGGCCTTTGCCATGCATTCGTGGGCCTCCTGGGAGATGGAGCCGTAGCTCATGGCTCCGGTCTTGAAGCGGCGCACGATCTGCTCTACCGGCTCCACCTCGTCCAAGGGGATGGGGTTGCACAGTTCGTAGTTGAAGTCCAGCATTCCCCGCAGCGTCCATGGGCCGTCGCGCTCGATCAGCGCGGCGTATTCGTCGAACCTTGCCGCGTCGTCGGTCCAAACCGCCTGTTGAAGCGCGTGGATCACCCGCGGGCTGTAGAGGTGTTCCTCGGCCTCGCCGCCGGTGCGCAGCCTGTGCCTGCCGATGGAGGGCAGGCCGCCCCGCGAGCGGTCCCTGAATGCCCGCTCGTGGTAATACCGGCTGTCCGCCTCTACGGTTGAAAGGTTCGCGCCGCCGAGGGAGGCGGGGGTGTTGGTGAAATACTTTTCCACAAAGTCCGCGTCCAGGCCCACGGCCTCAAAAAGCTGGGCGCTCTGGTAGGCCTGGAGGGTGGACACGCCCATCTTCGAGGCGATCTTGAGGATGCCCGCGGTCAGCGCCCTGTCGTAGCTTTCGACGGCGTCCTCCGAAAGCTGTTCCCGAATCACCTCGTGGGCCAGGTAGGGGTTCACCGCCCGCGCGCCATAGGCCACCAGCATGGCCATGTGGTGCACGTCCCGAGGCTCGCCGCTCTCCAATATCACCGACACCGCCGTGCGCTTCTTGATGTGAATCAGGTGCTGCTCCAGCGCGGATACCGCCAGCAGCGAGGGAATGGCCATATGTTCCGCATCCAAGCCACGATCCGACAGGATGAGAATGTTCGCCCCATCCAGGCAAGCGGCGTCGCAGTTGGCAAAGAAGCCGTCCAGGACCGCGCCGAGGCGCATTCCCACGGGGTACAGCAGCGAGATCTCCCGCACGTGAAAGGACGGATGGTCGATGTTTCGGATGCGCCGCAGCGCCTCGCCGGTCAGCACGGGCGAGGGCAGCTCCAACACGGCACAGTTGTCCGGGCCATGGCTCAGCAGGTTGCCGTCGTCGCCGATGTAGATGGTCTCGTCGGTCTTGCAGGCCTCACGGAGCGCGTCGATGGGCGGGTTGGTCACCTGGGCGAAGCGCTGCTTGAAGTAGTCGAACAGCGCGGGATGGGCCTTCGACAAGGCGGCGATGGGCTCGTCCGCGCCCATGGACACGATGGGCTCCGCGCCCTTTTCCGCCATGGGCAGCAGCACGTCTTCGATGTCCTCATGGGCATAGCCGAAGGCGCGGCACAATAGGGCCGTGTTCGCGCGGGGTTCGGCGATCTCGGCCTTCGGCAAGTCCTCCAACCGCACCAAGCCCTTCATCCACTCCCCGTAGGGGTGGAGCTGCGCGAAGTGGGTCTTGAGCGCGTCGCTCTCCATGAGCCGACAGGTTTTCAGGTCGGCCATCAGCACGTCTCCGGCCTTCAGCTTCCAGCGGCGGCGGATGTGGGCGTTTTCTTCAAAGAGAACGCCCGCCTCGGAGGACAGGATCAGCCGGTGATCGTCGGTAGCGGCGCAGCGCAGGGGCCTGAGGCCGTTTCTGTCCAGAGATGCGCACACGCAGTCGCCGTCGGAATACAATATCGCCGCCGGGCCGTCCCAGGGCTCCATCATCGTGGCGTAGTAGCGGTAGAGGTCGCGCCAGGGCGTCGCCTCCTTGCTCCCCTGCCAGGGCTCCGGCAGCAGCACCATTCCGGCCAGGGGCAGCGGGAAGCCGTTCATGGCCAGAAATTCCAGCGTGTTGTCCAGCATCTGGCTGTCGCTGCCGCCCTCGTCCACCACGGGCAGGACGCGCTTTATCGAATCGCCCATCACCGTCGAGCGCATGGTCTCCTCGCGGGCCTTCATGCGGTCGTGATTGCCGCGGATGGTGTTGATTTCGCCGTTGTGCAGCAAGAACCGCTGGGGGTGGGCTTTCGACCAGCTGGGGAAGGTGTTGGTGGAGAATCGGGAATGGACCATCGCCATCTGGGAGACGTAGCGCACGTCCTGGAGATCGTCGTAAAACGAGCGCAGCTGGCTGACCAGCATCATCCCCTTGTAGACGATGGTGCGGCTGGACAGCGAACAGATGTAGGTGTCGGTGTTCTGCTTTTCAAACACCCGGCGCAGCACATAGAGCCGCCGGTCAAAGTCAATGCCCGGTTCGACATCGTTGGGCCGCTTCAAAAAGCATTGGCGGATGCGGGGCATGGTGCGCCGCGCCCCCGCGCCAAGCTGGGCCGGATGGCAGGGCACATCTCGCCAGCCGAGGACGGGGATGCCCTCCGCACGGGCCAATTGCTCGAAAATGCGGCAGACGTTCCGGATGCCCACCTCGTCCTCCGGCAGGAAGAACATGCCCGCGCCGTAGTCGCCGGGGTTGCCGAGGGAAATGCCCTCTTCCTGCGCCCAGGCGCGGAAAAGGGCATGGGGAAGCTGGGTCATGATGCCCACGCCGTCGCCGGTGGTGCCCAGCGCGTCGCTGCCGGCGCGGTGGGCCAGGCGCTCCACGATGGTCAGCGCCTGATCGACGGTGCGGTGGGTGGCCCTGCCGCTCAGGTCGACGATTGCGCCGACGCCGCAGGATTCGTGCTCCAGATCGGGGTGATAGAGCGGGTATTGTCGATCAAACATGGCTAAACCTCCGTCCCTTCGGAGCCTTGCAGCAGTTCTGCCGCGTAATCCGTCATCTTCACGTTGTGCTTCATGGCGTACACCTGCATGCGCCGGTGGGCCTGCGATTCGGTGAGGCCCTCCTTCTTAATCAGCAGCGCCTTGGCCCTGTCCACCAAGCGCTTGTCCTCGCCGGTGCGCCTCGGCAGACGCATGGCGTGCAGCTGGGACAGCATTTCCAGCGCGCCGATCACGGCGCTGCCGGGGCAGGGATAGGCCAGTTTGAACACCTCCGGCGATTCGCAGCTCTCCAGCGATTCTGGCCTGGCGATGAGCAGCAGCTGGAAGGCTTCCCCGAAGTCGGCAGCCAGCTCGTCCGGCAGGGCGTTCGGCAGGCTGCCGGCGAGGATGGCGACGCCGTCCTCGCATTCGTTGAGCGCGCGCCGCAATTCGCCGCCGGACGCACATGATCGGAACACCTCGAAGCCGGAGGCGGCCAGCAGCCGGGACAGCTGCGCGCGGCCTGACTCAGACGCGCCGGCAAGGATGATTCTCGGCATGGGACCGCCTCCCTTCGCTTAGGGCGTGTTTCTAAAATGCATGAAGTGCTCTTTTGGCGGCTTATTGAAATGCGGCCAAATCCACTCGAAACTGCATCTCCCGACATTTAGAAACACGCCCTGATTTCCTCAGTCGACTTGGGCGACGGCTCCCTCAGAGAGGAAGCCATGATTTGCCTCCCTCCTTGAGGGAGGTGGCCCGAAAGGGCAGGGGGGAGTTTAGTACATCACCAAATACCGCTCGATCTCCCAACTGCTCACGTGCGTCCGATAGGCGTCCCATTCCTTCTCCTTGCCCTCCACGTACTGGCTGAGCACGTGCTCGCCCAGGGCCGCGCAGATCACCTCGTCGGCCTTCAGGCAGTCGATGGCCTCGCGCAGAGTGCCCGGCAGGGACGCGATGCCCTTCGCCGCGCGGGTGGCGGCATCCATGGCAAAGATGTTTTCGGTGATCTCATCCGGCGGGGTCAGGCCCTTTTCGATGCCGTCCAGGCCCGCAGCGAGGCATACCGCCATGTTCAGATAGGGGTTGCAGGACGGGTCGGGGCAGCGCAGCTCTACGCGGGTGCCCATGCCGCGGGAGGCGGGGATGCGGATCAGCGCCGAGCGGTTGCTGGCGCTCCAGGCCAGGTAGCAGGGCGCCTCGTAGCCCGGCACCAGCCGCTTATAGCTGTTTACCAGCGGGTTGGTGATGGCCGCCATGCCGCGAACGTGCTTCAAAATGCCGGCGATGAAGCTGTAGGCTTCCTTGCTCAGTCCGCGCGCGTCGCTGGGATCGGCGAACACGTTCTTGCCGTCCTTGAACAGGCTCATGTTGGTATGCATGCCGCTGCCGTTGATGCCGAATACCGGCTTGGGCATGAAGGTGGCGTGCAGGCCGTTTTTCTGCGCCAGCGTTTTGACCGCCAGCTTGAAGGTCATGATGTTGTCGGCGGCGGTGAGCGCGTCGGCGTACTTGAAGTCGATCTCGTGCTGGCCGGCGGCCACCTCGTGGTGGCTGGCCTCGATTTCAAAGCCCATCTGCTCCAGCGCCATACAGATCTCGCGCCGGGTGCTCTCGCCGTGATCCAGGGGGCCCAGGTCGAAGTAACCGGCCTCGTCTGCGGTGGTGGTGGTGGGGCGACCCTGCTCGTCGGTCTGGAACAGGAAGAATTCGCACTCCGGGCCCACGTTGAAGCTGTAGCCCATGCTTGCCGCCTTCTCCAGCACCCGCTTCAGCGTGCCGCGGGGATCGCCCATGAAGGGCGTGCCGTCGGGGTTGTACACGTCGCAGATCAGCCGCGCCACCTTGCCGTGCTGGGGCCGCCAGGGCAGGATCGCGAAGGTGTCCAGGTCGGGCCGCAGATACTGGTCGGATTCATTGATGCGCACGAAGCCCTCGATGGAGCTGCCGTCGATCATGATCTCATTGTTTACAGCCTTCTCGATCTGGCTGGCGGTGATGGCCACGTTCTTCAGCTGGCCGAAGATGTCGGTAAACTGCATGCGGATAAATTCCACGTCGCCGTCCTTCACCAGTTTGATGATGTCTTCCTTCGTGTACTTGCTCATAACAGCACCTCCACAACA
>JAFVBK010000175.1 GCA_017480045.1 Clostridia bacterium
ATGGAGGCGGACAGAGATGAAGAGCGGATTGATGAAGGGACTTTTGACGGGCATGCTGATCGGCGGCTCTGCGGCGACGATCTTCGGCGTGATGAACTGGCAGACGGAGAAGAAATGGAACCAGAAGGCCAAGCAGACGGGCAGCTGGCTGAGCGACAGGGCCGACGACATCGTGAAGAAGCTGTAAGGCCGGGACTCGATCCCAGAGATTGAGAAACAGGGCGCATAACGATTTTCGTCGAAGTCCTGCGGCCTCCGGCGAACCGCGCGACCCCGCTTCGCGGCAGTCCGCCAATCGTGCCCAATTCCAAAAAGCCGCTGCCGCGCTTTGTGGGGCGCAGCGGCGGCGCCCAACCTCAAGGGAGCTTCGTTGCGCCCGGCGGGCGGCGCCATGCCGCCCCTACATGACCGCGGCATTTGCCGTCACGAATCCCTATTCCCTGGCGGGGGCCACGACGGCTCAGCGTTTAAAGGAGGTATCGCCATGCAGCTTCGCGTCGAAAGGCCGCGACGGCGCGGCTTCTGGATATTGGCCGGCTGCCTGGCCGCTGTGCTCGCGGTTATGCTGCTGTGGCGTCCGCTCGCGCAGGTGCTCGCGCTGACGCTTACGGCGGCTGCGCTGTGCTTTGTGGCGGCACCGCTGGCAAGGCTCTACGAACGGCGGCTTTCCCGCCCCGTCGCCGCGCTGGCTTGTTTGCTGAGCTTCGCTCTGGCAATCGCGGGCCTCGCGTGGATGCTGCTGCCCGCACTGCTGCGGGAGCTGTTTGAGCTGGCTCGAACGCTGCCAAGCTCCATCGGCCTGGTGGCGCAATGGCTGGGCGGCGCGCGCGGATGGCTGGAGGGGCATCTGCCCGGCGTCGCCCTTCCGGAGTTGGATTTGAGCGCGCTGAGCGGAGCGCTTTCCGGCCTCGCCAGCGGCACCATCAGCCTGGCGGCAAACCTGGCGGATGTGGCGGGACGCGCCTCGATGCTGGTAGTGCTGGCCTACTTCTTCCTTCGGGACCGCGACAGCATCCTGCTGCGCCTGGAGCTGCTGCTGCCCCAGTCCTTTCGTCCCACGGCGGTGCGCATGGCAGGCGCGGCCTGCCGCGAGCTGCGCCTCTACCTGCAGGGCCAGCTGATGATCGCCGGCGCGGTGGCGCTGCTTTCCATCGCGGCGCTGATGATCGTGGGCGTGCGCAGCGCGCTGGTTTTGGGGCTGCTGGTTGGGATATTGAATATGATTCCTTATTTCGGGCCTTTTATCGGCGGTGTGCCCGCGGTGCTGATCGCGCTCTCGGACGGCTGGCAGAAGGCGGCGCTCACCGTGCTGGCTCTGACCGTGGTGCAGCAGCTTGACGGCTCGCTGATTTCCCCCCGCATCATGGGCGGACTCACCGGCTTTTCGCCGGCGCTGGTGCTGGTTGGCATCTATGCGGGCGCGCGCGTGGGCGGCGTGCTGGGGATGCTTCTGGCGCTACCCGTGATGATGACAGTCCGAACACTGTTTAGAGTTTTTGTTCAAAAATATGAAAACATTTGATCTTTTGGGGCTTATGTGTTATAATGACTTTGAATGTAAATGCTGTGCTCGAAAGGCGGTGCGCTATGAACAGCAAATTGGATGAAACGAGGCACTTTCGCAGCCTCGCGGATGTCCCGGAATCGGCTGCTGAGATCATTGAGGTGGTCTATCAGGCGCTGAAGGCCAAGGGGCACGATCCCATTATGCAGCTGGTGGGCTACATCATCTCCGGTGACCCCACCTACATAACCAGCTATAATAATGCCCGTTCCCTGATCCGGCGACTGGAGCGGGACGAGCTGCTGGAAGAGTTCGTGCGCTTTTATGTTGTTGAGCACGACAAGGATTGACCGGACACGACAGCGTTTACAGCATCGCCACGCGCAATGATTATCGGCGCGTCCCCCGCGGAATTCACCGAAGCGGAAAACGTTCCGTTTTCCTAATCATGCCAAACAATGACAGGGCTGGAAATACGGTTATTTCCAGCCCTGTAACGTATCAAACTGCTTGAAGCTCAAAAGACTATGCAGATGAATTCACTGGGCCGTTCGGGCCTCACCGTGTCCAAAATGTGCTTCGGCACGCTGACCATGTCGCCCCTGCAGCGGAATATGTCCCCTGAGGCGGGCGCGCACCTGCTGATTTACGCCTACGAGCGGGGCGTGCGCTTTCTGGATACCGCCGACCTGTACGGCACCTACCCTCACATCGCGCTTGCTCTCAAAGACGCGCCGGGCTATGTGATCAGCACCAAGGCCTATTGCTACGACCGCCAGACGGCGCAGGCTGCGCTGGAGCGGGCCTTCCGGGGGGTTGGACGCGACTATATCGACCTGTTTATGCTGCATGAGCAGGAGTCGCTGTACACGCTGCGCGGGCACGAGGAGGCGCTCGAATACCTCTCGGAGCAAAAGGCGAAGGGCCATATCGGCGCGGTGGGCGTCAGCACCCACTTCGTCGCCTGCGTGCGAGCCGCGCCGAAATTTCCGATGATCGACGTGATCCACCCGCTGATCAACGCGGAGGGCATCGGCATACAGGACGGCACCCGCGAGGACATGGAAGCCGCCATCGCCGGTGCGCGGGCGCGGGGCATCGGCATATTCGCCATGAAGCCGCTGGGCGGCGGACATCTGATTTCCGGCAGCCGCGCCGCGCTGGAATACGCGCTGGGCAGCCCGCTACTGGACGCCGTCGCCATCGGCATGCAGAGCTTTGATGAGATCGACGCCAATATCGCGATGTTCGAAGGCGACCCGGAGGCTCTCGGCAAGCTGGAGCGGCTGCGTCATCGGGAGCGCCGCGTGATGGTGCACGACTGGTGCGAGGGCTGCGGCCGCTGCAAGGCGCGCTGCCGCCAGAACGCCATCGACATCGTGGACGGCCGCGCCCGCGTGGATTCCGAAAGGTGCGTGTTCTGCGGCTACTGCGCGCGGGCCTGCCCGCAGTTTTGCATAAAGGTGGTGTGATCCGTGCGTGTAATTTGTCTGGATATCGGTGAAAAGCGCATCGGCGTGGCCGTCACTGATCCGCTGGACATCACCGCTCAGGCGGTGGAGACCATCTGGACGAAGGGCTTCACGAAGGATGCCGAGCGGGTGCTAGCGCTGTGCGAGCAGTATCAGACCAACCGCGTGCTGTGCGGGCTGCCGCTGAACATGGATGGCAGCGAGGGCTTTCAGGCCCAGCGATCCCGTGCCTTCGCCCAGAAGCTGTCCGAAGCCGGGCTGAACATACGCTTTCAGGATGAGCGCCTCTCCACCAAGCAGGCCCGCGGCGTGCTGCTGGAGGCGGACGTTCGGCGCGGCAGGCGCAAGGACTATATCGACCAGCTTGCGGCGACCTATATTTTACAGGGCTTCATGGACGCCGGCGGCTGGCGCGAAGACGAACCAACCAAAATTGAATTAAAAGGAGTATGGCATATGAGCGAGAATATGAATCACGAGCTGGACATGGAGCGCGAGGACATCGTGGAGCTGGTGGACGAGGACGGCAACGCCGTACGTTTTGAGCACCTGATGACGCTGGAGCACGAGGGCAAACCCTATATCTGCCTGGTGCCGGTGGATCCGATGGAGGACGTGGCCGAGGACGAACTGGTGATCCTGCGAATCGATACCGATGAAAATGGCAACGATGTGTACGCCACCATCGAGGACGACGCGGAGCTGGACACCGTGTTTGAAAAGTATCTGGAAATCGCCGAGGCGGATGAGGACGAGGAATGAGACGCCGGCTCCGGGCCGGATGCTGCGGAAATGGAGCGCGTCTAAACGTTCAATTCTGAATGTGGGGGCAGCGTCGCGCCGCTCCGATAAGTCTTGCGAACGTTTATCCATGCCGCGAGCTTCCACAGGATAAGAACGAGAACTGCCGTCTGGCGGTTCTCGTTCTTTATGATAAATTGTGAGCGGCGTCTATAAGCCGAGTTCTGTATTGGACGATCATCTATCTGGGCCTGCGGTTGCCAGCAGGCTCTAGCGATTACCCGGAAGCGCGACGGGCCGCCGCTGGCCAGTGCCCGAAGGCCCGGCCTTGCTTCCCTATCAATCTTGCACCAGGTGGGGTTTACAGCGCGGGCCAGTCGCCAGGCCGCGGGTGAGCTCTTACCTCGCCTTTCCACCCTTGCGTCCTCTCTAAGGCGAGAGGATTCGCGGTTTATCTCTGTTGCACTTTCCTTGAAGTCGCCTTCACCGGCAGTTAACCGGCACCCTGCCCTGCGGTGCTCGGACTTTCCTCAAGCGCTCGCGCGCCTGCGACCGTCTGGCGCCCTCACAATTATCAACGATCCTATTGCGGCTGAGGGATATGTACCTTATTCCCCCGCGTCGTAGAGTATGCGCCCGCAGTTGTCGCACTCCACAATGCGGTCGCCATTCTTGATGTCCAGCAGCGTAGCGCTGGGCAGCGACATGAAGCATCCGCTGCACTGTCCGTTGATCAGCTTTGCCATCGGCGGCGTGCAGTGCTGCTTGATGCTGCGATACTTTGCCAGCAGCTGCGGCTCCACCTGCTTGGATTCCTGCTCGGTGTGGGCGCGCATCTCCTGCAATTTCGCAGTATCCGCCTTGAACTCCTTGTCGTATTCCACCTTCAGCTGGTCAAACTCCATCTTCGTCTTGGCCGCGCGCACGCGGATTTCCTTCTGCTGGCGATCCTTCGTGTCGGCGTCCTTGCGCATCTTCGCCAGCTCCGACTCGTAGCGCTGCAGGGTGTCCAGCAGCTTCGCCACGCCCTCAGCCTGCTTCTGAGCGTCCTCGGCGTTGGCGGGCGGATTCTCCTCAAAGGTCTTCGTCAGCCCCTCCAGCTCCTTTTCCAGCCGCGCGGCTTCGTCCTCCAGGGCCTCCAGGCGATCCTGCATGACGGCGACGTCGTTCTCCAGCTTCTTCATGTTCGCCTGCTGATCCTTCAGGAAGTCGCGCTGCTTGATCAGCTTCTGGCGGTTTGCCGACTGGCGCATTCTGTTTTCAAAGCCATCGGCCTCCATGTCCACCTGCATGAACTTCCACAGGGTATCCAACTGCATATCAAAATCCCTCCATCAGAAAAACAGTTCCGCCTCGCTCTGTAAGACGCATATATCATATTGTACCGCATCCGCGGCGATTTGTAAACCTCTGCGCAGCGCGGAAATCGCGGGATATTCCGTGGCGGCGTGCCCGGCCTCCAGCACGCAAAGGCCGTTGTCCACGGCGTCCAGCGCCTTGTGATAGGCCATCTCGCCGGTCAGGTAGACGTCCGCGCCGGCCGCGATGGCGATGTGGGCATAGTCCTCGCCCGCGCCGCCCAGCACGGCCACGCGCCGGATCTCGCGCCCGGAATCGCCGTAGCGGCGCACCGGGCCTCCCAGAACCGCCGTCGCACGAGCCGCAAATAAACCGAAGTCGGTTTGTTTTGGCGTACCCAGACGCACGCCGCCTTCGAGCGCCCGCACATTTTCAAGCCCCAGTGCCGCCGCGAGGGCGTCGTTCACGCCGGGATTGGCGTTGTCGAAGTTGGTGTGTGCGGCGATCATCGCGATGCCGGAGCGCGCCAGCGCGCACAACAGCCGACCCTCCCCGTCCGTCTCCGCCAGGTTCTTGCGCCCGCGAAACAGGATCGGGTGATGGGTCACCACCAGCTGCGCGCCCTTGCGCGAGGCCTCGTCCAGCACATCCATGCTCATGTCCAGCGCGCACAGCACCGTCTCCACCGGCATATCCGGTCTGCCGGCCAGCAGGCCGACGTTATCCCATTCCTCCGCCAGCTCGAATGGAGCGATTTGATCCACCAGCGCCAACACCTGCGCTACCGTTGCAGACATGCGAGAACCTCCTCCCAGATTGCGATCTCGCGCTCCAGCGGCGCCGTCTGCGCAGCGTCGCCGGAGGCGGAAGCCCCCGCCAGCGCCTTCTTCGCCACCCGCAGCCGAAACCTGGCGTAGGGCGTCAGCTCCGCGGGCAGCCTTTCCAGCAGCACCGGACCGACGACGCACTGTTTCAGACCATAGTCGGCTTTTCCGGGCCGCGCGCAGATGATCACATAGTTCCTGCGCCCGTCCTGAACCACGCGCTCATCATAGATTGCGTAGCCGCTTTCGGCCAGCGCCCCGCGCAGCTGAGGCGCTGCGACGTTAGGTTGCAGAATCAGCCGGGCGTCGCCCAGCCTTTCTCGGCCATCGCCCACGATCTGCGCGATGGTCGCGCCGCCCATGCCCGCAATCACCACCGCGTCCACGGGCCGCGTCAGCGCCAGCGCGCCGTCGCCCACGGCAAATTCAACGCGGTCGGTCAGCCCAAGGATGCCAATCAGGCTCCGCGCCTTCCTCAGAGAAGGCTCGGAGATGTCCGTCAATATCGCCTGCCGGCACTGCCCGCTTTGAAGCATAAAAGCGCCGAGCCTGCCGTGATCGCAGCCGATGTCGGCGTAGCTTTCGCAGCCGCCGACCAGGCGCGCGATCATCGACAGGCGCGGATCCAGCACGATCTGTCCTGTGTTGTGCATCAGTCGATGGAATCCTTCAGCTTGCGGGAGCGGCTGGGATGGCGCAGCTTTCTGAGCGCCTTGGCCTCGATCTGGCGGATGCGCTCGCGGGTGACCTTGAACTCCTTGCCCACCTCTTCCAGCGTCCTGGCCCGACCGTCCTCCAGGCCGAAGCGCAGCTTCAGCACCATCTCCTCGCGAGGCGTCAGCGTGGAAAGCACGCTCATCAGTTGCTCCTTGAGCATCGTGAAGGCGGCGGCCTCCGCCGGCGCGGGCGCGTCGTCGTCGGGGATGAAGTCGCCCAAATGGCTGTCCTCCTCCTCGCCGATGGGCGTCTCCAGCGAGACGGGCTCCTGCGCGATCTTGATGATCTCGCGCACCTTGTCCTCCGGGATGCCCATCTCCGCCGCGATTTCCTCCGGCAGCGGCTCGCGCCCATATTCCTGCAGCAGCTGGCGGGAGACGCGAATCAGCTTGTTGATGGTCTCCACCATATGCACGGGGATGCGGATGGTGCGGGCCTGATCCGCGATGGCGCGGGTGATGGCCTGACGGATCCACCAGGTGGCGTAGGTGGAAAACTTATAGCCCTTGCGGTAGTCGAACTTTTCAACCGCCTTGATCAGGCCCAGGTTGCCCTCCTGAATCAGATCCAGGAACAGCATGCCGCGCCCCACATAGCGCTTGGCGATGGAGACCACCAGGCGCAGGTTGGCCTCGCACAGGCGGTGCTTGGCGTCCTCGTCGCCCTCCTCCATGCGCTTGGCCAGCTCGATTTCCTCCTCGGCGGTCAGCAGCGGCACCTTGCCGATTTCCTTCAGATACATGCGCACCGGATCGTCGATGGAGATGCCCTCCGGCACGGAGATGTCGATCTCCTCCTCCTCAACCTCGGCCATCAGCTCGGCCTCCGGGATGGCGTCCTCCTTGATAACCTCGATATTCAGGCCGGACAGCGTGTCCAGAATGCGGTCAAACTGCTCGGGGCTCAGCTCCACGTCCCCCAGCGTTTCGACGATTTCCTTATAAGTCAATACACCCTTCTGCTTGCCGGTCTCGATCAACTCGCGCACCCGCGCGGCCATTACATCCTGATTCGCGTTCGTCTTGCTCAATCCGGGCCACTCCTTTCGACCGGTCAACTCTCCGATTCCCTGTTGGCAGCGTCGATCCGCCGCAGTATTTCCGCTTTTTGCGCCTGCGTCAGCGTATCGACTTTTTGTTTATCTTCATTTTCCCACTGTTTTTTTCGCGCGTCCCGCAACGTGTGCAGATCCTCCTGCGCCACCTCCAGGGCCTTCTCGCGCTCCGTGGGCAGCGGTGAGAAGTTCAGCGCGCGCATGACCTGAGCGCGCTGCGCGTCGTCCGTGATGCCGTCGATATAGGCGCCCGCGGAATTTCCGGCGATCAGCCATTCCGCAAGCTTTTGATGGTTCTCGTTTGTAAAATCCTCCGGCTTTAAAAGCCGCGCCGAAATCAGCCCGGCCGCCAGCATGGAGATCAGCTCCTGCTCGGCCTTTTCGACGCCGCTAGCCTGCGTTTTGTTCCCCCGCGATCTGCGAACGGGACCCGCGCTCTGAGACGGCACGCTCGCGCCGATTTGCCGGAGCAGTATCTCGCGATCGTAGCCGGTCTCATTCACAAGCCTTCGCAGGTGGTTTTCCATCTCGATCGGGCTCTTGACCTGCCTGAGAACGGCGCAGCAGCGCAGCGCGTACTGCGTCATGCCGTCCTGTGTGGACAGGTCCAGACCGTCCTTCTCCCGAAGCATGCGATAGCTGGTTGAATCCAGCTTCGGCAGCGCCTCGAAGCCGCTCAGGCCGTTGGCCTTGATGAAGTCGTCCGGGTCCATGCCGCCGGGATAGTCGATCACCTTCGCGGGGATCGACTGCCTGTCAAAGATTTCAAGCGCGCGCAGCGCGGCCTTTTGGCCCGCCGCGTCGCCGTCGTAGCTGATCCACACCTCCGGCGCGTAGCGCTTCATCAGCCGCGCCTGCTCTTCCGTCAGGGCCGTGCCCAGCGTGGCGACCACGCCCTGCACGCCGTGCTTTCTGAGTGACACGGTATCCATGTAGCCCTCCACCAGCACAAGATGCCCCACGGAGCGCTCCTTCTGGGCGAAGTTCAGCGCATAGAGGCCCATGCGCTTGTTGAACACCGGCGTCTCCGCCGTGTTCAGATACTTGGGCTGAGCATCGCCCATCGCCCGTCCGCCGAAGCCCAGCACGCGCCCCTGGGCATTGATGATCGGAAACATCACCCGCCCGCGGAACATATCGAAAAAGCGATTATCCTTGCGCACCACCAGGCCCGACTTTTCCAGCAGGCCGGGCTCAAAGCCCTGCGCCTCCAGATGATGCAAAAGGCCGTCCCAGCCTTTGGGAGAAGCTCCGAGGCCGAAGCGGCGGATATCCGAATCGTTGAGTCCGCGTCCGTAGAGATAGTTCAGCGCGTCCGCGCCCTCGTCCGTCCACAGCAGGCTGTGAAACCAGCGGGCCGCGAGCCGGTTCGCCTCATACATGCGCTCCCGCTCATCGCGGGTGACGCGCGGTTCGCCGGGCTGTGCGCTGCGCTCCGGAAGCTCCATGTGAGCGCGTTCCGCCAGAAGGCGCACGGCGTCCATGAACTCCATCCGCTCCAAATCCATCACAAAGTTGATGACTGTGCCGCCTTTGTGACAGCCGAAACAATAGTATAGCTGCGATTCGGTGTCGACGCTGAAGGACGGCGTCTTTTCGTTGTGGAACGGACAGCAGCCCCAAAATCTGCGTCCTTTTTGCTTGAGGGGGACATACTCGGAAACCACTTCCTCCAGGCTGACTCTGGAGCGGAGCTCCTCCAGCCAGGTATCCGACAATCTTCCGTTCATACACGCCCCTCGATGCTGTTTCGCTCTGCATTCCGCGTTTTGACGGCGGTTACACTACATTATTCGCCAATTCCGCCGTTTTTCCTGCATCCATTTTACAAAATACGCAAGAAAATCATGGATGCGTCATCACGTCGCGCGGCCGCGCCTTCACGCCGCGCCGCCATGTAGGCGTCACGCCCCAGTCATTATACTATATACAACGTCTGCGCGAAAAAATCCTTTTTTTCATTTATTTTTAATATATACCTTGATTCTGCCGCTTTCCGACACGCACCGCCTTTCCTGTCGCGCATAGTATACACCGAAAGCGCTCGATTTTACAGGACGGGCGCTTGGAATGATTGCAAAAAAAGCGTTCCGCGGCGGAGCTGCTTGCCTCGCGCCGCCGCATTGGAGGTATTGAATATGCCAATCCTCGTTTCAAAATTTGGCGGCAGCTCCACCGCCAACGCCGATTGCTTCAGGCGCGTGCTGGAGATCGTCCGCGCCTCCCCCAGCCGGCGCTGCGTCGTGCTCTCCGCGCCGGGGACGGACGCGGCGCACGGCGAGAAGGTCACGGCGCTGCTGGCGGATTGCTGGCGGTTGCGCGATGACAATTATGAGAGAGACGCCGCGATCAAAAGGGTCGTTAGCCGCTTCGCGGAAATCGCGAAGGCCCTTGGCGTCGCGGGCTTTGACGCCATCGCAGCGCGAGAGATCGAAGAAGCGCTCAGCGTCTCTGAGGCGCGCGCGCTCAGCCGGGGCGAATACCTGTGCGCAAAGCTGTTTTCACGGTTCAGCGGCATCCCAATGGCCGACGCCTCGGAGGTCGTCGTCTTCGACAGCGCCGGCGATCTGGACACGGAGCGCACGCTCGCCCGGTTCATCGGTCTGTCGCGAAAGCATGACCGCGTGATCGTCCCAGGCTTTTACGGCGCGGACCCGTCTGGCCGCGTGCGCGTATTCCCACGCAACGGCTCGGACATCACCGGCGCGCTGGCGGCAGCGGGCATGGGCGCAGGGCTCTATGAAAATTGGACGGACGTGCCGGGGCTGATGACCGCCGATCCCGACATTGCGCCGCGGGCCAGGCTGGTGCCGCAGGTCAGCTACCGCCAGATGCGCGCGCTGGCGCGGGCGGGCGCGCAGGTGCTGCACCCGGCCTGCCTCGACCCGGTGGTGCTGGCCGGCATCCCCACGCGCCTGCGCTGCACCATGCGTCCTGAGAGCTTCG
>JAFVBK010000176.1 GCA_017480045.1 Clostridia bacterium
CTCAGAGCGCTGCCACGCGGAAAAGCCTCCGCTGGCTGACCTCGGCGACGGACACCTCTGCCGCTGCTTCAATCCCCTGCACAGCCAACCGTTGGGAGGTGCCAGCCTGTGACCGAGCTTTTGCGCGCCGAGCATCTGGTGAAGGAATTTCCCGTGAGGGGCGGCGTGGTGCACGCCGTGTCCGACGTGTCCTTTGCCGTCGAAAAGGGCGAGACGCTGGGCCTTGTGGGCGAATCCGGCTGCGGCAAGTCCACGCTGGGCAAGCTGGTGCTGGACCTGATCCCGCCCACCTCCGGCAAGGTCTGGTTCAATGGTCAGGATCTCTCCCAGCTCAAGGGCGAAGCGCTCAGGAGTCTGCGCCGGGGCATGCAGATGATCTTTCAGGATCCCTATGCCTCGCTGGATCCACGCATGTCCGTGGGCCAGATCATCATGGAGCCGCTGAACGCCCACCGCATTGGCAATAATCGCGCCGAGCGGAAGGCCCTCGTCTGTGAGCTGATGGCGCAGGTGGGCCTGCGACCGGAGTTCTACAGCCGCTATCCCCACCAGTTCTCCGGCGGTCAGCGGCAGCGCATCGGCATCGCCCGCGCTCTGGCGCTGAACCCGGAGCTGATCATCTGCGACGAGCCGGTGAGCGCGCTGGACGTGTCGATCCAGGCGCAGATTCTGAACCTGCTCGGCGATTTGCAGCGGCAGCGGGCATTGACCTACCTGTTCATCTCCCACGATCTGAACGTGGTGCGCTATCTATCGGACCGGGTGATGGTGATGTTCCTGGGGCAGCTGTGCGAGCTTTCCCCCACAGAGGCGCTGTATGCCGCGCCCCGGCACCCCTACACTCGCTTCCTGCTGGAATCGGTGCCTCAGCCCGACCCCACGCGTCGGGACGAGCAACGGGCCATACTGACCGGCGAGGTGTCCAGCCCCGTGAACCCGCCCAGCGGCTGTCGGTTCCACCTGCGCTGTCCCTTCGCCGACGCGCGCTGCGGCAGCGAAAAGCCGGAGCTGATTGAGCTGGAGCCTGGCCGCTTCTGCGCCTGCCACCATCCGATGAAAGGGTAATAATACTATTCTCAACCTAAAATTCAACATTCACAAGCATCTTTTCCGCGAATCCTGTGTTGGGAAATCTTGACTTAGTGCCGCTAAGCCTGCGATTTCCCACCTTGGATTCGCAAAAAATCTGCGCTTCTGATTTGCTGTCTTTTAGATTGAGAATAGTATAAACAACATTATAAAGGCCGGATTGTCGCGTGCCCTGCTCAGGGGCCGCGACAATCCGGCCTTTTGCGCGTCGCCGTGCGCCGTTACCTTTTTAGCGCGCTCTCGACGATTTCCAGCCTGCCCTCCGTGGCGTCCAAGATGCAGCGCACGCCCAGCGGCAGGGTGAGCTTCGTCTCCAGATGTCCGATGGCCATGTTTGCCAGCACCGGCTTGCCGAAGGGGGCGATGATATCGCGCACCACGTCCTCGATGGTGAAATCCAACTCCGGATTCTTCTGCCGGCAATTGGTGAAGCCGCCCAGCACCACCCCCGCACACTGCTCAAACATGCCCGCCAGTCGCAGCTGCGTCAGCATGGAGTCCAGCCGGTAGACGTATTCGTCGATGTCCTCGATCACCAGCACCCGCCCTCGCGCGTTCAGCTGATAGGGCGTGCCGCAGGTGGCCGCGATGAGCGACAGGTTGCCGCCCGCCAGGCGGCCCTCGCAGCGCCCTGGCACGACGCAGCGCGGCGCCATGCCCGCCGGGTTCTCGATCAGGCCCAGGGGCTTCGTGCATGTCAACGTCCGCAGCATGCTATCGCGGGAAAAGTCGTCGAGGTGGGTCCAACAGGTGGAGGGCATCGGACCGTGGAACGTCACCATGCCCACCCTGCGCTGGATAGCGTTGTGCAGCGCCGTGATGTCGGAATAGCCGAGCAAAATCTTGGGGTTGGCGCGAATGACGTCGAAATCCACCTGATCCAGCATCCGCGTCACACCGTAGCCGCCGCGCATGCACACCACCGCGTCCACCCGATCGTCGGCAAACATCCGGTTCAGACCCTCGGCGCGGCGCGCGTCCGTTCCGGACAGATAGCCGTAGCGCTCCCGGCAGCTGTCCGCCACGATCACCTTGAAGCCCAGCGCCTCGATGGCCTCTATCGTCCTTGGAAAGCGCGCCTCAAATTCCGGCAGCGCGCCGGAAACGCCCACCATGCCAATGGTATCGCCCGGCCGCAGTGCCCTCGGCTTCAGCATAGCCACTCGCCCCCCGCATTCAAAATCACTGAGTAGAGTATAGCACGATCATGGCGGGATGTAAAGCGCCGCCATTTGCCGCATTAACCGCGTTTTAAAGCGCATATATTCCGCCCTTGCTTGCCAAATGATCGAAAATGGCTTATTGTATATGCAGAGCCCAGAGATCAAACAATGTGGAGGTCATCCCATGAAAAAGACGGTATTGCGCAAATATGCCCGCCTGATCGCCGAGAGCGGCGTGAACGTGCAGAAGGGACAAGAGGTGTTCATCCAAGCCGGACTGGATCAACCGGAATTCGTGGGCATGGTGGCGGACGAGTGCTACAAGCTTGGCGCGGCCCGCGTGGTGGTGGATTGGTACTATCAGCCGCTGGAAAAGCTGCACGTGCGGCACCAGAGCCTGAAGACGCTCTCGGAGCTGACGGACTATCAGGAGGCCCGCTACAAGCACTATCTGGAGAAGCTGCCCTGCCGCATCTATCTGGATTCCGACGATCCCGACGGCCTCAGGGGCATCAACCAGAAGAAGCAGGCCACCGCCAGGCAGCGGCGCTACCCGCTGATCAAGGGCTATGTGGATGCGTTGGAGAACAAATATCAGTGGTGCATCGCCGCCGTGCCCGGCGCGGAATGGGCGAAGAAGCTGTTCCCAAATCTGACGAAGCGCCAGGCCGTCGAAAGGCTGTGGGAGGCGATCCTCGCCACCAGTCGCGTGACGGACGATCCGGTGGCGGCCTGGGCGGCCCACAACCGCGATCTGCACGCGCGCTGCGCGTATCTGAACGCGCTGGGCATTGAAAAGCTGCGCTACACCGCCGCCAACGGCACCGACTTCACCGTGGGCATGATTCCCGAAGCCGAGTTCAAGGGCGGCGGCGACACCAGCCTTTCGGGCGTGTTCTTCAACCCCAACATTCCCACCGAGGAGTGCTTCATCTCCCCCATGCGCGGCGCGGCCGAGGGCATCGTATACGCCTCGAAGCCGCTGAGCCGGGACGGCCAGCTGATCGACAAATTCTGGATTCGCTTCCACGAGGGCAAGGCCGTGGACTGGCACGCCGAGCTGAACAACGACCTGCTGACCCACATCATTACCATGGATGAGGGCAGCGCCTATCTGGGCGAGTGCGCGCTGGTGCCCTACGATTCCCCCATTCAGAACAGCGGCATTCTGTTCTACAACACCCTCTTCGACGAAAACGCCGCCTGCCACCTGGCGCTGGGCGCAGGCTTCGCGGACACGATCAAGGGCTTTGAGGAGAAGACGCTGGATGAGTGCCGCGCGCTGGGCGTCAACGAGTCGATGATCCATGTGGACTTCATGATCGGCACCGCCGATATGGCCATCGACGCAATCACCAGAGATGGCAAGACCATGCCCGTGTTCCGCAACGGAAACTGGGCGTTTTGATCGGGCATCGTCGCAAGCGCAATATTTGATATTGCACAGATCGCTGGCAAACCCTGCATTCAGCAAAGGATGCAGGGTTTGTCAGTGATCTGTGGGGCGACGGTGCGTCGTCCCTACATATTTCATTTACGCGCTGGTCGCAGCCTTTTAAGACAACCCCTGTGGGCTTATCTTCCCGGTCTGCCGGGACCGCCCTGCCGCCCGGCGCCGCCGCCGGGCCTGCCATTGCCGCTGCCTGGGCGTCCGGTCGTGCC
>JAFVBK010000177.1 GCA_017480045.1 Clostridia bacterium
CAATGGGCGCTCGATCCACTCGCGCAGCAAGCGGCTGCCCATGGCTGTGCGGGTCTTGTCCAGTATCCAGAGGAGCGAGCCCCGGCGGCTCTTGCTCCGGGCGGTCTCCACCAGCTCCAGGTTTCTAAGCGCCGCGCGATCAAGCGCCATGTAGCGCGCGCTCTCATAGGGCTTCGCGGTCAGGATGTGGCTCAGCGCATTCTTCTGGGTCTGGGTCAAATAGCCCAAGAGAGCGCCGGCGGCGCTGACCGCCAAGCGCTGGCCCTCAAAGCCCATTTCATCGATTTTCTTTGAAAAGTGGGCCGTCATCACCTTTGCGGCGAGGGCATAGGCGAAGCGCTCCTCGTCCAGGACCTCCGCCTTGCCGGCGCGCTCCGGCTCGTACTGCGAAAAGGCCTCGAGATCGTTGACGATGATTTCGCTGGGGTCCAGCCGTGCCAGCTCATCGGAGAGACTCGCGCGCGCGTCCGCGATCTGATAGAGGTAGAACTCGCCGGTGGAGACGTCGCAAAACGCGCAGCCCGCTTGGTTCTTGCGCAAGCACAGCGCAGCGATGTAGTTGGCCTTGCGGTCCTCAAGCATGTTGCTCTCGATTACCGTGCCGGGCGTCACCACGCGGATGACCTCCCGCTCCACCAGGCCCTTGGTGGTGGCCGGGTCGGTCATCTGCTCGCAAATGGCCACCTTGTAGCCCTTTTCGATCAGCTTTTGCAGGTAGGTATCCACCGCGTGATAGGGCACGCCGCACATCGGCGCGCGCTCCGACAGCCCGCAATCCTTGCCCGTCAGCGTCAACTCCAGCTCGCGGGAGACCAGCTTGGCGTCGTCGAAGAACATCTCGTAAAAATCGCCCAGGCGATAGAACAGTATCGTATTCGGATACTGCTCCTTGATGGTCAGATATTGCTGCATCATCGGCGTCACGGGCATAGGGTATCACCTCTATTGCTTGGCTTTTGCGTTGTCTCTGTAAGGGCGCATGGGGCGCGTCAATCCCCCGCGCTCCATTGTGAACACCTCATCACCGTATCAGTGACAGCCGGGGCAGCTCGCACAGCTGCCGGCGCAGCCGGAGGGCTCCTCCATGTTGCCGGTGACGATGAACTGCAGCACCTGGTTGATCTGCCCGATCAGGCTGTTGAACTCGCCCCGTGCGTCGTTGAGCGCCGCAATGTCGTCGATCAACTGCAGCCGCTGCTGCGCCTCGTCCATCTCGTCAGAGATGCGCTTGAGCGCACCGGGATCCGGGTCGTCGCCCTGCATCATCGTCTGCAGCTCCGTGCGCTTTTCCAAATAGGCCGTCATGGCCGCGGCGGCCTCCGCGTTCTGCATGGCGCGGTCCTCCGCTTCCTTCATCCGAAGATAGGCCTCGCTCTCAAGCAGCGCCTGACCCAGCTCGCGCGTCTTTTCAAAAACCTTGTCCATACTCTATGCCTCCGATATGATCTGTCTGCCGCGCAGCGTGTTTCGCCCGGCGGAGGTGATTTCAACATCCACAAATTTGCCGATCAGCTCCGCGCCGCCAGGGAAATTGACCATGTGTCCCCTGGGCGTTTTTCCGCCCACGCTGGCGCTGTCGCGGGTGGAGACGGCCTCCACCAGCACGCGCTCCCGCTTCCCCACCTGCTTCTCCAGCACCTCAAGGGAGATGGCCTGCTGCAGGTCGATAAGCCGCTGTATGCGCTCGCTCTTCACCGCGTAGGGCGTTTCATCCGGATAGGCGGCCGCGCGGGTTCCGGCGCGGGGCGAGTAGATGAAGGTGTAGGCGGCGTCAAAGCGCACCGCGCTGACAAGGCTCAGGGTCTCCTCAAACTGGGAGAGCGTCTCGCCGGGGAAGCCGACGATGATGTCGCTGGTCAATCCAATCTCCGGGCACATCTCGCGCAGCTTTTCCACCAGCGCCAGATAGTGTTCGCGGGAATAGCTGCGATTCATACGCCTCAGCACCTCGTCGCTGCCCGCCTGCACCGGCAGATGCAGCTGGGGCATCAGGTGCTCAAGCTCTCCGAAGGCGGCGATCAGCTCGTCCGAGAGGTCCTTCGGATGGGAGGTCATGAAGCGGATGCGCGGAATGCCCAGCTTGTCGATCCGATACAGCAGCTCCGCGAAGGCCGCGCCGCCGCCCCGGTAGGAGTTGACGTTCTGGCCCAGCAGCATGATCTCCTGAGCGCCCTCGTCCTGCAATCGCAGGCACTCGGCAATGACGGCCTCCGGCGTGCGGGAGCGCTCGCGCCCGCGCACATAGGGCACGATGCAGTAGGTGCAGAAATTATCGCAGCCGTACATGATGTTCACGAAGGCGCTAAAACGGCTCTTGCGCGCCTCCGGCATGCCCTCCACCACCTCGCCGTCGATGTCCATGACCTCGACCACGGGCCGCTTCTCCGTGAGCACGCGATAGATGTACTCCGGCAGCTTGTAGAGGTTGTGTGTGCCATACACCAGGTCGATGAACGGATAGCGCCGCTTCATCATCGCCGCCATGCCCTTTTCCTGGGTCATGCAGCCGCCCACGCAGATCATCAGCTCCGGCTTGTCCTTCTTCAGCTCCTTGAGCCAAATGACGTTGCCGAGCGCCTTGTTTTCCGCGTTTTCGCGCACGCAGCAGGTGTTGTAGAGTATCAGATCCGCCTGCTCCCGCACGGGCTCATGGCGCATGCCCATCTCATTCAGCATGCCCGCGATGGACTCGGAATCGCGCTCGTTCATCTGGCAGCCCATGCTCACGATGTGATAGCTCTGGGGGCGCGCGTCCAGCGCCTTCACCAGCTTCATGAATTCCTGCTGGCGCAGCATCTCCTGGTCGGAGACGATTGGCCTCTCTTTCATTTGGGTGTTCCTCTCTTTAAAATCATCCGCGCTGCTTTAACAGCTTGCAGCCCTGCTGCAACGCGCTCTCATCCGCCGGGGATATCTCGTATTCCCCCGCCGCCATGCCCTCTACGGGGCGCACATAGACCAGCCCCCCCTGCGGAACGCCGATGGCTCTGAGCCAGCCGCACACGGGCGGCGCGGCCTCCACGAGCATGGGATTGGATTCTCCGGCGCGGCGCCTGCGCCAAATCTCCCGCACGGCCCGCCTGGCTGACTTCTCGTGGGAGGGCACGACGCCGTTGCCGCCGCAGTCGGAGCAGGTGTGCGTCAGCTGCCGCAGCAGGCTTTGCCGCGCCCGCTTGCGCGTCAGCTCTACAAGGCCCAGCGCCGTGATGCCCACGACGTTGACGCGCACGCCGTCATTCGCCGCGCATTCCCGCAGCACGTCCAGCAGCGCTTCCCTGTGGGCCTTGTCCTTCATATCGATGAAATCAATCACCACGATGCCGCCGATATCCCGCAAGCGAAGCTGGCGCATGATCTCCCGCGCCGCTTCGCAGTTGTTCCTGAAAATCGTGTCCTCGGCAGACTTTTTGCCCACGTTTTTGGCGGTGTTCACGTCGATCACCGTGAGCGCCTCCGTCTCCTCGATCACGAGCGACCCGCCGCTCTTGAGCCATACGAACTTTTGAAGTGCCTTGGAAGCCTGGTTGTCGACCCTGTAGAGGTCGAACAGCGGCATCTGGCCCTTGTGCGGCTGGATTCTATCCCGCCAGGCCGGCGCCAGCGCGCCCGCGAGCCCGCGCAGCTCATCAAAAAGCACATCGCCATCCGCCCAAAGGGCCTCTGTGTTCTCGCCGAGACGGTCTCGCACGGCCCGCAGCGTCAGGGCGTTGTCGTCGTGCAGCATCCTGGGCGCGACGCCGTGGACAGCGCGATTTTGCAGCTCCGTCCAAAGGGCGCTCAGGCGCTCGTATTCGGCGCGAAGATCGTCCTCCGACGCGCCGGAAGCCGCCGTGCGCAGGATCAGACCCGCGCCGCCCCGGTCCAGCAGCGAAAGCCCCAAACCGCGCAAGCGCTCGCGCTCGGCGACGTCCGAAATCTTCTTGGAGACGCCCACATAGCGCACGTCGCACAGCAGCGCCATCAGCCTGCCCGGTAAAGTAATGTGGCTTGAAAGCCGCGGGCCCTTGCCGCCGGGCTGGGATTTTATCACCTGCACCAGCAGCTGGCTTCCGGGACGCACCAGCTTTTCAACGCGCGCGCCCTCCAGCGCCGCCGTCAGCGCGCGGTGACCCCGCGCGTCCACGCCGATATCTCCCGCGGCCAGAAAGCCGTTCTTGTCCATGCCGATATCCACAAAGGCGGCGTTCATGCCGGGCAGCACGTTTTCCACGCGGCCCAGGTAGATGTTGCCGGAAAGGTTCTCCATGCCGGGGCGCTCCACGTACAGCTCCATCAGCTGCCCGTCCTCAACGACCGCCAGCCGCGTTTCGTCCATCACGCGCTCGACGAGCAGAGTTTGTTTCATCACGAAGCCCTCCGCCCTTACAGCTCCATCAGTGGCCTGAGCCGCCCCTCTGCGTCCTCGCCCAACAGCAGCAGGCGATGGATGCGGGCCTCCGGCGGTTCAACGCCCGCCATCTCAGCGAGCAGCGCGATCAGCAGATCCGGCTTGATGGACTCCCGCTCGGTGAGCATTAGCCGCGCGGTGAAGCCGGCTTCGGTGGGCGCGAGGTCGATCACCAGCGGGCGCGCGTTGATCGCCTTCTCGCCGGATTTGGTCTTTTTGACGGCGTTCACCGTCTCCCTGGACAGAAACGCGGGAATTTGCGCGACGACCGCAGAAGCGCCCTCCCCCTCCAGCGTCACGCGATAATCCGCCATCTTCACCAGCGCCATCGGCGCGGCATGCCGGTCGTCCACCATGCGCACTTCGATGACCGGCAAATCCTCCGGCAGCGCGGCGCGTATGGCGTACTCAGTGCGCTTTCGCCCCATGGGCGCGCTGAGCTTGATATCGATAACCTCATATTCGCTGGTCCAGCCCAGCGCCAGCGCCGAGCCGAAGGACATCACCGGATGGGGGTTGAAGCCCTGGGACCAGGCGATCGGCAGGCCGGTGCGGTTCACCGCGCGCTGAAAGAAGCGCTGCAAATCCAAGTGGGATATGAAGCGCAGCCGGGGCTGCTTGCCAAAGCGGATCAAAGCCCTCATACGCACGCCCCCTCATATCGCTTCATGCCGCAGCCGGTGCAGCCCTTGCGGCAGTCCGGCGTGCATTCGGCGCGCTGGGCCCTCTCCCACTCCCGAAGCAGATATTGCTTGGTCACGCCGCAGTCCAGATGATCCCAGGGGAACACCTCGTTCGTGGGGCGCTCGCGGGTGGCGTAGAAGTCTGGATCGATGCCAGTCTCCTCGAAGGCCCTGAGCCACATGTCGTATTTGAACTGGTCGCTCCAACCGTCGAAACGGCAGCCCAGCCGCCAGGCGCGCTCCAGCGCCTCGCCCATCCGGCGGTCGCCCCTGGCGAACACGGCCTCGATGTAGCTGATGTCCGGCGCGTGATACTTGAAATCCACGCCCTTCAGCTTGCTCAGCGCCTGCCTGAGCAGCTGCTGACGGCGCACCACCGCGTCATAATCCAGCTGCGGCGACCACTGGAAGGGCGTATCGTTCTTCGGCACGAACACCGAGGCGCTCACCGTAATGCGAAGCCCCGGCGCGCGGCGCTCCTTGGGAATGGAGAAATAGCAGCGGCGCACCTTCTCGGCCAGATCCGCGATGCCCAGCACGTCCTCGTCGGTCTCCGTGGGCAGGCCCAGCATGAAGTACAGCTTCACGGCGGACCAGCCCTGATCGAAGGCATCGGTGACGGAGCGGATCAGGTCAGCCTCGGTGACGCCCTTGTTGATGACGTCCCTCAGGCGCTGCGTGCCCGCCTCCGGGGCCAGGGTCAGCGCGGTCTTGCGCACCTTCTGGGTCTCCTTAAGGGTGTCCGTCAGCACGTTGTCGATGCGCTGGGAGGGCAGCGAAATCTTCACCCGCCGCGCCGCGAACTTCTCTACCATCTGGTGGGCCAGCTCCGGCAGGCAGGAGTAGTCGCCGCTGGAGAGGCTCATCAGGGAGATTTCGTCGTAGCCGGTGGAGGACACCAGCTTGTCCGCCAGCGCCATCAGCCGGTCGATGCTCCGCTCGCGAATGGGGCGATAGATCATGCCCGCCTGGCAGAAGCGGCAGCCGCGGGTGCAGCCCCGGAATATCTCAAGCATGATTCGGTTGTGCACGATCTCACCGTAGGGCACGATCAGCTTCTCCGGGTAGACGGCCTCGTTCAAATCCAATACCATGGCCTTTTTCACCAGCGCAGGCGCGCCGCTGCCGGGCTTGGGTGTGACGGTCTTGACTGTGCCGTCCTCGTTGTAGGCCACGTCGTAGAGCGAGGGCACGTAGATGCCGGGAATCTGCGCCGCCATCCTGAGGTATTCCTCGCGGGGCAGCCCCAATGCCTTCCACTGCTTGTAGACGTCGATGGTCCGCTGCGTCTCCTCCTCGCCGTCGCCCAGAGCCACCAGATCCACAAAGGGCGCCAGTGGCTCCGGATTGAAGGCGCAGGGGCCGCCGCAGATCACGAACGGGCCGGCCTTCCGATCCTCACGGCGCAGCGGTATGCCCGCCAGGTCCAGCGCCTCCAGGATGTTTGTAAAGCTCATCTCGTATTGCAGCGTGATGCCCAGCAGGTCAAAGTCTCTGATCGGCGTGCGGGATTCCAGCGAAAACAGCGGTATGCCATCCCTGCGCATCAGCTCCGCCATATCCACCCACGGGGAAAACACCCGCTCGCACCAGGCGTCGTCGCGGGCATTGATGGAATGATACAGTATCTTCATGCCCAGATGGGACATGCCCACCTCATAGGTATCCGGAAACAGAAAGGCGTAACGCACGTCCACCGCGCCCGGATCCTTCATCACGGCGTTGAACTCGCCGCCCATGTATCGAACGGGCTTTTGCACGGATATCAGCAGCTTTTCTATGCGGTCAGAAAGGGACAATTCCATTCCTCCAGTATCGCAGACATATACATATTCACTTTACCACGAATCGGCTTTTTCTTCAACGCCTGAATGTTAAATAAACCCCGGCCGAAGGGCCGGGGCCTCGCGCATGGCGTGAAAATCAAAATTCACCGCTTTGTATCTGATCGATAATCGCCTGGGTCTCGTCGCTTTGCCGCTCGTAGAGGGGCTCGCAGGCGTCCTGCCACCGATCGATGTCCGTGACCGGCAGCAGCTTTACGCCGAGCGTGTCAAATCGGTCAAAGCAAGCCTCCTCCTGCACCCGGTTGTACTCATAGCATGCGTCGCTGGCCGCCTGTGCCGCCTCGCGGACCCAGCCCTTCTGCGCGTCGGTCAGGGCGTCCCAGCGCGCCTTGCTCATCAAAATCACGCCGCAGCCGAAGATGTGGGCGTCCTCGATGAAATAGGGCGCCGCCTCGCAAAAGCCGGAAGAAATATAGGATGTAACACCGTTCTCAGCGCCGTCCACATTTCCGGATTGCAGCGAACGGACGAGCTCCGAATAGGTGATCGGAATGGCGGCCATGCCCAGTGCGTCGATCGTATCGTGAATCACGCTGGATTCGGGCACGCGAATATTCAGCCCCTTGATATCCGACAGCGAAACCGACTCCGGCGCGCCGATGCGCTGATAGGCCGCTTCGGTAATGAACAGGCTGCGCGGGCCCTCCACCAGCCAAGCGAGCGCCACAAAGCCGCAGTCCGCCGCCTCGACGCTCTCCAGCAACGCCTTGCCCAGCTCGCCAGTGGCGAAATCATAGAACTGTTCCATGCTGTCAAACAGGAAGGGGAACCCTGTCGCGCCGATCAAATCCGCGCCGTAGTCCGGCAAGGTCGACGCGTTGCCCCGAAAGAAATCCAGCGTGCCAATTTGCAGCCCCTGCAGCGATTCCTGCTCCGAGCCCAGCGCGCCGTTCGTATATAGATCGATCTGCATTGTCCCGCCGGAGAGCGCCTCCATGCGCTCCGCAAAGGCATGGGCGCCGACCGTCGCGCCGTATGCCTCGCCGTTCACCTCGTTCCAGGTCAGGAGTATCGACTCCGCCGTGGCGGCAGTCATGGACAAGAGCATCGCCAGCGCGATCATCAGACACAGGCCCTTCTTCATTGGGTTCGCCTCCTCATGTTGAATGTATGGCAATTGTGGGAAATTCCCGCTCAGGCGCGCTTTACGCGATAGAAGCCGCAGCCGTTACGGCCCTGCGCCTTGATCTGATAAAGCGCCATATCCGCGCATTTGAACAAATCTTCGTCGTCGCTCAGCACGTCCGCGAAGGCAACGCCCACGCTGAGCGACACCTCCGGAATGTCCTCAAGCGGTTGGGCCAGCTCCAGACAGGCGGCGCTGATTTTGTCCTTCAGCAACGGCGCGACGCTTGAATCCGCGTGCGTCATGATGACCGAAAACTCGTCTCCGCCAATACGGCAAACCATATCGGAAGCGCGGAAGGAGCGCTGCAGCACGTCGGAGACGCGCTTGAGCACCCTGTCGCCCGTGTCGTGCCCATGGGCGTCGTTGATCTCCTTGAAGTAATCCACGTCGATAATCAGCAGCGCAACGTCTTCATCCCTCAGGCTTTCGCGCATACGATCATAGGCGCTGCGGTTATACAGGCCGGTCAGGGAATCGTGGGACGCCTCATAGGACAGTCGCTTGTTGGATTCCTGGATTTGCTCAAACATGGCGTTATAGGTCTTCGCCAGGAATTGCAGCTCCGACGATCCCTTGATTTCCAGCGCTTGTTCCTCTCGAATATTGACGATATAGCGGTTGAGCGGGCGGACGACCAGCATGAGTATAAACAGCGCCATCAGAATCAGCGAAAGCATCAGGCCCATCACCAGGCGCTGCTCGCTGCGAATCAAGCGTTCAAGCCTGTTCGTGCTCGCCACCTGCTGAGACAGCATCGTGTCGTTCAGCAGATCCTGACACAGCTCAATGCGGGTATTCACCTGCCCCTTCAGCGTTTCATAGTCCTTGTTGAATACCATATCCCGCGCTTTGATCATCATGTTCACCGGCGTCAGCGCCTGATCCTCCGGGGCCAGCTGAATGTCACGCAGCTGATCCGGATAGAGATTCAGATCGTTGCCGCTGGCGTAGATATAGAGTCTCATGGCGTAGGTCTCGATTTCCATCAACCGGTCGCTGACCAGCATCGCGGTCTCAAGATGGTTCAGTATGCGCGGGTCGTCGATCTGGGTGCGCAGGGCGTCCATCGCGGCATCGCGATTTTTTGTCACCAGCACCTCGTTATAGTACAGCATCGTGCATTCGGTATCCCCTGTGACGGTGAAGCTGCGCGCCTGATTGGTGAGATAATCGATCGCGGCCTTCAGTTGCACTGTTCCGTCCTGGCTATCCATATATTTTTGCGTGGCGATGCGGGTATCGTTATAGCTCCTTGTGGTGTTGTACATCGACAAGAGCAGGAAAACGGATATGATTGCGCTGATGGCCAGCATGACCAGCGTGATCGTTTTCAAGGAAAGCGGTTTTGTGTTTGCCTTGCCCGGCTTTTTCATGAAGGCGCCTCCATGATATTGAGAAGTGATTCAATCGGAACAATCATAGTTTAATGATCGGAAAATGTCAAGAAAATCCATGAAAATTCGTCAATTTTCGCGCCGCACACACTTGTTTACAAAAAAAGCGAAGGGATAGACTTGACTCAGCCTCATAAACCCACTATGATAAACTTGCAGAATGGAGTTGAATATTTATGCAAAAGAAGCCGTTCGTCAGCTTCGACAAGCTGAAGGAGATCACCGAGCGATACCCCACCCCGTTTCATCTGTATGACGAAGCGGGCATCCGCCGCACCGCGCGGGAGCTCAAAGACGCCTTTGCGTGGAACAACGGCTTTAAGGAATATTTCGCCGTCAAGGCGTGTCCAAACCCCTTCATCCTGAAAATACTGAAGGAGGAA
This sequence comes from Clostridia bacterium, assembly GCA_017480045.1. Lineage (GTDB taxonomy): Bacteria > Bacillota > Clostridia > Christensenellales > Aristaeellaceae > UBA2862. The sequence goes on from JAFVBK010000177.1 coordinate 9,824, forward strand.
GGCTGCGGCGTGGATTGCGCCTCGCTGACCGAGCTGAAGCTGGCGGAGGCGCTGGGCTTTCGAGGCGACGATATCATGTTTTCCTCCAACGAAACCCCCGCGGAGGAATTCGAGTATGCCCGGAAGCTGGACGCCACCATCAATCTGGACGACATCACCCACATCGACTATCTCGCCCGTCATGGCGGCCTGCCGGACCGCATCTGTCTGCGCTACAATCCCGGCGGAGAACTGTTGATCGGCTCGGTATACATGGGACAGCCGGACGCTTCCAAATTCGGCATGACCAAGCAGCAGATCTTTTCAGCGGTGCAGCGCCTTCAGCAGTTGGGCGTAAAGCGCTTCGGCCTGCACGCGCTGTTGGCCAGCAACGCCGCCGACAACAACTACTATCCCGCCAACGCCTCGATATTGTTCGACCTGGCGATTGAGCTTCGGCGCAAGCTGAACGCGGAGCTGTTCATGGTCAACCTGTCGGGCGGCATCGGCATCCCCTATCTGCCGGAACAGAGCATGCCGGATATCCATACCATCGGCGCGTCCATCCGCGAAACCTTTGGCAAGCAGATGAGCGCAGACGGGCTGGGCGAGGTGGCGATTGCCACGGAGCTGGGCCGCTTCATGACCGGCCCTCACGGCTGTCTGGTCGCCCGCGCCATCCACAAAAAGCACATCTACAAGGAATATATTGGCCTGGACGCCTGCGCCGTCAACCTGATGCGCCCGGCGATGTACGACGCCTACCATCATATCACCGTTTCCGGCAAGGAGGACGCGCTGTGCGACCATGTATATGACGTGGTCGGTTCGCTGTGCGAGAATAACGACAAGTTCGCCGTGGATCGCGCGCTGCCCCAGATCGACGACGGAGACCTCATCATCATCCACGATACCGGCGCCCACGGCTATTCCATGGGCTACAACTACAACGGCAAGCTCAAGAGCGCGGAGATACTGCTGCATCCCGACGGCAGCTTTGATATGATCCGCCGCGCGGAGACCGTGAGGGACTATTTCGCCACCTTTGATTTCTGCGACCTGCTGAAGAGCGTGGAGTAAAGGCGCGCGACGCCCGCCCTTGGCGATTCGCCCGCTAATCGAACTTAAATCCCAAAAGCAGACCAAAGTCTAAATAGACTCTGGTCTGCTTTTGGATGCATCCAACGAGCAATCAATACAAGCGCCTCTTTGTACTTATACTAAATTCCTTCTAAGACGTGTACAAACGCGGAATGAATTTTTCGTTCTCGCTAAGCGGAGCGAAGGGAGGCGATGCAGCGCATCGTTGACCGCAGCGAGGCAACGCGGGAGCGGAAAAGACATCCGCAGTTGTGTATGGAATAGATGAAATTTAGTATTATACTAGCATTACTCATCCGTCCCTGCCAGCGCCCGCATGCGCTTTAGGATGCGGCTCTCCATGCGGGAAACTTGAACCTGAGAGATGCCCATGTCCCTGGCAATCTGCGTCTGAGTATGCGCCTTGAAGTAGCGCCGTACGATCAGCATGCGCTCATCGGGATTCAGATCGCGCAGCAGCTTTGCCAGCGTCAGCCGCTTGTCCACGGCGGCCATCGGCTCCGCGCCCAGCACGTCCATCAGCCGGAGGTCTCCCTCGCCCCTCACAGGCTCGTTCAGCGAGCGCACGCGGTTGCGACTGTTCAGTGCCAGCAGCACGTCCCCGCCGTCCAGTTCCAATTCCAGGGCAATTTCCTGCACGCTGGGCGTGCGCCCGTGCTCCTGCTGGTAATTCTGAACGCAAGCTTCTACCCTGCGCGCGCGCTCATAAATGGTGCGCGAGACGTGAATCGGGCCATCGTCTCTAAGAAAGCGCCGGATTTCCCCCATGATGACGGGTACCGCGTAGGTGGAAAACTGCACAGAATAGTTCGGATCAAAGCGATCCACGGCCTTCAACAGCCCCATACAGCCGTATTGAAACAGATCCTCATATTCCACGCCGCGCCCGGAAAAGCGCCGTACAATGTATTTCACCAGTGCGATGTTGTCCCGCACCAGCTCCTCACGCGCCTGCGCGTCGCCGCTTTGGGCGCGAATCAGCTTCTCCCGCGCGCTGCTTTCGTAGGGCTGTTCGCTCACGCCCGCCGCGGGATCGCGTCGTCCCGCGGCCGGATCCGCTTGATGAGGCGCACGGTGGTGCCGTGCCCCAACGCGCTATGTACGGCGACCCTGTCCATAAAGCTCTCCATCACGGTAAAGCCCATGCCGGAGCGCTCCTCGCCGCCGCTGGTGGTAAAGAAGGGCTGGCGAGCCTGCTGAACATCGCCAATGCCGCAGCCGTGATCGATCACATCGATCTGCACGACGCCCTCTGCGCTGTAGCCCGCGCGAAGGCGTACCAAGCCCGTTTCCTCTCTGTAGGCGTGCACAATCGCGTTGGTCACGGCCTCTGAGACGGCGGTTTTGACGTCCGCCAGCGCCTCCATCGTTGGGTCCAACGGCAGCAGAAAGCCGCTGACGGCCAGCCGCGCGAAGGCCTCGTTTTCCGGCAGCGCCCGAAAATCCAGGCGCATTTCATTGATGCACTCCATTTTATTCATCCTCCCTTAAGCCAACCGATCCACCAGCTGATACAGCCCCGCCATTTCAAATATGCGGTCGATGCGCTCGTTGGAGCCGACCACCGCCACGCTGCCGCCCCGCCGCGTCATCAGCTTGTAGCGCCCGATTATCAGCCCGATGCCGCTGCTGTCCATAAATGCCAGATTGCTAACATCGAATATCAGCCGCCGTGCGCCGGTATCTGCGATCAGCTCGTCCAGCTCACTTCGAATGCGCGTTGCCGCGCTGTGGTCCAGCTCGCCTGTCAGCCGCACAATCAGCGCATTCCCCTTCGTCTCATAAAAAAGCATGGAATCCTCTACCTCCTAAAGCAGTAGAGTGATTCCATGCCCAGCCGGTCGAATCCTCTTGCGAATCCGGTCTTACTATGCCGGTTCCCGTCTATCGTTCGACAAATGCGCATCGATGATGGCCTCGGCCATCGCGCCATCCAGCGATTCCGACTCCAAGAGCGCCTGTGAGAGGGCGGTCAGCGCGCCTTGCTGCTCGGAAAGCAGCTGAAGCGTCCGCCCATACAGCCCATCCAGCAGCGCCTTACAGCGCTCCGCGGCGCCCGTCACGCCGCCGCAGGCGCGGTTGAGCGCCTTGAGAGAGACGGCGGGCTCCCCCGCCATGCCCAGCTCGGTGACCATGGAGGCGGCCAGCTCCGTGGCCCGCGAGATGTCGCTGGAGGCTCCGGCTGTCAATTCTTCCTCGCCGAAGGTCAGCTGCTCGGCGGCGCGCCCCGCCAACAGCACGCAGATCTGGCTCTGCATATGCTTTCTGCCGACCATCACCCTTTCCGCGGGCACGCACAGATTGTAGCCCGCAGCGCCGTGGCCTGCCGGCAGTATGCTCACCCGCGACAGCCGGTTTTCCGGCGAAAGCAGGTGGCTTACGAGGGCATGGCCTGCCTCGTGCACGGCGATGACGAGGCGCTCCTGGGGCGTTGCCGTGATTTCGCGATCCGCGCCCGCGACGGTCTTATAGAAGGCGGTTTGTATATCCGCTTTGCAGATGTTCCCATTGCCACGGGCCGCCGCCAACAGCGCGGCCTCGTTCAAGAGACTCTCAAGCGACGCGCCGGAAAAGCTGACGGTCTCAGCCGCCAGCGCCTCAAGGCTGACGTCCTCGTCCAGGGGCTTGTTTTCGCTGTGCAGCTTCAGGATGCTCAGGCGCTCGGCCCTGCCCGGAAGGCCGACCTCGATATGCCGGTCGAAGCGTCCTGGGCGCAGCAGCGCCGGATCCAGCGCGTCAATGCGATTTGTGGCGGCGATGACGATCACGCCGTCGCCGGTGTAGAAGCCGGACATTTCACTCAGCAGCGCGTTCAGCGTCTGATCCCGCTCGTCGGAGGCGTTTTCATCGCGCCGCTTGCCCAGGGCGTCGATCTCATCTATGAAGATCACACACTTGCCCGCCTTGCGCGCCTTTTTAAACAGCTCGCGCACGCGCCCCGCGCCGACGCCGACATATTTTTCCACAAAATCGGAACCGGAGAGCGCGAAAAACGGCACGCCCGCTTCGCCTGCCAGCGCCCGCGCCAGCAGCGTCTTGCCGGTGCCCGGCGGACCGTAAAGCAGCACGCCCTTGGGCATTCTCGCGCCGTAACGCACGTATTTTTCGGGGGCTTTGAGATAGTCCCGAAGCTCCGTCAGGCTCTGAAGCGCCTGCGCGTTGGCGGCGACATTCGAGAAATTGCAGGCGCGCTTCGCGCTGTCGCTCACCGCGGCGCGAGAGGCGCCGACCGCCTCCGTCCGCCCACTGGCAGGGCGCAGCGCCACGGTGGCCACAAAGCCCGCCAGCGAGGCAAATATCAATATCTGAGACAGCGTCGCCCGCGACCGAGCTCCGCTGTCAATTGTAAACGACAGCAGCATGCCGCACAGCGCCGCCGCCAGCGTCAACGCCGACAGCATCGCATGCCAACGCTTCATAGAATCACCCCAATCACTGCCGCTGCCGTTCAAACAGGGCAATATGAATGTACATATATTCTACCTTGATCGCACACAAATGTCCACGCACAACTTCTGCCAGCTGTGACTAATTCAGCCGATGCTGGGAATACTTTGTACGAATGATGGGAGCGCGCGTTTCGAGGGCACGCTCTGGAAACGGGATGGTTGCATGAAGAAAAAACTGCTGATCGGGCTGGGCGCGGCGATATTCGTTGCTCTGGCGGCATTTATTTGGCGGCTGGATATTCCGCACTGGCAAAAGCTGGATATTTCAAAGATCACCGATATGCCAGGCACGACGACGGTCTTTGCGGCGAACGGCGAGGCGGTCGGGGCGCTGCATGGCAGTGAGAACCGCGTGTGGGCGCCGCTCTCTGAGATTCCGGAGTACGTGCAAAACGCCTTTATCGCGGCGGAGGATCTGCGCTTTTACAGGCATCACGGCGTGGATCTCTATCGCCTGATGGGGGCTTTGTGGCAGGACGTACGCACGCTGAGCTACGCCCAGGGCGCGTCGACGATCACCCAACAGCTCATCAAGCTCACCCACCTGACCCAGACCAAGACGCTGTCCCGCAAGGCTCAGGAGATCGCGCTCGCCCTGCGCCTGGAGCGCGTGATGAACAAGCGCCAGATTCTGGAGGCCTATCTGAACGCGGTGTACTTTGGCCACGGCGCCTATGGCGTCGAGGCCGCGTCCCAGACGTATTTTGACAAAACGTCCTCCGATCTGACGCTGGCGGAGGGCGCGCTGCTGGCGGGCATCATCAAATCTCCCTCCAACTACGCGCCTCACTTGAATCCAGAAAGATCGATAGCGCGGCGCGACGCCATTCTGAACACGATGGCCGAAAACGGCTTTATCACCGAGGATGAGCGCGACGACGCCAAGTCCGAAGCGCTGCGCCTGGCCATGGACGACGCGGACAGGACGCAGTACGCCTGGTACATGGACGCAGTGCTCACAGAGGCTGCGCAGGCGTTGAACCTCAGCGCCGACGAGGTCATCTCCGGCGGCTACCGCGTCTACACGGGGCTCGATGCGAATATGCAGGGCGCGGCGGAGGCGCTGTTTGCGGACGCCGCGAACTTCCCTGAGGGCGCGGCGGATGGCACGCCGGTGCAGGCCGCGCTGGTGGCGCTGGACACCTCAAGCGGCGAAATCAGCGCCGTGATCGGAGGCCGCAGCTATGATGTGCAGCGGGGCCTGAATCGCGCCACACAGATGCAGCGCCAGCCCGGCTCGGCCTTCAAGCCGGTTTCCACCTACGCCGCCGCCATCGACGCCTACGGCTATCTGCCCTCCTCCATCATCGACGACACGCCCCGCACCTTCGCCGGCGGCTACACCCCCGGCAACGCCGGCGGCGCCAGCTACGGGCGCGTCACGCTGCGGGAAGCCCTATCCCGCTCGCTGAACATCGCGACCGTGGCGCTGGCGGACAGCATCGGCACTCCGGCCCTCAGGAACTACGCACAGCGCTTTGGCCTCACCCTCTCGCCGGAGGACGTGAACCTCTCCCTGGCCCTGGGCAGCCTGACCTACGGCGTATCCCCCGCCCAGCTGGGCGCGGCCTACTGCGCGCTGGCAAACGGCGGCACGCAGGTGCGCCCCCACACCATCCGCGCCATCGAGGACGGCGACGGGCTTGCGGTCTATCAGGCGCAGGCCGACACCCAACGGGCCGTCAGCGCCGAGACCGCCTATATGATCACCGACATGCTCAAGACCGCCGCCAGCAGCGGCAGCGCGAAGGCGCTCTCCGCCTGCGAAATGCCAGTGGCGGGCAAGACGGGCACCGTCGCCCAGTCGCCGGAGGGCACGCGGGACATCTGGACGGTGGCCTACACCCCGCAGACCTCCGTCGCCGTGTGGATGGGCTACGACGCGCCGGACGCCGACCACAGCCTGCCTTCCTCAGCGGGCGGCAGCGGCTATCCCGCGCGCCTGTGCGCGGCGTTTCTCGGCGCGGTGTCCGGCCAGCTCAGCCGCGCGGAGTTCACCCGTCCCAAGGGCGTCAAGACCGCGCTTCTGGACGCGCTGGCGCTGACGGAGGACGACGCGGTGCTGCTGAGCACGGAAAAGACGCCCGCCGCCTATACGCTTCGGGAATTGTTTCTCGCAGGGAACCTGCCGGTCGCCTTTTCCGAAAATTGGACCGCGCCAGCCCCCGTGGACGACTTCGAACTGCTGACGGGCCCCGGCGAGATGCCGGTGCTGACCTTCACCGCGCGGGAGGACAGCGCGGAGTACGCCATTACCCGCACCGTGAACGGCGCGAGCGTAGAAATCGCCGTGCTGCGGGGCGAACCCGGACAGGCGCTGCGCTTTGCCGACGATACCCTCGACCTGAGCCAGGTGGCGGAATACACCCTGCTGCCCAGAAACGCGCTGCTGAGCGCGGAGGGCGAGCTGTTGACGGGACCGGCCAGCGGCCCGGTGCGCTACGTCCCCGGCGGACTTTTGAACGCAATAATGGGCGTCGGCGCGGCCGAAGCCACGCAGACGCCCACCGAAATTGAATACGATCCGGATCAATCGTTGTTTACCTGACCCGCGAGTACCAGTTCGCGATCGTCCTCCTCCACGGGATTAAACGCAAGCCTGTCGCCCTCCGCGACGACGCGCACGCGGTCGCCCAGGCGGATTTTGCCCATCAGGATCTCCTCGCTGAGGGCGTCCTCCACCATGCGCTGTATGGCGCGGCGCAGCGGCCGCGCGCCGTACTGAATGTCGTAGCCCGCGCCGCTGATCAGGCTGAGCGCGGAATCGTCCACATCCAGCTCGATGCCCCGCTCCGCCAGCCGCGCGCAAACCTGCTTGAGCAGCAGCCGCGCGATGGCGTCGATTTCGGGCTGCTCCAGCGCATGGAACACGATGATCTCGTCCACGCGATTCAGGAATTCGGGGCGGAAGATGTTCTTCACCTCGCCCATGATGTTTTCCTTCATGGATTCGTAGGTGCGCGCGCTGTCCTCCGCGCCGCCGAAGCCCATGCTGCGCTGCTTCTTCAGCGCGTGGGCGCCCGCGTTGCTGGTCATCACGATCACGGTGTTCTTGAAGTCTACCACGCGGCCCTGGCCGTCGGTCAGCCTGCCGTCCTCAAGAATTTGCAGCAGGATGTTGAACACGTCCGGATGGGCCTTTTCCACCTCGTCCAGCAGGATCACAGCATAGGGCTTTCGGCGCACCTTCTCGGTCAGCTGGCCGCCCTCCTCGTGGCCCACGTAGCCCGGCGGGGAGCCGATCATGCGGGAGACGGAGTGCTTCTCCATGTACTCCGACATATCGATGCGGATCATGCTGTCCTCGTCGCCAAAGAGCGCCTCGGCCAGCGCCTTGCACAGCTCGGTCTTGCCCACGCCGGTAGGCCCCAGGAAGATGAAGGAGCCGATGGGCCGGTTGGGATCCTTCAGGCCCGCCCGCGCCCTGCGAATGGCCCTGGCGACGGACTTCACCGCCTCTTCCTGGCCGATCACGCGCTCGTGCAGGATGCCCTCCAGGTTGATCAGGCGGTTGGATTCGTCCTCGGTGATGCGGGACACGGGAATGCCGGTCCAGGCGCCCACGATCTGGGCGACCTCCTCCTCGCCGACGATCTCCACCTTGCTGTTGCGGCTGTGCTCCCACTCGCTTCTGCGCTGGGCCATCTCATTTTGAAGCGCCTTCTTGCGGTCGCGCAGGTGAGCGGCCTTTTCGAAGTCCTCGTGCGCCACGGCCTCCTCCGTCTCCTTGTTCAGCGCCTCCAGGTGCGCCTGCTGCTCCTTCATGTCCGGCGGCGCGGTGAAGGCCTTGATGCGCACGCGTGAGGCGGCCTCGTCGATCAAATCGATGGCCTTGTCGGGCAGATAGCGGTCGGAGATATAGCGATCGGAGAGATACACCGCCGCGGTGATGGCCTCGTCGGTGATGCGCACGCGATGGTGCGCCTCGTAGCGATCCCGCAGACCCTTCAGTATCTCCACGGATTCCTCGCGGTTCGGCTCGCCGACGGTCACCGGCTGGAAGCGGCGCTCCAGCGCGGAATCCTTTTCGATGTGCTTGTGGTATTCGTTCAGCGTGGTCGCGCCGATGCACTGCATCTCGCCGCGGGCCAGCGCGGGCTTGAGGATATTGGCGGCGTCGATCGCGCCCTCTGATGCTCCGGCGCCGCAGATGGTGTGCAGCTCGTCGATGAATAGGATGACATTTCCCGCCTTCTTGATCTCGCCCATGGCGTTCTTGAGGCGCTCCTCAAACTCGCCGCGATACTTCGCGCCCGCCAGCATGCTGGCCAGGTCCAGCGCCACCACGCGCTTGCCACGCAGGATCTCCGGGATGCTGCCCTCCACGATCAGCTGGGCCAGGCCCTCCACGATGGCGGACTTGCCCACGCCCGGCTCGCCGATGAGCACGGGGTTGTTCTTGCGACGGCGGGAGAGGATCTGCACGATGCGCTCGATCTCCTGCGCGCGCCCCACTACCGGATCCAGCTCGCCGCTGCGCGCGCCGGCGGTCAGGTCGCGGGAAAACTGGTTGAGGATCGGCGTCTCCGCCGAGGTCCCCTCCTGGGGCGCCGCGTCGTCGTCCGCGCCGGTGAGGATGTGCAGCAGCTCGTCGCGAGCCTTCGACAGATCCATGCCCATCTTGATGAGCACGTGGGCCGCCACGCCCTCCCGCTCGCGCATCAGCGCCAGCAGGATATGCTCGGTGGACACGTAGTTCTGCTTCAGCTCCCGCGCCTCGCGGACGCTCTGCTCCAGCACCTTCTTGGTTCTGGGGGTATAGACCATCTGCTTGCCCTGAACGTTGTCCTCGCCCCGGCCAAGAATCTGTATGATCTCGTTGCGCGCGCCGTCGAGGGTGATGCCCCTGAGCACCGCGACCGCCCCGCCGGGTTCGGTCAATACGCCCAGCAGCAGGTGCTCCGTGCCCACATAGGTGCGCCCCAGCTGGGCCGCCTCGGTCTGTGCCGCGAGCAATGCCCGCTGGCCGCGCTCGGTGAATTTCGCGAAATATGCCATTGATTTCCTCCGTTTAGGGAATAAGAATTTGGGAGCAGTCGTCACTCCGCCACCAAATCCTGCAATTCCTCTCTCAATATCTTCGCCCGCAGGATCTCCGATTCTCTGGGGCTGATCAGCTTGCCGGCGCGCACGCCCAGCGAGCCGGGCTGCACGTCCATCATCAGGGTATCCAGGCCCGGCAGCGGCGCGTGCAGGTAGCCCATGCTGGCGGCGTAGCGAATGTCGGAATAGCGGCGCATGAACTCCTTCGCGGTCATCAGCCGCGCATACATCAATTCTCCCCAGGAGCGCATCAGCCTATCCTGCAGTTGCAGCATATCCTTCTTTTCCGCGCTTTCGCGCATGCCGCGCTCGTGCTCCACGATCTGGCTGGTGGCGGCGGACAGCGCGCGGATGACGTCCTCCTCGCTTCGGCCAAGGGTGGCCTGGTTGGAGAGCTGGTAGAGATTGCCCTGCGCCTCGCTGCCCTCGCCGTAGAGCCCGCGGATCGTGAGCCCAAGCTTGGCGATGGTCTGCATCACCGCGCCCATCTGCCCGTCGCCGGAGATCGCCGGCAGGTGCAGTATCACGCTGGCGCGCATGCCGGTGCCGGTGTTGGCCGGGCAGGCCGTCAGAAAGCCCCACTGATGGTCAAAGGCGAAGGGATACCGCGTCCCAAGCGCCTCGTCCAGCTTCAGGGCCATCTCCGCCGACCGCTCCAGCTGCAGGCCCGGCAGAAGCCCCTGAAAGCGCACGTGGTCCTCCTCGTTCAGCATCACGGTGACCGTGCCCGCCGAGGACACCATGGCCGCGGAGCGGTTGACGAATTTCAGCAGATCATAGCTGATCAGGTGATGCTCCACCAGGCGCGAGCGGGCGTCTTCCTCCAGCTCGCCCATGCGCAGCAGCGTGAACGCCGCGCCGTTTTCTGTCTTGAACACCGCGTCGGCGGTGCGCTCGATGACCTCCTCGGCGTATTCCGGGGTCAGCTTCGGGGAGAAGGGCAGATCCTCATAGTTGCGGGAAAGCCGGACGCGGCTGGAAATGACCACATCCTGATCCGGCGCGAGCACATACTCATACATCCTCCTCGCCTCCCCTCGCGTCCTCGGCCGCAAGCCTCTCCTGCGGGCGGACCTTGATGTCCGATTCCTTGCGCTCCAGCTGGATGGTCAGCGCGCGAATGGCGTCGCGCAACTTGGCGGCCTGCTCGTATTCCTCGTCGGCGATGGCCTTTTGCAGCTTCTGGCGCAGGCGATCGATGTTCATGCGAATGGAGGTGCCGCTGTGCGCGCCGCCGGGCACGCGCCCCGCGTGCTGGGTGTTGCCGTGCACCCGCTGCAAAAGCGCCGTCATCGGCGTCTTGAACGCCTGGTAGCAGTTGGCGCAGCCCAGCATGCCGCACTTTTGAAATTCTCCGTAGGTCATGCCGCACTGCTCGCAGACATAGCCCTCGTATTCCGCGTCCTGGCGCGCCTGCTCCGTCGCGCTGTCGGATTTATCCTCCAGGATACTGTTCAATATGCCCGCCAGGTTTGAAAAGTCAAGCCCTGGCAGCTTCTTCTGATGCCGCGCCATACAGGTCGGGCACAGATTGCGTTCCACGCGATCACCGTTAATGATCGTCATCAAATGAAACTTTGCGGGGCGAATGCCGCAATCCTCACACATCATCGCGCGCTTCCTCCTCCAGATTTTTGAATACCCGAACCAGCATATTCCTGAACACCGCCGCGCGCAACACGTCCTTGGCGCTGATGGGCAGCGCCAGCGCGTTGCGGGAGATGGCCGAGCGCATCAGGCTCGCCTCATTGCCGGTAATCATCTTGCGCTCCAACAGGTTGGATATGATCGCGTTGGCGGTCTCCTCGTCCACGGAGTTGCCCACGCGGTTCAGCAGCATCTCCAGGAAGTTCGGCTCGCCGCGGGTCTGCATGCGCACGATGCGCACATAGCCGCCGCCGCCGCGCCGCGATTCGATGATATAGCCGTGATCTACCGAAAAGCGCGTGGCCAGCACATAGTTGATCTGGGACGGCGCGCAGCCGAAGTGCTGCGCCAACTCGTTGCGCCGAAGCTCCACGTGGGCGTCCTCGTTCATCAATTCCTTGATAAAATGCTCTATACTGTCACTGAGCTGTGCCATAAAATCACCTTCTATTGACCATCTTTGACTATTATAGCGCATCTCGTTCGAAAATGCAAGCGGAAAATTTCACTGGATAAATATCGAGAATGGTATGGATACCATAGGGGCGCCGATGTTGCGCCCGCCCCGTACGATTCGACTCGTACAATCCAGCGGGCCGCACATCGCCGCCCCTACATATGTTGTCACAGTCGCCGCCCACTATCTCAGTTCTTCCAGGTATCGCATCAGCACCCGCGCGGAATTGTCCGCGGCGACGGGCAGAAACTTGTAGAATTCCACCTGATGCTCGCCGTCGGTGCTGTCGGAAATGGCGCGGATGACGGCGCACTTCACATTATTCGCATAGCACACGTGGGCGATGGCCCCCGCCTCCATCTCGCAGGCCTCCGCCGCGAACATCTTCACCAGACGCGCCTTGATATCGCCGTCGCTGATGAACTGATCGCCGGAGGCGATCTTCGCGGGCAGCGCGTGGACGCCCTCATTCTCCGCGGCGCGGAGAATGCCCCGCGCCGCCGCCTCGTCGCAGGGGAAGGTATCGCCGCCGAGATCGTTGAAGAAGGCCGGCGGGTCGCCCACAGCGGTGGTGTCAAAATCGTGCTCCACCACGCCGGTGCCCACCGCGATATCTCCGATATCCAGCCGCGGCGAAAGGCTGCCCGCCACGCCGGAATTGACGATCAGCTCCGGTGCGTACTTGAGTACCATGGTCTGAGCACACATGGCGGCGTTGACCTTGCCCACGCCCGCCATGCCGATCACCACTTCCCGGCCGCGCAGCAGGCCGCTGACGAATTCCAAGCGGCCCACCCGCTCCGCGACAGGCGCTTCAATGTTGGCCCTCAGTTTTTCGGCCTCGATGTCCAACGCGCAGATGATCCCAATCATTTTCTTATCTCCTGTAATATTATTTGACGAGCAACGCCACAGCCTGGGCTGATATGCCCAAGCCCTCGCCCTCGAAGCCCAGGCGCTCGGTGGTGGTGGCCTTCACGTTCACCCGCGAGGCGTCCACAGACAGACCTCCGGCGACGCTGGTCCGCATGGCCTCCATATAGGGCGCGAGCTTCGGCCGCTGGGCCACGATGGTGATGTCCGCATTGCCCACGCGATAGCCTGCCGCGCGCACCTTGTCCATCACCACGGCCAGCAGTCGCATGGAATCCGCGCCCTTGTAGGCGGGATCGGTGTCCGGGAAGTGATGCCCGATATCGCCCAGACCCAGCGCGCCCAGCAGCGCGTCCATCAGCGCGTGTACCGCAACATCCGCGTCGGAATGACCGTCCAGGCCCATCGCCCAGGGAATGGTCACGCCGCACAGCACCAGCCTGCGGCCCTCCGCCAGACGGTGCACATCGTAGCCCTGCCCCACGCGCACATCCGGCGCGGCCTGAGCGCTCAGGGCCTCAAAATCAGCCTTCGTCGTCAACTTTCGATTCTCCTCCGCGCCAACCGCCGTGACCAGCCGGACGCCTCCGTAGTAGTGCTCAAACAGCATGGCGTCATCGGTGACGGGCAGGTTTTCCGCCTGCGCACGACGGTGGGCTTCCAGTATTTTCTGATAATCGAAGGTCTGCGGCGTCTGCACCGCGCGCAGCGTCGCCCGGTCCAGCGAGCGCACGCCGCCGTCCGGCATGACATGCTTGATGGTGTCCACCACGGGCGTGGAAATCACGCCGCTACCGCATGCCCGCGCAGAGGCCAACGTGGCTTCGATCACTTCGTCCGATACGAAGGGCCGCGCGGCGTCGTGAATGGCCACGATTTCCGTATCCTCCGGCAGGCACAGCAGGCCGTGGTACACCGAATCCCGCCGGGTCGCGCCGCCGCGAACGACATGCTTGATCAGCGGAAAGGGGCCTTCCGCCGCTCGCAGCGCCATAAACGCCGCCTCGTCCGCCTCGGAGAGCACCAGCACCGCGCCGTCAAAGCGTCCGCAGCGCTCAAAGACATCCAGGCAGCGGGTCAACACGGCATGCCCGTCGATTGCGTAGAACACCTTGTTCCGGCCCAGACCGGCCCGCTCGCCGCGGCCCGCGGCCACGATCACCGCCCAGCAGCTCATGTCCGCGCGCGGTACATGTCCGCCGCGTCCTGCTTGGCAGCGTGCTCGGCGATGGACAGGACCTCATACTCGCTGTACTTGTCGCCGAAGCGTATGCCCAGCACATCCCCCACCTTCTCGTCGGTGCCCGGCTTGCCTTCCTTGCCTTTCACGGAGACGTGGCCGGTGGCGCAGGCGTCGTTAGCGACGCTGCGGCGCTTGATGATCCTGGAAATCTTCAGGAACTTATCCAGGCGAATGGA
>JAFVBK010000178.1 GCA_017480045.1 Clostridia bacterium
GCGCCGCAGTGTGGAAAGTGCCTTTGCCACGCGCTCGGAGACGCGGGCGTGGCTGGAAAGCGCCGCCTCCATGGCAGCCTTGGCCGAGACCTCGGCCTCCGCAGCGTCCGTGGCCAGCGCCTTGAGGCGGGGAAGCGCCTCCTGCTGCCCGCTTAGGTCCGCCACGGTCCGCGCCGCCGCGTCTCGCGCGTCCGCATAGCGCCGGTGCGCCCCGCGAATCTCGTAGGCGGCGGCGATGGCCGCGATCAGGGCGCCGGCTTCGCGGATTTCTCCTTCCTGGGCCGCGCATGATTCGAGCTCGGCTTCCGCTCGCGCCAGCTGCCCGTAGGCGGCAATCAGCGCCTCGGCCTGGGTCAGCGCGTCGCGAGCGCCGTCCCGTCGTTGCCCGGCGGCGTCGCGGGCCGCGTGGGCTTCATCGCTCTGCGCGTCCAGCCAGGCGCACATCGATTCCAGAGATGCTGTCAGCGCCTCCACCTGCGCGATGTTCAGCTGTTCGGCGGCGAGGACGTTCGATTTCAGCGCCAGGAGCGCCTCCGCGCCCTCGTAGACCTCCGGGATGGCGACGCGGCTGATTTCCGCCTGACAGGCCAGCCGGATTTGATCGATCTCCAAGCGCTTCGCCCTCTGCCGCTTGCCCAACTCTTCCACGATTTCCTGGTAGAGTTCGGTGTCGAATAGCCTTCTGAAGATGACCTTTCTGTCCGCGGAGCTGGCGCGCAGCAGCGCCATGAACTCGCCTTGAGCGATCATGGCCACCTGCATAAACTGATCCTTGCTCAGACCGACGATTTCCTCAAGCCTCGCATCCGTCTCCTTCTGATTCTGGGAGTACTCCCGGCCATCCGGCAGGATGAGGGAAACGCTCTCCCGCTCGTCGGTGAAGCCCGTGCCGCGCCGCATCGGACGCCGGTGCCGGGGCGAGCGCCGCACGGTGTAGATTTGCGCTTCGCCGCCCGAAATCTCCGAAAAGGTCAATTCCACGACGGGCATCACCGCGAGTTCGGCAAACTGGCTTTGCAGCTCCGCGCCGTCCTTTTTGTTGGCGCTGGAACTGGCCTCCCCGTACAGCGCGAAGACGATGGCGTCGAAAAGGGTGGTCTTGCCCGCGCCGGTGTCGCCGGTGATCAGGAAGAGATTCTGATTCGGCGCGGTGAAATCGACGACGGTCTTCGCGGCGTAGGATCCGAAGGCCTGCAGGGTAAGGGTCAGCGGCTTCATGCGTCCTTCACCTCCCGCACCGCGTTAACGACATCTTTGAGCAGCGCCTGCTCGCCTTCATCCAGCTTGCCCAGGAACGCGCCGCACAGCTCGATGGGGTCGAGGGCGCTCTGGGGCGCTGGCATCGGACCGCAGTCCGCGCCGCGCGGCTGTTCCCGGCGAATTTCGAGCAGATTTGGAAACGCGGCCTGCAGCCGGTCGCGCAGGTCGAAGGCGTCCAAACCAGCCTCGCCTGTCAAAACGACGGTCACATAGTCGCCGCAGGCCTGAGCCAGCGCCGCCTCCAGCGTCCCGGTGACGACGCGCACCTGCCGCAGCGGCGCGAGGGGAATGACGTCGGTGCGCACGTCGCCCTTCGCGCCCAGCTCGACGACCACGATGCCCTTTTGCTGTCCCGCCTCACTGACGGAGCAGGCCAGCGGCGTGCCGCAGTAGCGGAAGCGCTCGCCGCCCACGCGCGTGGGCTTGTGAATGTGCCCAAGCGCGGCATAGTCGAAGGGGGAGAGCAGGTCGCCGCGCACCGCGTCGATGTTGCCCACGGTGCGGATCTCGCTTGCCATGCGCGCCACGTCGTCGGCGCTTCTGCCGGCGGGTATGTAGAATTGGTGGCTGACCAGCACGTTCCGCTGGGTAGAATCCACGGCCTCGCGACCGATCAGGCGGCGCAGGCTTTCCTCATAGGAGAGGTTGTTGCCGCTCTCATCGGCGCCCACGATCGCCTTGACCATCGATGGTTTCACGAAGGGCAACAGGTAGAAATTCACCGGGCCGTGCCCGTCGTTGAGGGTGACGACCTCGATGTGTTCCTCCGGCCGCTGGGGCGGCAGGCCGATCATGTGTATGCGCTGCCTGTTCAGCAGGCCCCTGAACAGGTTGAGGCGCGGCGCGCTGTCGTGATTGCCGCTGATGAGCATGATCTCCGCCTGGGGCGCAGCGTCGGTCAGCGCCGCGATGAAGCCGTCGAACGCCGCCACGGCTTCCGCCGAGGGCACGGCCCTGTCGTAGATATCCCCGGCGATGACGACGGCGTCTGGGCGTGCCCGCCGCGCGGCTTCGGCGATCTGATTGAGGATATAGATCTGGTCCTCCATCAAGTCCCGGTTGAGGAGCTTCAGTCCGATGTGCAGATCCGATAGGTGAAAGAATTTCATGCGGACGCCTCCGATGCCTCTGTTTCAGACAATGCGCTGTAATATGCCTCCAGCTTCGGTCGGGCGGCCAGGTAACAGGGCTCAAGCCGCGCGTCAAAGTGCCTGCCCATGCCCTCCATGATGATGCCGTGCGCCGCCTCAAAGGACATGCTGTCCTTGTATACACGCTTGCTCACCAGCGCGTCGTAGACGTCGGCCACGGCCATGACGCGGGCCTCCAGCGGGATAGCGTCGCCCTTGAGCCCCTCCGGATAGCCGGAGCCGTCCCAGCGCTCGTGGTGGTAGTGGGCCACGTTCTCGGCGATCTGCTGGAAGTAGGCGTCGTCGGTGCCGTCCAGTATCTCGCGCACGATGCGCGCGCCCTCGGCGGCGTGGGCCTTCATCTTCTCAAATTCCTCCGGCGTGAAGCGGCCGGGCTTGCGCAGCACCGCGTCGTCCACGGCGATCTTGCCCAGGTCGTGCATGGGCGCGGCCTTGACGACGGCCTGGCAAAACGCGTCGCTCAGGTCGAACACATTGTCCCGGCGGATGGCCTCCACCAGCAGCCGAACGCCCTCGCTGGTGCGGCGGATGTGACCGCCGGTGGAATTGTCCCGGCTCTCGACCATCGTCGCCATGCCCAGCACCAGCTTGTCGTGCATCTCGACGATATGGGCGGTCTTGTCGGCCACCTCCCGCTCCAGCTCGGCGTTGTAGCGGTTGATGAGGCGAATGTGGTTTTGGTTCTCGGTGTCGTCGGTGATGAACAGCTGGTAGCCCCGCTTGCGAGGTCCGTCGTAGAGGTAGGCGGTTCTGATCAGGTACACACGATCGCCCTTTTCATAGTAGGCGGTGTCCTGGCTATCGTCGGCCTTGAACGCCTCCAGCCAGGGCCGAACGATGTCCTGCATCTGCCTGTCGCGGCGGATGGAGCGATCCACCGTCAGGTTGTTCAGATTCGGGAAGATGGCCTTGGCCGTCTCGTTGCTGCCCAGGTACTTGAAGCGAAAGTCGAAGGACACCAGGCCCGTATCGCCGCTCTGCACCAGGGAATCCACGGCGGTGTCGGTGATGTCGTACAGGCAGATGCGGTAGACGATGATCAGGTAGGTGGCCAGCGCGAAATCGTAGGCCGCCGTGATCAGCTCCACCCGCGGAAACAGCCTGCGCACGCCGAAGAACGCCGCCATCGAAACCACCACGGGCATGAGCAGCAGCGCCAGCATTTTTCGGGAAACCTGGTTTTTCTTCAGATAGCTGTAGACGATCGCGCCGACGCTGAGCAGGAAGTATGCGACGATCATGCCCACGAACACGCCGTGCATCGGGCCGTATTCCTTGACGAGCGTGGTCGCGCCATCCACACGCTCCAAGGCGACGCTGCGGTAAAACAGGCCGCTTTCACCGTTGGTAAGCGCCGAGAGATACACCGCGCTGCTCAGCGCGAACAGCCCCAGCCGCAGCCAGCGGCTCAGGCCGATCTGGCACAGGCCGAACACGATGAACACCACGTTCAGCAGTAGGTAGCACCCGCCGATGTAGCACACCAGGTTGGCGTTCAGCGCCGCCTCCAGCGTCTCGGCACGGCAGCGCATGGCAAAGCCCAGGTTGGCGATCGGCACCAGCGCGAAGGTCAGCGTGATGTGGGCGTCGAAGTGCTTGTGCCACATGAGCGCGTAGATCAGCGTCATCAGCAGGGAGAATGCGAGGACGGTGTCATAGTAGGCTGTTATCATGGATCAACCTCCGAATAAACAGGCGTCTCCGATGGTGCTCGGAGGCGCTGGAAAGCGTTTCAACGGTTCGCTGACAATATACCAGAACAAGGTTAATTCAGAGTTGTGTTTACATGAGAAGCGCATGAGAAAGCGGCCGTCGCGCCCTTGACGCGCCGGTAATTGGCAGTTATAATAATTGTAGCGCGGCGGTGAGCCGCATATGAACCGAAAAGATATTGAAATGGAGGCATACCTATGAGCGTGTTTCCCCGGACGGAAGTGGCGGGCGTATCCCTGTCCCGCATGATAATCGGCACCAACTGGATCCTGGGCTGGAGCCATCGCAGCCCCGCGGCGGACCGGCAGATCAAGAATCGGTATCCGGAGGGCGCGCGGGTGGTGCCGCTGTTGGAGACCTTCCTTAACGAGGGCGTGGATACCATCATGGGCCCGCTGCAGCAGGAGAAGGTGATGCAGGACGCGGTGAACGCGACGATGGACAAGACCGGCAAGGAGCTGATCCTGATCGATACGCCCATCATCAACGTGGACGACACCGAGGAGGGCCGCCGCCAGGCGCGGGCCACCATCCATCGCAGCAAGATGTGCGGCGCGAAGCTCTGCCTGATCCATCACTCCAGCGCCGAGCAGCTGGTGAACAAAAACCAGCACAAGATCCTGCGCCTGGACGACTACACCGACATGATCCGCCAGGAGGGCATGATCCCCGGCCTGTCGGCCCACATGCCGGAGCTGATCACCTATTCCGACGACAACGGCTACGACGTGCAGACCTACATTCAAATCTACAACTGCATGGGCTTTTTGATGCAGGTGGAGATCGAGACGGTGGCCGCCATCATCAACAGCGCCAAGAAGCCGGTGATGACCATCAAGCCCATGGCCGCGGGCCGGGTGACCCCCTATGTGGGCCTGAACTTCTCCTGGAACACCATCCGCGACTGCGACATGGTGACCGTGGGCTGCACCCATCCCGACGAGGCCGCGGAGGACATCGAAATCTCCCGCGCGGCGCTGGAGCATCGCTTCCCCGACATCGAGAAGCGCGCCAGCCCCAACGCCCACCAGGATGCCTTCGGCTCCAATAAGTAATTAATAAGCATATTGTGAATGTGGGGGCGCCGATGCGGCGCCCCCGCGCGCAGAGAAAACAGCTTCCGACGATCATATCATGAAAGATGGAAAGGGAATCAACCCATGACCAATTCGATGGACCGCCTGCTGAACGGCGTCGAGGGCGGCTTCTTGAACGCCTATACCTACGGCTTCTGCGAAAAGCGGGGCTTCACCCAGGGCGTTGCTTGGCGGCGCTCGCTGGAGGCGATGGCCCGCTCCACCGGCTGCAACGCCGTCATACTGCCGGTTTGCGCCTGGCAGGCGCATCCCTGGTCCACGGAGATGGATTCCGATTCGCCGGACGTGATGTCCGCCGAGGACGTGGATAATGTCTGTGCCCATGCCCGCGCGCTGGGGCTAAAGGTGATATTGAAGGCCATGGTAAATTGCCGGGACGGAGCCTGGCGGGCGTTCATCCACTTCTTTGACCCGCCGGTGCCCACCGAGCCCTGCTGGGCGGACTGGTTCGCCGCCTGGACGGAGCACGTCTGCCGGGTGGCGGACATGGCGCGGGCGAGCGGCGCGGACATGCTGTGCGTCGGCTGCGAGCTGGTGGGCGCCGACGGGCGGGCCGAGGAGTGGCGCGCGCTGATTCGCGAGGTGCGGGCCCGCTACGACGGCCCCATCACCTACA
>JAFVBK010000014.1 GCA_017480045.1 Clostridia bacterium
CCGACCTACGCGCGGCTGCTGGGCGTCCGCGCCGGGGCCGGGCCGCTGCTCACGGAATTGAACGCCCGCGCCAACTTGCCCATCGTCACCCGCGCGGCGGCATTGAAGGGCGATCCCATATTCGAATTGGAGTGCCGCGCCACCGATACCTGGGCGCTGCTGCACGACGCTCCGGAGGCGCGAAGGGCCGGTCGGGAGTATACGGAGCGGTTTATAAGATAGGATGAGTTGGGCGCCATGACAGAAAATGGGGAATAGAGTGTGTCGCTAAACGCATCATCGCTGTCATTATGCGTTCGGCGACACACTCCACCCCCTCGGACGAAGTGCGAGACAAATCAGATTTTATCGTGCGCCGCCTTGACGACGGCGTCTATATTTGCCTGCGACACGAAGGTGTCGCAGTTTTTTTGCGGCGCGATGTCCGCCAGAAACTCGATGTTGCCGTCGCCGCCGGCGATGGGGGAGAAGTCCAGCGCCCGCACGCGCCAGCCCAGCGCGGGGACAAAATCGACGATTTCCCGCAGCACTTGCCGGTGTATCGCCGGTTTTGAAACGATGCCGCCCTTGCCGACGGCCTGTCGCCCCGCCTCAAACTGGGGCTTGACGAGGGTGATCATCCTGCCTGCCTCGCCCAAAACCGCCAGCGCCGCGGGGAGGATCAGCTTGATGGAGATGAAGGATACGTCCATTACGCCCAGCGTGGGACGCGCCGGGAACATCGACGCCTCCAGCATTCGCGCGTTGACGCGCTCCATGCTGACCACCCGCTGGTCCTTCAGCAGCGTCGCGTCCAGCTGCCCGGTGCCCACGTCGACGGCGTAGACCAGCTCCGCGCCGCTTTGCAGCAGCACGTCCGTAAAGCCGCCGGTGGAGGCGCCGATATCGACGCACACCGCGCCGGTCACGTCGGCGCGGAAAACCCGAAGCGCCTTCTCCAGCTTTAGGCCGCCTCGGCTGACGTAGGGGTGCGCCGCGCCGTGTACCGCCAGCGCGTCGCCCTCGCCCACCCGCTGCGCGGGCTTTGCGATGATCGCGCCGTTGACGGTGGCGAGCCTTGACGCGATCAGGGCCTGGGCCTTCTCCCGGCTGGCCGCCAGGCCGCGCTTGACCAGCGCGGCATCGGCCCGCATTTTATCGCCTTCCATATGTGCCTCCCGTGCCATATCCTGTCAGAACTGCCAATTTATGCAAATTGCGCATGATTTGTTTGACAAAATTGGACATAAATTATAAAATAATGACGAAATATATTTCAAATTCATTTCGAAAGGATGTGCGTTTTGATGAAATTCAAACGATTACTGCTTCTGGTTTTGATCTGTGCGCTGGCGCTGTGCGGGAACGCCTTTGCCGAGGCGTCGCTTTCCGCCCGCGTGGAGGGCAATGCGCTCTCCGTCGCGTGGAATGCCGCCTGCGCGGGAAACTGCACGCTCACGCTCTATGTGGACGGCTGGCCGATGGAGGTCATGTGCGTTCAGCCAAGCGGCAGCCTGCAATACAGCGTCAACGATGCTTCCCGGCGTTACGCCGCGCGGCTCAAGACGCCGAACGGCTGCCTGACCGCGGAGGCGAACGGCACACAGAAGCCGATTGCCACGCCGGTTCCCACGGCGGAGCCGACACCCGTACCCACGGCTGTCCCGGCACCAGTGCCGACGCCCGTTCCAACTGCGGTGCCAACGACGGAGCCGACGATCGCGCCCACAGCCGTCCCGACACCGGTGCCGACGCCTGTGCCCACAGCCGTCCCGACGCCCATACCTACAGCCGTTCCGACGGCGACGCCGGCCAGTGGCAACAGCAGCGGAGACCTCGCATCTCAGGTGGTGGCGCAGGTGAACGCAGAGCGGGAAAAGGCAGGCCTGGGCGGCCTCCGAGTGGATTCGGAGCTGACCCGCGCGGCCCAGGTGCGCGCCCGTGAGATCGTGCAGCAATTCAGCCACACCCGCCCGGACGGCACCGCCTGGTCCACGGTCAGCGGCAGTGCCTACGGCGAGAACATCGCCATGGGGCAGCGATCCGCCGATCAGGTCATGGCCGCCTGGATGAGCTCTCAGGGGCATCGGGAGAACATACTTCGCGCCAGCTATGGCAGCATCGGCGTGTGCGCTTACATCTCCGGCGGCGTCATCTATTGGGTGCAGCTCTTCGGAAAATAACCTCATCCCGGCGGGGCCGGGAGCCAACTGCTGCCGCCTTTCTGGTATCGCTTTCCCGCGCCACAGATTCAAGCGCGTGAAAGCTGCGCCGCGAACGCTGGGAAGGCGCTGTTGCGGCGGGGCCGGGAGCCAACTGCTGCCGCCTTTCCGGTATCGCTTTCCCGCGCCACAGATTCAAGCGCGTGAAAGCTGCGCGACGACGAAAATCGATTACACCTTTCTACAACAGTTCCCCGCGCCGCGGTCGGGCGCGGGGAATCACGATGTCTATTCCACCATATTATTCAGCCAGACGCCCCGCTTGAGCAGTATGAAGCCCAGCACGCACTTGAGGATATCCGCCATCTGCACGAGCAGATAGATCAGAATCACAGGCAGAGCCGTCAGGTGCACCAGGCACCAGGCGAAGGGTACGGCGATCGCCCATGTGTAGCCGCTGTCAAACAGGAAGGTGATCAGCGTCTTTCCGCCGGAGCGCAGCGTGAAATAGGCGCTGTTGCAGAAGGAGAACAGGGGCATGCAGAAGGCGTAGACCCGCAGGAACTGCGTCG
The DNA here is from genome assembly GCA_017480045.1 of Clostridia bacterium. Taxonomy (GTDB): domain Bacteria; phylum Bacillota; class Clostridia; order Christensenellales; family Aristaeellaceae; genus UBA2862. The sequence continues at coordinate 2,714 of JAFVBK010000014.1, forward strand.
CCAGCGTCCGCACCGCGTCGGAGGTCTGATAGACGCGGGGAATCAGCGGCGCGACGAGGTTCATCACCAGCAGTGTGCACAGACTGATGGCGATGGAGAAGGTGAGCAGCCGCCAGGCCTGGATCTTTGCGCCCTCCATGTCGCTCGCGCCCAGCGACTGTCCGACGATGATGGCGGTAGCGCTGCCCATCGAGAGGAACGTGACCGCGAACAGATTGGAGATGGTATTCGAGATATTCATGGCGGCGACCACGTCCAGCCCGCGCACGGAGTAGCACTGGGCCAGCAACGTCATGCCCATGGACCAAAGCCCCTCGTTGATCAGCAGCGGCAGGCCCTTGACGGTGATGTCTTTCACCAGTCGGGCGGGGACGTGGAAGCTGCGGTACACCCCCTTCACGAAGTGATAGCGCTCAGAATGGCGATGGGTGTAGGCCACCACGATGGTCAGCTCCACGTAGCGGGAGAGTACCGTGGCGATGGCCGCGCCGGCCACGCCCAGCTTCGGGAAGCCCAGGTGGCCGAAGATCAGCAGGTAGTTGAAGATCAGATTGACAAACACCGCCGCGATGCCCGCGTACATGGGCAGCTTCGTCTCGCCGGTTTCGCGCAGCGTGCCGGCGTAGACCTGCGTCAGCGCGAAGGGCAGAAGGCCGAAGAGCATGATATGCAGGTAGCGCATGCCGTGCTCCAGCGTCACCTCCACGCGGCCGGTGCCGGACTCGTCGTGCAGGAAGCGGGTGATCAGAAATCTGCCGCCCAGCAGGAATACCGCCAGCGAAACGGCGATCAGCAGCGCGCAGACGTACAGCTTGTAGCGGAAGCAGTGGCGCACGCCCTCCTGATTGTCCGCGCCGAAGAATTGGGCGGAGAAGATGCCTGCGCCGGAGATGCCGCCGAACACGCACAGGTTGAACACGAACAGCAGCTGGTTGGCGATGGACACGCCGGACATCTGCTCCGTGCCCACCTGGCCCACCATGATGTTGTCCAGCAGGTTCACGAAATTCGTGATCGCGTTTTGTATGATGATCGGCATCACGATGGCCAGCACCATGGCGTAGAAGGCCCGGTCGCCGAACAGCAGTTGTCTCAGCGGGCGGCGGGCGCGAAGGTCGCGCTGCATAGCGGGATGCTCCTTGTCGGATAATTTGATGTGAGTGTATGATATCACAGGCCGCGGCTTCCTTCAACGAACGCCGTGAAAAGTTTTGTGTAAAATGGAGGCGCAAAAATGGAGAATGGAGCGTTGCCGGAGCCCTGGCAAAGCGTCATGGACAGGCGGAATTGCTTTTGCGGGTAGTTGGGGGCGGCAAAGGTTGCCACGAGGCGGCAGAATCGTGTATAATACCGCTATAAGGGAGGCGATACGATGGCGCAGGATTTTCGCTCCGCGCGATTCTGGGCGGCGGCGCTGATCGAACCGGCGCTCTATCCCGGCGCGCGGGCGGTGGACGCCACGATGGGCAACGGCAAGGACGCGCTCTGGCTGTGCGAGCGGGTGGGGCCGGAGGGCAAGGTATATGCCTTTGACGTGCAGGCCGAGGCCGTCTCGCGCACCCGGTCGCTGCTGGAGGCGGCGGGCGTGGCGGAACGCGCGACGCTGTTCAATGAGGGCCACCAGCGCATGGCGGCGCTCGTGCCGGAACCGGTGGACGTGGTCATGTTCAACCTGGGATGGCTGCCGGGGGCCGGGCACGGCGTCACCACGCTGACGCGAACCACGCTCCAGGCCGCGGACGCGGCGCTCTCCATTTTGAAGCCGGAGGGGCTGCTGACCATCTGCGTCTATCCCGGCCATGACGAGGGCGCGCGGGAGCTGGCGGCGCTGCGGGAATGGGCCGCCGCGCTGGATCCCAGGCGCTGCGACGCGATGACAAAGCACTACATGAATCAGCCGGGGGACCCGCCCGTGCTGATCGCCGTCAAGCTGAAGAAGGAGAAGCAAAACAGGGAATAGATGACGGAGGGAATCGCGTCGTCTTCGGCGTGATTCCCTTTTTCAAACAAAAATTATTGAAAAACGATAAAAAAGAGTTGACAAACGATGCTTGATGTGCTATGCTAGCATTGCCTGAGAGGAGGATGGACCATGAACTGGACCAAGGACAAGAGCCTCGTGCTGTCGCAGGTGTGCGTGGCCGCGTTCAGCGCGCTGCTGGTGGTGATCGACGTCTTTGCCGTCACCGGCGCTGGGCGGTACAGCGGTTCGGTGTATTTTGTGCGTGGCGAGGCTGCGCTGCCGATGGGCGAGGGCAGGGCGCTGATCATCGCGCTGATGCTGTGCAGCGTGTTTGCCTATATCGCGCTGTGGCAGCTCTGGCGGCTGCTGGCCGCGCTGCGGCGGGGCCGGGTGTTCACTGAGGAGAATGTGCGCCGCATGCGCGTCGTGAGCTGGTGCTGCTTCGCCGTAGCGGGCATTTGTCTGGTCGCCGGGGCGTTCATGCGCAGCCTGTGGGCGGTGGCCATGGCCGCGGCGTTCATGGCGCTGATTGTGCGCATCGTGAAGAACGCCTTCCAGCAGGCCGTGGCCATGAAGTCCGAGTTGGATCTGACCGTATAGGAGGCCGCTCATGGAGATCATCGTCAATCTGGACGTGATGATGGCCAAGCGCAAGATTTCCAGCAACGAGCTGGCCGAGCGCGTCGGCATCACTCCCGCCAATCTGTCCATTCTCAAGACCGGCAAGGCCAAGGCGATTCGCTTTTCCACGCTGATGGCCCTGTGCCACGAATTGCAATGCCAGCCCGGCGACCTGCTGGAGTTCCGGGACGACTGAGCATCAACTGAATCCCCAATGAAGGAGAATTGAATATGAGCGAGAAATTGGAGGCCCGCGAGGCGTCCGGCGTGTTCAACGCGCCCATTTTGGAGGAAGCCGCGCCCTTTTCGGCGACGCGGCGGGAGCAGCTGGCGGCGCTTGTGATGTACGCGCTGGCCTGGCTATACGCGGCGTTTTTTATGAACGACGGCATGGCCGAGTGCCTGACGATGCTAACGGCGTTCGCCGCCGGGTTCATCGCGATGACGGAATGGCTGCACTGGCGGCGCCCGCGCGGCCGGGAATCCTGGGTCTGGCTGGGCTGTATGCTCGCGACGCTGTGCGGCATTCTGCTGGACGGCGGGGAACTGGGCGGCGCGATTGGATCGCTGCGCGTGGAGCGCTCCCATGTCTGGGCGATGGAGGAAAAACTGCTGTTCCTGCACGGCCTTGCCATCTGGTGGGCGCTGAGCCGTGGCGGCGCGCTGGCGGAGGGACAGACCGGCCATCTGCTGCCGCTGGATGCGGTCTACGGCGTCCTCGTGCTGCCCTTTACCAACCTTCTGCTCAGGGCGCGCATGGTGCTCTACGCGCTGACCCACATCCGAAGCGATAGAAGCCGGGTAAAGCCGGAGGCCCTCGCCTGGTCGGCGCTGGCGCTGTTGGCAGCCGCGGGGCTGTTCGCGCTGGCCTTCAATTTGCTCACTTTGGCGGACAGCGGCTTTGCCGGAGCAGTCGAGCGCGCGCTGGGCGCGTTCAGCCTGGAGATCGACGAGGGGGTGTGGTGGCGATTGCTGCTGAGCCTGCCAGTGGGCGCGTACCTCTACGGCATGATTGCCGGCGCGGCCAGGGAGAGTGCCGACCGGATCGCGCGCCGTCGTAACGCCGCTTGCCAGGGGCTCGAAAAGCTGCGTCGGGTGCCGAACAAGATGTGGGCGGCGCTGATGGGCGGCTTCGCGCTCCTGTACCTGCTGTTCTTCGTCGTGCAGGGGCGCTACCTGTTCGGCGCGTTCACCCGCACGCTGCCGGCGGGCTTCATCGTCTCCCAATACGCGCGGCAGGGCTTCTTCGAGCTGTGTCAGGTGATGGCCGTCAACCTCGCGCTGCTCTGGCTGGCGACGCGCACCGCCGCCGGTGAGGCGCGGCAGGATAGGCCCACGCTGATCCTCTGCCTGATATTGCTGGCTCAGAGCCTGCTGTTTGCGGCGGTGGCGCTTTCAAAGCTGGCGCTGTATATCGATTGCTTCGGATTCACGCCCCTTCGGCTCCAGTCCACCTGGCTGGTCTGCGTGCTGGCAGTCGGCTGTGTCTGCGCGGCCATCTCGCTGCTGAGAGCGAAAAAGACCTTCCGCGCATGGGCCTTCTTTGCCGCGATCACACTGTCATTGCTTTGTCTGTACTAAAATAGACCGAGGTTTGTTTTTTGCAAAACAAACCTCGGTCTATATCTGCGAGCCCGATCATTCGTCCTCCTGATACATCCGATACAGCCCGTAATACACGCCCTTCTTCGCCATCAATTCCTCGTGGCTGCCCTGCTCCACGATGCCCTGATCGGTGAGCACGAGGATGGTGGCCGCGCCGCGGATGGTGGTCAGGCGGTGGGCGATGGTGAAGGTGGTGCGCCCCTTCATCAGGCCGTCCAGCGACTGCTGCACCAGGTGTTCGGACTCGTTGTCCAGGGCGCTGGTGGCCTCGTCCAGTATCAGTATCGGCGGGTTCTTCAGAAACACGCGGGCAATGGAGACGCGCTGCTTCTGGCCGCCGGAGAGCTTCACGCCGTGCTCGCCCACGTAGGTATCGTAGCCGTTCTCAAGCTCCATGATGAAATCGTGGGCGCCGGCCAGCTTCGCGGCTTCGATGATCTCCTCGCGGCTTGCGCCGGGCCTGCCGTATTCGATGTTGGAGAGCACCGTGCCGGAAAACAGATACACATCCTGTTGAACCATGCCGATCTGCTTGCGCAGCGAGTGCAGCGTGTATTTTTTGATGTCCGTGCCGTCGATGCGGATCGTGCCGCTACGGGCCTCGTAGAAGCGGGGGATGAGGTTGCAGAGCGTGGTCTTGCCGCCGCCGGAGGGGCCCACCAGCGCCACGCTCTCGCCCGGCTTTACGTGCAGGCTCACGTGGCTCAGCACATCGCTGCCGCCGTCCTCATAGGCGAAGGAGACGTCGTCGAATTCCAGCTCGCCCCGCACGTCTTTGAGCGCCACAGCCCCCGGCAGATCCTCGATGGAGGGCTTCTCCTCCATCACCTCCACGAAGCGCTCGATGCCGGTGACGCCCCGCTGAAAGTTCTCGGTGAACTCCACCAGCCGCCGAATGGAGGCCAGCAGCGTGGTGACATACAGCAGGTAGGCCACCAGATCCGCGGCCGTGATGCGGCCCTTGATCATGAAGATCGCGCCCACGCACACCACTAGGATGTACATGATGCCGTCGAACATGCGGGTGACGGAGTGAAAGCCCGCCATGTTGTGGTACATGCGGCGCTTGACGTCCAGGAAGGCGTGGTTGCCCTCTGCGAATTTCTCCTTTTCCAATTCCTCGTTGGCGAAGGACTTCACCACGCGGATGCCGGACAGGCTGTCCTCCACGCGGGCGTTGATTTCGCCCAGCTGATGGCGGGATTCCTTGAAGGAGCGCTGCATGGGCCTGGCGAAGTGGTTGCTGCATACCACCATCAGCGGCAGTGAAGCGAATATGATCAGCGTCAGCGGCACGTTCATGCCGCAGAGGATCACAAAGGCGATGACCACCTTGATGGACGTGATGAACAGCTCCTCCGGGAAGTGATGGGCGAACTCTGTGATGTCGAACAAATCGCTGGTGATGCGGCTCATCAGCTGTCCGATCTTGGTGTCGCTGTAGAAGGCGTGGGGCAGATCCTGCAGGTGGGCGAACAGATCCCGGCGCATGTCGGTCTCGATGTGGGTGCCCATCACGTGCCCCACCGACTGCATGAAGTAGTTGGCCGCGGTATCCACGATGCGCAGCAGCACATATAGCGCGCCGAGCCGTACTACCATGGCGACGCTCAGCCCCGCCAGGTTGGTTGCGCCCATGTTGGTGATGTAGCGCACGATCAGCGGCAGCACCAGGTCGCAGATCGTGGTCAGCGACGCGCAGAACAGATCCAGCAGCAGCACTGGCAGCCGGGGCTTGAAATAGGGCAGAAAGTGCCTGAACAGGCGCAGGTTTTCCGAAGCGGTGTGCCGATTGGCCGTCTGCTGCATGGGATTCATGCCTCCTGTAAATCGTGGTGGTTATGGTTATCATACGGTATTTGCGGGAAATGTCAAGCGCCATTGGATTAAGGACGCTTCTAAAGAATTGTAAATGTTAAATTTTGAAGCAAGTCAACCGAACGACCGCCGTTGCGCGTCTTTAATTGTAGAAGAGGCCGCCCGCAAAAGCGCGCCGTCCGCAGAGGACGCGTTCACAATGAACGGCGATGATATCTGAAATGACACAAAAACGAACCAAATTAAATATTTCAAAATATTGACATTTTGGTTGCAGATGTGGTAAAATATAGCTGTAACAATCCGCGCGCTTCAAAGGCGCGCCGACGATACTCGCACAAGGAGATTTTCCAGATGAAGAGATGGTTTACACTGATGCTCGTCCTGGCGCTTTGCTGCACGACGCTGACCGGAGGTCTGACCGCCGCGATCGCGGAGGGAGAAGCGGATGCCGGAGCGGCGCTTGAAGCCGCGTGGTCAGACGGCGCGACGGAGGTTGTCGGCGAGACCGAGCTGGCGATCGAGGACGTGGTTGCGGATGTCGACGCGGATGGAGATCCAAATACCGATGCGGAGCCGGCAGAGGAAGCGCAGGCCTCTGGCGATACAGCGGCTTATGCCGCGTTCTACGGCAGGGTGATCCTGGCCGAGGCCCGCGTCTACGCAGAGGCTGGCGCGACCGAGCCCTTCGCGGCGTTGGCGCTGGACGACGTGGTGCTGGCCACCGAACCGGCGGAAAAGCAGCAGCGCCTGCGCGTCGCCTTCAACAGCGAGCGCGGCGTCGTTACAGGCTATATGGATGCCGGCGCGCTGACAAAGCTGGCCGATGAGGAATACAACGCGTTCATGGATGCCATCGCCGCGAACGTCGGTGCGCTGTATAACGACGACATCAACTATCCCCTGGCGACGCTGGACTGCAAGTTTGTGGACGCGCAAGCGGAAGAGAAACAGACCGAGGTCGAATCTGATGATGAAGAACAGACCAAGGTTGAAGTAGAGGAGCAGACCGTCGCGGCCGCCACAGCCGCGCCGACCGCGACGCCGACGCCGGTTCCGACGGTTGCGCCCACGCAGAAGCCGACCGTCGCGCCGACGCCGGTTGTAACACCCGTGCCCGTCGCGACCCCCGAACCGGTGGCGGACAGCGCGGCGTATGCCGTCGCCGCGGCTGAGACCGCGGGTCCGCCCACCGATTTTACCCTGCCTGCCGCGCTCAATTTGGGCGTGAAGGAGGCCTACGCGCAGCTGACCCCCGCACTGGTGCCCGCGAACAGCGCCACCACCTTTACCTGGCGCAGCAGCAAGCCCAAGATCGTGGAGGTCAACGCCAGCACCGGCGCGCTGATCGCCAAGAAGAAGGACACCGCCGTCATCTACGCGAAGTCCGCGAACGGCATCGAAAAGAGCTGCAAGGTCACGGTTTTCAAGGCTCCGAAGGCGATCGCGCTGAACGAGACCACCGTTGTGCTGCTGGGCGGCAGTCAGACCTTCCAGCTGACGCCGACGCTCACCAAGAAGACGGCCTCCACCATCTATTACACCTCGTCCAATCCGGGCGTCGCCACCGTGAGCGCGAGCGGTCTGATCACCACCGTCGCGCCAGGCACCGCGACGATTACGGCCAAAACCTTCAACAATAAGACCGCGACCTGCACCGTGAAGGTGCTGGATCCCTCGGTGCCGCAGCCCGCGACCGTGCGGCTGGCCTCAACGGATATCACCATCGGCGTGAAACAGACGCTCAAGCTCGCCCCGACGATGTATACCAACACTGGCGCCTCTCTGGGCACCACGGACTTCACCGTCACCAGCAGTACGCCCAAGAAGCTGAAGGTGGCCGCCGACGGCACGATCACCGGCGCCAAGAAGGGCGTCTACACCGTGAAGGTAACCGCTTATAACGGCGTGTCTACCACCTGCACTGTGCACGTGGAAAAGGCGCCCAGCAAGGTGGCGCTCGCGCCCAAGGCTCCGGTTGTGGGCGTGGGCCAGACCCGCCAGCTGACCGTCAGCTTCCCCAAGGGCGGCGTTGGTACCGTCAGCTTTTCCAGCAGCAATACCGGCGTTCTTACCGTAGATGGCAACGGCTTTGTCACCGGCAAATCCGTGGGCAGCGCTGTCGTTACTGCGCGCACCCACAACGGCAAGACCGCGAAGGTCACCGTCAAGGTGTCCAAGAGCCCGGAATATGTGGCGCTGAACGCCGAATACAATCTGGTGTACAACCCGGCGACCAGCACCTACACCGCGATGTACAACAAGACGCTGAATCCCGGCGAGAGCTTCCAGCTCACCTATGAGATCGAATACGGCGCTTACGGCGATGTCGCCTCCGTTGAATCCAGCAATACCGCCGTCGCCACGGTCACTGCGGGCGGCCTGATTACCGCCGTCGCGCCCGGAGAGGCGACCATCGTGGTTCGTACGACGGGCGGCGCTGAAACCCGATGCCGCGTCACTGTGTCCGGCGGCGCGCCCGCGGTCGTCTGGTATGAGGCGGCCGAGGCGAATATGACCGTGGGTCAGTCGCTCGCCGTTCCGGCACTGGCAAGCTCTAGCGTAGACGCGGAGACGCTGAAGGCCGCGACCTATGCCTCCAGCAACGCGGCGGTGTTCACCGTCGCCAAGGATGAGGCGAGCGGCGCATGGACGCTTCGGGGCGTGAGCGCCGGAACCGGCGTTCTGACGGCGACTGTAGGCGAATACACGGCGCAGCTGAGTGTGACGGTGGCGCCGGCCGTGCCCGTCGCCACCACGCCGACCTACCGCCTTTTCGCGGCATACGGCTACTATAACCCGGATTACAGGGGCTACATTCCCTTTACGGAGAACAACGCCAAGAGCGTGGCGAGCGTGTTCGGCCAGTCCAGCATCAGCGGTCTCGGCTATACGACGAAGGTCATGGGCAATCCTACCAAGGCCGGCCTGCTTTCCGGCATATCCAGCTTCTTCTCCGGCACCGCGGACGTGGATGTGAGCATCGTCTATCTGTGCTCCCACGGCCACATGACCAACGGCTACAGCGGCTATCGCATGTCCCTGCCGGGCTACGACGACAGCCCCAACAACGCCAACTACTACATGTCCTCTCAGGAGATTTTCAACTGTGTCAGTCGAATCCGCGGCAATGTGATCCTGATTCTGGATTCCTGCTACAGCGGGGCGTTTTTGCAGGATATGAGCGGTCAATTGAGCGCGCAGGGTGGCAGGATCGCCGTGCTGACGGCGGCCTCTGATACCCGCGCGACCTACTACAACGTCAAGAAGACCGAAAAGTCGGTGGATTTCTTCACCTTCTTCCTGCTCAAGGGCCTGGGTTACAACCATCGCGACAAGTGGTGGAACAAGAACGCCGCGGGCAAAAGGGGCGCCTATCCCGGCTACCTGGCCGCGGACATCGCTGGCAACGGAGATGGCATCGTCACACTGGGCGAGTTCTTCGACTATGGCGCGCAAAGCATCGCCGCCAACATTCCCAGCTATATGAAGAAGAGCTGGTATTGGGGCGACAAGAGCCGGGTGCAGGTGCCGCGCTTCTACGCGGGCAATCTGAAGGACCTGGTAATCTACAAGGCGAAATAAGCGATAGCGGCGGGCCTGCCCTTGCCAGGCGGCCTCAGGCCGTTGATAAGGCCCGCAAGCGCTGGAATTCCATGAAAGAAATGAACTGATGTCAGGAATCTCCGCTTGCTCATCCAAAAGAACTTGCGAACTCGGCTGCTTGCGATAATGTAAGCGCCATCGTTTGCAAGTTCTTTTTCAGGTCCTGCGGCTTGTGGGTTTTCCGACGGCCTGTCGGTCTGTTGGCTTCATCGACTTGCCGAAGCCGCCCGTGTCTGGCGGCCTGTTTTGAGGCGTCGGGTTATTATTCTATTTCGGGCGTCCTTTCCGGCGTCGCGTTGCTTCGCTTCGGTCAACGCAGCGCCGCTACGCTCCCTCTGCTCAGCTTAACGACGATGAAAAATCCATCCCGAATTTGCGCTGATTTTAGAAGTCAAATGGTATTATATGGAAAACGTCGAGGGGAGTGGTTTGGTGATCACGGCGTCGCGCCATCTGTCATGATGCGCTCGAACAGCGCCTGAGTGGCGACGCCGGTGGGAGAGAGGCCGATGGCCGACTGATAGCGCATAATGGCCACGACGGTGGCGCTGTCGTATTCGCCGGTGGGTCTCCCGACGAAATAACCCAGTCTGCCAAGCTGCCGCTGCAGCGCGGAGACGGCATCCCCACGCGCGCCGCGACCAAGCGTGAAGGTTTCAATGCTGTGAATGGGCGCGACGAAGGCTTCATAGCTCAGTCCGCTGTCGCTGCTGTAGCTCTCCTCCAGCAGCAGCTGGCGCAGGTCGCTCTCATTTCTTGCCCCAGTGAAAATGCGCGTTTCGGTGCCGTCGGGGCAATGCGCGGCGATCCATTCGGCATCCTCCCAGCGCAGCCGCACGCAGCCGTGGGACGCCTTGCTGCCCAGCTGCTCGACGGCCTCCGGATCGACGGCCTCCATGCTTTGCGCGGCGTAGGGCAGGGAATGGAACAGTATTGATCCCTGGATCCGAGTGGGGAACTTCACATAGCACTGGTATTTGCCGATGAAGTACCATTCCTTGCGGTCGGAAGACCGGGAAGTCTGTAAGGTGAAGGCGCCGCGGGGCGTGGTATCGCCGATGCCGGTGGAGCAGATCATCTGCCGCACGACGGCTCCGTCCGCGCGGCGATAGACCGTCGTAATTTGGTTGGCGACATCCACGTCGATGCGGTATTCGCCGGCGCTTTCCGCCAGCGTGCTCCGCAGAGGCACGGAGACCAGCGCCAACGCCGCGCACAGGGCGATGAGCAGTGTGTTTATTCGCCTGGACATGGGCCCCTCCTCCACTGTAGAAAATTTCACTTTGATGCCGGAAAAAGCAGCGTATTCCTTTATCATTTTACATTTTAAGGATGCCCTTTGCAATCCTGTGGCGGCGGTTAACAAAGAAAAAACGCAAATAACTGCGGAAATCAACGATTTGAGGGGTGGGTAGAGTATTGACATACGCGCGGAAAAGAGTTATAATACTCAAGCAATCGAGGTTATGCACCTTTAGCTCAGTTGGTAGAGCACCTGACTCTTAATCAGGGTGTCCAGGGTTCGAGCCCCTGAAGGTGTACCACATAAAGGCCCCGGAAACATGATGTTTCCGGGGCCTTTGCTGGATTTCGGCACGATGAGCGGACGGACTGCCAAAGGCGGGCGTCGCGCGGTTCGCAGAGGCAGAAATCCTGAAAGGATTTCCGCCTTTTGAGGGACTCAAAAACTGCGAATGGCAGGATCGGAGATTCTGGCACCGCACCGGAGGCCGAAGGGTTTCGGCGAAAATCGTTGGTTTTGGCTCCGCCCGAAAAATGAGACGTTTTCCGGGCGGACATCCACGGGATGGCGTCGGCAATCATTCAGACGCCGCTTCCTCAGCGGGCGTTTCATCCGCGGGCTCCTGGCCCTCGAAGTCCTCATGGTATTCTTCCTCGATTTCGCCCAGCTCAAGGTCATAGCCGACGGTATGCATGGAGATATCGTGAATATCCTCCACCAGTGAGCCGAGGCCGATGACCGCGCAGCCGACGATCACGCCAATGCCGATACTGAGCGCCGTCCACCAGCCGCTCGTCAGTTCAAGCCCAAAGTGGACAAACAGGTAGCTAAAGGGGATGGTCAGCACGCCAACCACGATCAGCAGGATGGAGAGGGGATAGCGCTTGCGCGCCGCCTCCGCGAGTATGGCCTTGAATCTCATGGGAAAACCTCCTTTTATTGATGGAAAGGCGTTGAAAATTGAGGTTGACCGGGGCGGCCTGACCGGGCAACGCTATTTTTCGATGCCCAGCCGCGCGGGCAGCCCTTTGTCTGAATAGTAGTGCTTGACGGCGCGCATCTCTGTGACGAGGTCGGCTCTCTCCATTACGGCGGCGGTTGCTCCTCGCCCGGTGAATACCAGCTCAACGGACGCGGGCCGTGCCTCGATGAGGGCGATGAGGTCGCGCTCTTCCAGCAAGCCGCACATGCGCGCGCAGTTGATCTCGTCGGCGATTACCAGGTCGTACGCGCCGCCGCGGAGCGCCGCCATCACCTGACTGAGGCCCTCGCGGGCGCATGCCAAGTCGTCCTCATCCGCGGCGCGGTGGATCAACAGTCCCTTGCCAGAGCCGAATTGCGTCACGGTCACGTTTTCAAGCCGTCGCAGCGCGTTCAGCTCGCTGTAATCACCGGCCTTCATAAACTGCCCGAAGAATACCCGAAGGCCCGCGCCGCTGGCACGCAGCGCCAGCCCCAGCGCCGCAGTGGTCTTACCCTTGCCGTCGCCAGTATACACCTGAAACTGTCCAAGCTCCCTAATCATATCTCCTCGAAGCGCGTTGGCATATCGCCGTCGAATTCGATGCGATATCCGGCGCAGGGGCCGGGCTGCCAGTCGTAGAAGCCGCGCGGCGACTGGGGGAACCAAGCGCGCATCAGCGCGACGATGACGCCGCCGTGGCAAATCAACAGCGCCGAATGCCATTTCATCGCCAAGAGCGCCGAGCCGCCACGCAGCGCCCGCGCGTTGAAGCTGTCGCGTGATTCTCCGCCGGGGCAGGCGATTTCGCCGGTTTCGTCCTCGATCCAGCGCAGATAGGCCGCGTCGGCCTTCAGCGACTCGTAGCAAAGCCCCTCGAACGCGCCGAAATCCATTTCTTGCAGATCTGGAAGCGATACGTTCGCTTCCCGTCCGGCCAACAGCGCCAGCGTCTCGTCCGCACGCCGTAGGCCGCTGGAGACATAGAGCTCGCACGCGGGCAATGCCATCGCCTCGCGCCGCCGAAGCGCCAATGCTCGGCCTGTCTCTGACAGAGGCCAATCGCTCGCCCCGCAGTACAGCCGCCGTTCGTTGGCCTCGGTCAGGCTGTGGCGCAGGATATACAGCGCCCTCATTTCAGGTGCTGCGGAATGCCGCAGAAGAGCCGCCAGACCTCGTCGGCCCGCTCGGCCAGGGCGGCGTTCAAGCGCCCGCAGCCCTCCCGCCAGGCCCGCATGACCGGGTCGACGGGCACCACGCCGCAGGCAATGTCCGTGGCGATGACGACGGCGTCCCCGCGCAATTCCGCGGGAAAGGCCGCCAGCGGTTCTTCGCCCGCCCGGACGCGGTTCAACGCCCATTTTTCAATGTAGGCCAGGCAGCGCCTGGAGGCGTCGAGGGCCTCGGTGTCCCCGTCGCAAAGGAAAATGTCGCTCTCGTCAAGCCCGAAGCGCGCCTTCGCGAAATCCAGCTTGCCCTGAAAGCTGCCGCCGATGATCAGAATCATGCGTCACCCCTACGTGAACAGAAGTCGATTGGCCAGCGCCACCAGCGCCGCGCACTCCGAAATGGTCAGCGCGAAGCCGGCTAAATGGCCGGAGACGCCCTTGAGCGTCC
>JAFVBK010000179.1 GCA_017480045.1 Clostridia bacterium
ACTGCGCCACCTCCATCACCCAGAACGGCAAGTTCGAATACTACGAGCGCATCGGCCACGACGTGACCCCCGGCACCGTCATCGGCGACGACGGCGAGCCGGTGACCGGCGGCGGCGGCGCGGCGCTGAAGCGCATCCGCCAGGGCACCGCCGCGCTGGTGACGGTCGGCGGCATCGGCGAGGAGCTGGGCGGCTACAAGGGCTACGGCTTCGCGATGTTCGTGGAGTTCCTCTCGGCGGTGCTCTCCGACGGCTACTTCGGCAAGGCGCTGAACGGCGTGGACGAGAACGGCGAGAAGTGCGCGCCCCGGCTGGGCCACTTCTTCATCGCCATCGATACCGACCACTTCCTGGGCGAGGCCCTGTGCCGCAAGAAGGCGGGCGACATCATCCGCGAGGTTCGCGCCTCGAAGAAGATGCCCGGCGCCGAGCGCATCTACACCGCCGGCGAGAAGGAATATGAGATCCGCCTGGCCCGCAAGGACGGCGTGCCCATCAACGAATCCGTGCAGGGCGAGCTGAACTTCATCCGCGAGGAGACGGGCCTGACCGGCAAATACGCCTTCCCCTGGGATCAGGAGGCCTGAGGCCGACTGCTGCCGCCCTTGGGCGCGGGGCGCTCAACCCCATTCGCTGCCGCGCTCTCTATACACAATTTCCCGGCCCACTGATTCAGGGCCGGGAAATTTTCGTGCCGGTGGAGCGGGCGGTCTTTCGCCGGCTCAAAATCACCGGATCAGTTCACCTTTAAAATACTGTTCCTGAAAATGTATCGCATTCAAGATTTCCGCGTCCGGATAATCAATGCCGTCCAACGACACAATCCATTTATCCTCGACGTCATTGATCCGATGATAGACGGCGATCACCCTTCCCTCAAATGTGGAAATCGGTTTGTCTGTGCCAAACACATACACGTCTTGCTCTGCGCCATCTCCCGCAATTACGCCTTCGATATAGCCGTAGTTTATAGGATATATCATATCTGGATGTCGGGGATGCCTGCTGCCAATGGGACGGTCTATAACGCCCTTTACATTCTTCCCGATCACATCATACGTCATTTTGAAAACATCTCCAGAAATCCCGATTCATCCAAGCGCCGGTGGAAATGAACGTTTCTTCGATTTTTTTCAATTCTCCCTCAGCGCGATTTCCACACACGCCCGGAGGTCCGATACGATGTATTCCGCGTGGACGCCCTCCGGCAGGGGCTTGCCGGCTGGATTGAGCCAGCAGGCGTCGACGCCGGCATTGTTCGCGCCGCGGATGTCGCTATTCACGCCGTCGCCGATCATCAGCGCGTCGCGAGGCCGGACGCCCAGCCGCTCCAACGCCTCATAAAATATCTCCGGGCGGGGCTTTGAGACGCCAACCTCTTCGGAAATCACCATGCCGGACACCACATTCTTGAGCGGCGAGCGGGCCAAGCGGTTTTTCTGCACGGCGGTGATGCCATTGGTGAGTATGATCACGGGAAGCGCGGCGGCGATTTGGCGCACGGCTTCCTCCGCGTGGGGCAGCAGCTGCGCCTGTTCTCCCAGCAGCGCCACGAAGCGCTCCCCCGCCGCTTTGGGGTCGCCTTCGATGCGGTACCGGTCAAAAAAGCGCACGAAGCGGGCCGTCTTTAGCTGATTCTGGGTCATCAATCCCTTTTCCAGCGCCGCCCAGCACTGCAAATTAATTGCTTCGTATTGGGCGTAGCGGTCGGGGTGAACATAGCCCACCTCGTCCATCAGCTGGCTCACCGCGATTCGGTTCCCAGCCTGAAAATCAAACAGCGTCTCGTCCGCGTCCATCAATATGACCTTGTAGCGCATGGTTTGCTCCTGATAAATCTACGTCTGCCATCCCCCGCAGCATTTCACGTGTCGTTTTGCCGCATCTACAGTATCTTCCCCAAAAACTCCTTCAGCCTCGGATTCTGCGGCCGCTCGAACACGTCCTCCGGGCTGCCCTGCTCGATGATGCGGCCGCCGTCCATGAAGATCACGCGGTCGCCCACCTCGCGCGCGAAGCCCATCTCGTGGGTCACGACCACCATGGTCATGCCCTCGCGGGCCAGCTGCTTCATCACGTCCAGCACCTCGCCCACCATCTCCGGGTCGAGAGCGGAGGTCGGCTCGTCAAACAGCATCACATCCGGCTCCATGCACAGCGCGCGCACGATGGCAATGCGCTGCTTCTGCCCGCCGGAGAGCTGGTTGGGATAGGCGTCGGCGCGATCCAGCAGGCCAACCCGCTCCAGCAGCTGCTTGGCGGTGGCCTCGGCGGCCTCCTTGGTCTTTTTGCGCAGCGTCACCGGCGCGCAGGTCATGTTTTTCAGCACCGTCATGTTGGGAAACAGGTTGAAATGCTGGAACACCATGCCCATCTTCTGGCGGTGGTGATTGATATTCACCTTGGGATCCGTGATGTCCACGCCCTCGAAGGTGATCCTGCCCGCTGAGGGCATCTCCAGCAGATTGAGGCAGCGCAGGAAGGTGGATTTCCCGGAGCCGGAGGGCCCGATGACCACCACCACCTCGCCCTTTTTGATCTCGGTATCCACGCCGTTGAGCGCGTGGATGCTCTCGCCAAAGTGCTTTTCAAGCCCCTCCACGCGAATGAGCACATCATTAGTGGTCATTGCTGCGAAGCCTCCTTTCCACCCGGCCGACCACCCAGGTCAGCGACATCACCAGCGCCAGATAGATCAGCGCCACGGCGATCAGCGGCATGAAATAGGAATAGGTCTGGCCCGCGATGGTGTTGCCGCCGTAGGTCAAATCGCGCACCGCGGCGTAGCCCGCCACGCTGGTCTCTTTCAACAGCGCGATGAACTCGTTCATCAGCGCCGGGAGCACGTTCTTGAACACCTGGGGCAACACCACGTGCTGCATGGTCTGAAAATAGTTGAAGCCCAGGCTGCGCCCGGCCTCGAACTGGCCGTTGTCGATGGACATGATGCCGCCGCGGATGATCTCGGCCACGTACGCGCCGGAGTTCAGGCCGAAGGCCAGGGACGCCAGCGCCACGCCGTTGTCGCTCCAGGCGAAGATCACCAGGCAGATGATCATCAGCTGCACCACCACGGGCGTGCCCCGCAGCACCGTGAGGTATACCTTGCACAGGCCGTTGAAGAAGCCCAGCGCCTTCCGGCCGAAGGAGGGCCGGGCGGTGTCGGCGGTCTTGTCGTAGGTGGAGCGCACGCCGGCGATGATGACGCCAATCACCAGGCCCAGCAGCAGCGACAGCAGCGTGATCAGCAGCGTGTTGCCCAGACCTGTGGTGATGAAGCGCCAGCGGTTGCGCTGGATGAAGTTCAGGTCAAACTGGCGTTTGAACTCGTCAAACCAAGCCAAGTGGATTCCCCCTTCTCAACGCGCAAACAGGGGGCAATGCTGCCCCCCGGTCGCGATTGGATGTTTGTTTATTCGGCTGCCTCGGCGGGAATGTACTGGTCGATGATGGCCTGCACGGTGCCATCCTCGATCAGCTCGGCCAGCGCGGCGTTGAAGGCCTCGTACACCTCGCTGTCCTTGGCGAAAGCCATGGCGTAGTCCTCGGTGGTGTAGGGCGCCTCAAGGATCTTCAGGCCCTCGTTCTGGGCGACGAAGTTCTTGGCGGGCTCGCTGTCGATCATGACGCAGTCCTCCTTGCCGGCCTGCAGGGAAGCCACGGCGGCACCGCCGCTCTTGAAGCGATCCACGGTGCCCAGGCCCTCGTCCTCATAGTCCCAGGTGCTGTACAAGTCGCCGGTGGTGGCCTGCTGTACACCGATCTTCACGGAGCCCTTGTCGGCCACGATGTCGTCGATGCTCTCGTACTCGGAATCCTCCGGCACGATGATCACCTGGATGCCGGTGGCGTAGGTGTCGGTGAACTGCACCTGCTCCTTGCGCTCGTCGGTGACGGTCATGCCCGCGGCGGCGAAGTCATACTTGTGGGTGTTCACGCCAGGGATGCAGGCGTCAAAGTCGATGTCCTTGATCTCCAGCTCGTAGCCGAGCTTCTCGCAGATAGCCCGGGCGATATCCGCGTCGATGCCCACAATGGTCTCGCCGTCGTCGCCGTAAAACTCATAGGGCGGGAACTGGGCGTTGGTGCACATAGTCAGGGTGCCGTTCTCCGCCAGGGCGGCGAAGGCGGACAGGATCATCATAGCGGCAATCAGCATCGCAAAGAACTTTTTCATTTTATGTACCTCCATTTTATCGCGGAGTGCGCTCCGTTTGAATCGGCCTGATTATACATCTATATGCGCAAAAAAGCAATAGATATTCACTATATTTAACCTAATATGCACAATAATTGAATAAAAATACTGTCCTGTGGCATTTTTATTCATTCGTCGTACTCGAAGCTCAGCCGGTCGCTTTTCAGCCGCGCCTCGATGTCGTCGATCACGATGCGATAGTATTCGGTGTAGTCGGCGTAATCGTACACGCGATTCACCTCGCCGCCGATGGATTTCAGCAGCGCGCACACCGGATCCGACTTTGCCTGACGATCCTGATACGCGATCAAGCGTCCCACGCGGGCGTTCTCCCGCGCCTTGCGCTCGGCTGCCCACCACAGGTCGAATTCGGAGAAGTCGTAGCCGAAGCCCACGGTATACACATCTCCCATGATGAACCAGTCGGTCCAGCTGCGGGGCGTCACCAGCCGCCGGGCCTGCACCGCATCCTGAAAGGCGTTCTTCAGCTGACGGTTGTACTTTTGCAGACGGGAGATGGCCTTGGCGTAGCTGTAGTAGCTGAGGATCATGGAATCGGGCCGGCCCAAGTCGCCGTGGATGTGCCAGATCGGCAGCGGCGGCAGGCCCTTTCTTTCCATAATATAGCAGAAATGCAGGTTATCCTTGCGATAGATCGAGCCCTCCATGCAGGCCAGCGTGCGGCGGCGATCCTCCTTGCCGAAGCGATCCTGCCCCAGCAGCACGCCCTCGGCCTCGTAGGTATAGTTGGTGGTCAACACGCAATCCCAGGGCAGGCGCAGCAGCCGCCGAAGCGTATCGGTGATGCAGGCGTCGATGGGCTCAAACTCCCCCGCCGCCCGCAGCCGCGCGCCCTCCACATCCGCGCCGCACAGCGCCTCCACTCGCATGGCCAGCGGAATATCCCGCAGCACATCGTCGGGAATCTCATCGTTCACGGCGATGCGCGCGAGCAGCGCTTCCCAGCTGACGCCGCCCCGCAGCCGCAAAACGCCGTTTCCCAACAGCAGCACGCGGGGAAAGCGCTGAGCCGCCAGGTTGACCTCATAGCGGGGCAGCGTCTTGACACGACCCGCGCCGGTTTGCCTCTGATCCATGCAAAAACTTCCCTCTCGATCCCAGTACTATGGTATGATTATAGGGCCAAATTCCAAAAAGGGGAACCATCCATGTGGACGGTTCCCCCCTGTGATCCTCATAATTTGGTTTACTTCGTGCGGATGTCGGTCAGCTTGCTGACCTTCACAAAGCCGTAGATGCCCTTGCTGCCGGTGGTCTGAACCAGGGCCCAGTCGCCGGAAACGGCGCACACCTTCACACTGCCGTCCTTCTTCAGCTTGGCGCTCTTGGCGGAGCTGGCGGGGCGCTGATAGACCTTCGTGCCCTTCACCAGGGTGGCCACATAGTCGCTGGGAATATCGGTGTGCAGCAGGTCGGAAGCGTCGATATAGACCACCTTGCCGTTCACGTACACGTCCGCGTAGCCGTCATAGGAGCGCACCAGCACGGAGGTCCCCGCCGGAATGGTGCCCACGTATTCGGTCATCGAGGCGTTGGAATAGGCCTTGGCGTCCGTGGCGGTCAAATCACCGTTATAGGCCAGCGCCGTGCCGCAGAGCAGGGTCAGCAGCAGCGCCACTGCCAGGGTGGCAACCATCGTCTTTTTCATTGTTATATCCTCCCCATTGGTTGTAATTTCTGATGAAATTATAGCACTGGGAGTTAACACACGGCAATAAATCTTCGAATTCTACACAATATATATACATTTTTGATATATAATAAATTTTTTTCAATAACTAAGTCCAATTTATGTCGTTTTGGGCCGTGAAAAGGCGGAAATATGACGAAAAAACACTCGAAAATGCGCGAAAAAACAGGCACGGCGCGGGACCGGCAGGCCCCGCGCCTCCTTGAGGTTTTCAAGATTAACAGACTATTGGCCTTCGCAAGCGTTTGTGTGGAAATTCTTCACGGTCGCGGCCCTCGCTGACGCGCGTCACTCGGAGACGATCGCAATGCCGCTGCTGGCCCCAATCCGCGTCGCCCCCGCCTCGATCATGGCCAGGGCCTCGGCCTTATTGTGGATGCCGCCGGCGGCCTTCACGCCCATGTCGGGCCCGACGGTCTCGCGCATCAGGCGCACGTCCTGAACCGTCGCGCCGGCCTTCGAAAAGCCGGTGGAGGTCTTGACGAAATCGGCGTTCGCGCGCTTGGCGGCCAGACAGGCCTCTACCTTCTCCGCGTCGGTCAGCAGGCAGGTCTCTATGATGACCTTCAGCTTGGCATCCCCACAGGCGGCCTTCACCGCGGCGATGTCGCTCTCCACCCGCGCCCAATCGCCGTCCTTGGCCGCGCCGATGTCGATGACCATGTCGATCTCCCCCGCACCGTTTCGCGCGGCTACGGCAGTCTCCGCCGCCTTGCTCTCGCTGGGGATCGCACCCAGAGGGAAGCCCACCACGCAGCAGGGCGTCACGTCGGTGCCCTTCAGCGCCTCCGCCACCAGCGCAATGCGACTGGGATTCACGCACACAGAGGCAAAGTGATACGCCTTGGCCTCATCGCAAACCTTCAGAATCTGCGCGGCGGTGGCGTCGGGCTTCAAGAGGGTATGATCAATGTACTTGGCCAGTTCTTTTCCATTCATTTATAAGCACTCCCATTCGCGTTTATAATGTTCATTCCGGCTACTTCAATTATACCGCCCATTCAAGGTTTGTCAACCAAGGGCAGGCGGCTTTGTGCAGGCGCTCGCGCCTCAAGGATTTTCCCGCCTCCGCTATACTTTCTTAACAGCACCGAATTTTGTTACAAATTTTATGTAAAAACTGTATACCATACACTGTATATACAGTGCATTCCCTATGCAGAAATCCACACTTTCCACATGGTTATCCACAGAAATCGGGAGCAAAACGCCCCTATTGACGGCATTTTTCCGGTTTTTGCACATATTCATGGGCAATGCATAAAAATTTTCCACAGACTTTGGTTTCTTTTGGTCTGATTTCCTTCTTATTTCTGCCGTTAATGTGACTTTTTCAAATTCACGGCTTCTGATTCCTGTCATATTCTCGTGCTGAAAGCCCCATCCAGCGTGTCTTTCCCCAACAATTCCCCGCTTGACGCCCCCGTTTTTATGTCATTCATCTTGCAAATTATTACAAAAATATTTCATTCGTATATCTTTACGTATTCATTAAGCGGACGCTCGCCGCGCGCACGCGGCCAGCGCGGGCAGGTTTACCGCCTGCCCGCCGCGACGGCGCAGATGGCGTTGATGAGCACCGCTGTCAGCACCGCGTACAGCAGTCCCGGCACGGCAAAGCCCGCCACCAGCCTGTCGCAGGCATAAATCAGCCCCACGTCGATCACCATGCCGAACAGCCCCAGCGTCAGGCAGCCCAGCGGCGCGGACAGCAGCCGCAGGATCGGGCGCAGCACCAGATGGGCGATGCCCAGCAGCGCCCCCGTCGCCAGCGCGGGCGTCAGCTGCTCCAGCGTCGGCACGGCGTCATACATGCCCATCATCATGGCCACCGTGGGCACCGCCAGCGTGCAGCATAGAAACACAATCGTCCCCCGTCCGCTCCGTCTCTTCCTCACTCGCCCGCTTCCTCCATATATCTACCGATTTCATCCCAGAATTTCAGCCACGCGCCTGCCTCCGGCGGCGCGGAGGCGAAGCGCATGGGCTCGTGCCGGGTGGGATGCTCAAAGCGCAGCGACGCCGCCCAAAGCGCGATCTGCTGGCCGGGCCGGCCGCCGCCATAGCGCGCGTCCCCCCAAAGCGGAAAGCCCGCGTGGGCATGCTGCACCCGTATTTGATGCGCCCGCCCGGTATGCAGCGTCACCTCTGAAAGCGTCAGGCCATCCCGGCGAGCCAGCGGGCGCGTTTCGAGCCGCGCGCGCTTTGCCCCCGGCGCGTCCTGAGCGACCACCCGCACCATGCCGGTGGCCCCATCCTTCACAAGCCAGTCCTCCAGCGTCGTCCCGCGCGTCATTTCTCCCTGGAGCACCGCCAGATAGCGCTTGTCCTGCGCATGGGCCGCGAAGGCCGCCGACAGCCTCGCGGCTGCCTTGGACGTGCGGGCGAACACCATCACCCCGCCCACCGGCCTGTCCAGCCGGTGCACCAGGCCCAGATAGACGTTCCCCGGCTTCTGATATTTATTGCCAATATAGCGCTTCAATATGCTCAGCAAATCGTCGTCGCCTGAGCTGTCCGCCTGAACGGGCAGGTTGGGCGGCTTCACCACCACCAACAGGTGGTTGTCCTCATACAGCACATCAACGGCATACTTTCCCGCGCGAATTCGGTCGATCATAACATCGCTCCCTTGCCCCTGATTGTATCACCTTTGGATGTAAGAAGCAAATGATAAATTCCAGTATAGCGCAAAGCGACAAACTGGAATTTCCCCCATTGCATCCTTCTCCAAAATGTATTACAATGATACTGGATATTTGTGAAGGGAATGATTCTCACCGTGATACGCCTGATTGCCACCGACCTGGACGATACGCTGTTGAATGCCAGCAGCGAGCTGGCGCCCCGCACCCAGGCCGCTCTGAGCGCCGCGATGGCCGTCGGCTGCGGGGTCGCCATCTCCAGCGGCAGAATGCTGGAGGCCACGCTGCCCTTTGCCCGGCGCATCGGCGTGAACGCGCCCATGCTGATCTACAATGGAGCCATGCTCTACGATCATATCGCCGGCGAGACGCTCTATGCCACCCGCGTGCCCTATGAAATCGCGCTGGGCGTCGTGCGGCTGGTGGAGAAGGCGGGCAGCTACATACAGCTCTATCCCGGCGAGGGCTATTATTGCAGCGAAGTTTTGGACCGCACCCGCGCCTACGCAAAGCAGATCGGCGTGGAAGTCACGCCGGTCCACATGCCCATGTCGCGCTGGCTGGAGGCGCACCCCGGCGACATGCAAAAGCTATTGGTGATCGATGATACGCCGGAGCGCGCCGACGCGCTGCAAAGGGCGCTGCGGGAAGCCTTTCCCCACGGCGCATCGTTCCAGAAATCCAAGCCCCACTACATCGAGATCATGCCGGAGGGTGTGAACAAGGGAGCGTCGCTTGAGCGCATGGCGGACCTGCTGGGCCTGAAGGCGGAGGAAATCATGGCCTTTGGCGACGGACAGAACGACGTGCCCATGCTTGAGTTCGCCGGGACGGGCTACGCCATGGCAAACGCCTGCGCTCAGGCGCGGGCCTGTACGCCGAACATCGCCCCGCCCAACACCGAGGACGGCGTGGCGCAGGTAATCGAGCGCTATCTGGCCGAGGGAAGGCTCGGCCCGCTGCGCCCTTCCCCAACATAAATTCAGGAGGAATCGACATGGTTTCCGAAGCTGATTTTGTCAAGACACTGGAGCTGACCCGCGTGCTGGCCACGGACAGCAAGACGCTGAACATCGAAGTCAGCAACACCAACCGCCCCGGCATGCAGTTTGCCAACTACTGGGATTTCTTCCCCTATGAGCGCCCCCAGCTGCTGGGCAAGGTGGAGATGACCTACCTCTCCCAGCTTGACGAGCTGACCCGGCGCGAGCGGCTGGCGAAGTATTTCAACTATCCCCTGCCCTGCATCATCATCTGCCGCGGCTATCCCTGCTTCGATGAGATGCTGGTGCTGGCGATGGCCCGCAAGGTGCCCATCTATTCCACCAAGAAGGAGACCACCCAGTTTGAGCTGGAGCTGATCGCCTATCTGCGCGACCGGCTGGCCCCGCGGGAGACGCGCCACGGCGTTCTGGTGAACGTATTCGGCGCGGGCCTGATGATCACCGGCAACAGCGGCGTGGGCAAGAGCGAGGCCGCGCTGGAGCTGGTCAAGCGCGGGCACCAGCTGGTGGCCGACGACGTGGTGGACATTCGCCGCGTGGAGGACAACCGGCTGATCGGCGAATCGCCGGAGCTGGTGCGCCACTTCATGGAGATTCGCGGCGTGGGCATCATTGATGTCTCCACCATGTACGGCGCGGGCGCCATCATGCGCAGCAAGACCATCGACATGGTGATCCACCTGGAGCTGTGGCAGTCCGACAAGGAGTACGACCGTCTGGGCCTGACGGACAACTATATCGACATTCTGGGCGTGAAGGTTCCGAGCCTTCTGCTGCCCATCCATCCCGGCCGCAACCTGGCCGTGGTGCTGGAGGTGGCCGCCCGCAATCTGCGACTCAAGCAGATGGGCTACAACGCCGCCAACGAGCTGACCCGCCGCCACATGGAGCGGTTTCAGCATTCGATTGAAAATGAGGAATAGGCGCGCGGATGAGAAATGAAGCTTTGCCGCCGGCGGCAAGCCGCCGCGTTTGCGCCAGCCGCAAGCTCCAATTCCCGAATTCCTCGCCCCTGATTCCTGATGATTTGGGAGGTAACAACTATGCTATACATCGGTATCGATCTGGGCGGCACCGGCATCAAGGCCGGCGTCGTGGATGAAAAGGGCGTCATCATCGCCAAGGGCAGCTGTCCCACCGCGCCGGAGCGCGGCTACGAGGCCGTGATCCACGATATGGCCATGCTGGCCATCGACGTGGCGAAGCAGAGCGGCCACGCGATGAACGAGATCAAGGCCATCGGCATCGGCCTGCCGGGCATCATGGATCCCCGAAGCGGGCGCGTGCCCTTCTGCACCAACCTGGCCTGGCACGATGTGCCGCTGATCGCGGAGATGGCGAAGTATACCGACGTGCCCGTGTACGCGGACAACGACGCCACGGTGGCCGGGCTGGCCGAATCCGTCGCGGGCATCTCCGCGGGCTGCGAAAACAGCGTTTTCGTCACGCTCGGCACCGGCGTGGGCGGCGGCGTGGTGCTGGGCGGCAGAGTATTCTCCGGCAGTCACGGCGTGGCCACGGAGATCGGCCACATGATCACGGTAGTGGACGGCGAGCAGTGCACCTGCGGCAACCGCGGCTGCTGGGAGCGCTATGCCAGCGCCACGGCGCTGATCCGCGAGGGCCGCAGGCTGTGCGAGGCCAAGCCGGACACCGCGCTGGCCAGGGCCGTGAACGGCGATCTGATCACCATCAACGCCAAGCACGTCATCGACCAGGCGAAGGCCGGCGACCTCGACTGCCTTGAGCTGTTCGACCGCTACGTCTACCATCTGTGCGTGGGCCTGGTCAATCTCATCAACCTCTACGACCCGCAGGTCATCGTTCTGGGCGGCGGCGTCTCCCACGCGGGCCAGTTCCTGCTGGACGCCGTGCGCGCCAAGCTGCCCGACATGGTGTTCTACAAGGCCATGCCCTATGCCCGCGTGGAGCTGGCAAAGCTGACCAACGACGCCGGCATCATCGGCGCGGCCATGCTGGGCCGATGATGCCGGCGGTTCATCGCTGCCGCGTTTTTGAAGCCGCATTCCCCGCGCCACTGATTCGAGCGCGGGAAATGCGTGCTTCGCAATCAATAATATCAACCGGAGGCATTTATATGCGCGCCTACGAACGCTTTTTAAACTACGTACAATACGACACCGCCTCTGATGAAGCCAGCCCCACCTGCCCCAGCACCCAAAAGCAGCTGGCGCTTGCGCGGGCGCTGGCGGATGAAATGAAACAGCTGGGCATCGCCGACGCCCGCGTGGACGCCAACGGCTATGTGTACGGCAGCATCCCCGCCAACGACGAAGGCCGCCCCGCCATCGGGCTGATCGCCCACATGGATGTGGTGGACTGCGTGCCCAGCGCGCCGGTGAAGCCCGCCGTCGTCGAGGCTTACGACGGCGGCCCTGTGACGCTCAAAAGCGGAGACGTGCTGGATCCCGCGGTGTTCCCGGAGGTCGCCGGGGCGAAGGGCAAGCGCCTGATCGTCACCGACGGCAACACCTCCCTCGGCGCGGATGACAAGGCCGGCATCGCGGAAATCATGGCCGCGTGCGAACATCTCCTGACCCATCCTCAGCTGAAGCACGGCAAAATCTGCATCGGCTTCACGCCCGACGAGGAGATCGGCCGCGGCGCGGACCGCTTCGACGTCCAGGGCTTCGGCGCGGACTTCGCCTACACCGTGGACGGCGGCGCGGTGGGCGGCATCAGCTATGAAAACTTCAACGCCGCCAGCGGCAGGGTGACCGTCCATGGCCGCAGCGTGCACACCGGCAGCGCCAAGAACATCATGCTGAACGCCTCGCTGGTCGCCATGGAGTTCGCCGGCCTGCTGCCGCCCCAGGAGCGTCCGGAGCATACGGAGGGCCGCGAGGGCTTCTATCACCTGGACAGTATGCAGGGCGAAGCGGAGCTGGCCACGCTGAACTACATCATTCGCGACCACGACCGCACCCTGTTCGAGGCCCGCAAGGAGCAGTTCCAGAACATCGCCGTCTTCCTGAACGGCAAGTACGGCGCGGGCACGGTGGAGGTGGCGCTCAAGGACACCTACTACAACATGCGCGAACTGATCGAGCCGCGCATGGAGATCGTGGAGCGTGCCAACGCCGCCTACCGCGCCGTGGGCGTTCAGCCCTGGAGCGAGCCGATCCGCGGCGGCACCGACGGCGCGCGGCTCACCTACATGGGCCTGCCGACCCCCAACATCGCCACCGGCGGCATGAACTGCCACGGCCGATTCGAGTGCGTCGCCATCGAGGATATGGACACGATGGTTGAAATGATCGTACATCTGCTGACGGACTGATCGATTCTGATTTATCCCTCGAAAGGAACCACCATGGAAAGATCCAAAACCGCATCCAAAAAAGTTACCCGCGTCACCGCCGGCGTTTTGACGGTGCTGTTTCTGGGCTTCATTTTCGCGGCCTTCTTCACGATGCTGGCGAACAGCCGGCATGAGCTGCTGCACTCGATACAGATGACGCCGGAGCTCAAGGCCACGCTGCCCGAAAACCCGGACAAGCTGGACCGCCTCGCCGCGCGCATCAACAGCTTCACCGCCGCCATCGCTGAAAATATGTGGCTCAAGACGGAGATGGGCTACGCCAACTCCAGCTTCCAGTACGCCCTGGGCAAAAAGGTCATCAACACCGGCAGCCAGAACATGATCAAGCTGACCACCGGCCACTACTATGACCTGGCGGACTACAAGCCGCTGCGGGACAACGCCGAGGAGATCATCGCCCTGCGCGACACAACGCTCGCCGGTCTGCCCTTCCTGTTCGTCTACGAGCATCCCACGCTCTACGACGACGCCATGATGCCCGCGGGCTACGAGGCGCTGGACCACTCCGCGCAGATGGCTGACGAGGTGATCGCCGCGCTGCTGGAAGGCGGCATAGAGGTGCTGGACAGCCGGCAGGTGCTGCCGGAAAGCGGGCGCGACCTGAACGACCTGCTGATGGTCACGGATCAGCACTGGTCCACCCTCGCGGCCATCACGATGGCCCAGCGCATCGCGGCGGAGCTGAACGACATGACCGGCGCGGAGCTGGACCCCTCGCTGCTGGATTTGGAGAATTTCAACACCCTCACCCACGAGAAGCTGTTTCTGGGCAAGTATGGCCAGCGGCTGGGCACGGGCCTGGTGGACCCGGACGACATCGTGGAATACTGGCCCACCTACGACACCGAGATTTCCCGCGAAACCAAGCGCGTCGTCTCCATCGATCACGCCGCCGGCAGCTTCCGCGAGGCCGTGACCCGCTTCGACCGGCTGGAGCCCGACCCCGGCAAGACCTGGAACGAGCTGGCCTATACCTACTACGGCCAGGTGGAGGCCTACGACCTGCTGACCAACGAGGCCGCGCCGGACTATACCATCCTGCTGCTCAAGGATTCCTACAGCGCCCCCATCGGCACGTTTATGTCGCTGCTGGCCCGGAACGTGCTGTGCGTGGATATGCGCCGGGACGTGCAGTCGCTGGACTGGTGGGTGGAGCAATATCACCCGGACGTGGTCGTGATGGCCTACAGTCTGCAAATGCTGCGGGACGACGACTACGCGTTCAATTGAAATTATATGGGAGGAAGCATATGACCACTACCGAAGCCCTGAATAGATTGACCGAGCTGGAGCGCACGCTGCGCGCCTACAACCATGCCATCGGCTGTCTGAACTACGACGGCGAAACCGTCGCGCCCCGCAACGCCGCCCCCGCCCGCGGGGAGACCATGGCCTTTTTGAGCGGCATCGTTCATGAAAAGGTCACCGCCCCGGAAACCGGCGAGCTCATTGAAGTCCTGCTGGCGGACAGGGACGCGCTCTCCCTGAAGGACCGCCGCCGGGCGGAGCTACTGAAGGAGGGCCGGGACGACATGACGCTGATCCCCGCCGACGAGTACATGGCCTACCAGCAGCTGCTGGCCGAGGCCGGGCAGGTGTGGCACGACGCGAAGCTGGCCAGCGACTACGCCGCCTACGCGCCCTATCTGGACAAAATCATCGCCTACAACCGCCGCTTTGCCGCCCGCAAGGGCCCCGGCAAGCCCGCCTATGACGTGCTGCTGGACGGCTACGAGAAGGGGCTCTCCCACGAGACGCTGGACCCGTTCTTCGCGCTGCTGAGGGCGGAGCTGACGCCCGTCATCCTGGAGGTGGCGAAGCGCCCGCGCCCGGACGTGGCCTTCCTCGACCAGCCCTACCCCGTCCACCTGCAAAGGAAATTCACCGACCGGGTGATGGCGATCATGGGCATCAGCCGGGACGACTGCGCCGTGGGCGAGACGGAGCACCCTTTCACCGAGGGCTTCAACAAGCACGATGTGCGCATCACCACCCACTACCACGAGGGCGCGGTGCTCAGCAATCTCTACAGCGTGGTGCACGAGGGCGGCCACGCCCTGTACGAGCTGGGCATCGGCGACGACCTGCAGGGCACCTTCCTGGCCGGCGGCAGCAGCATGAGCATCCACGAGAGCCAGAGTCGCTTCTACGAAAACCTCATCGGCCGCAGCCGCCCCTTCTGCGAGGCGCTGCTGCCGGAGCTGAAGGCCCTGTTCCCCCAGCAGATGGCGGGCGTGGACGCGGAGAAGCTGTACCGCGCCGCGAACCTGGCGGAGCCCTCGCTGATCCGCACCGAGGCCGACGAGCTGACCTACTCCATCCACGTAATGATCCGCTACGAGCTGGAAAAGGCCATGATCGCGGGCGACATCAAGACCGGCGACATCCCCGGCGAGTGGAACCGGATGTATCGGGAATACCTGGGCGTGGACGTGCCGGACAACCGGCGCGGCGTCCTGCAGGACAGCCACTGGTCCTTCGGGGCCATCGGCTACTTCCCCAGCTACGCCCTGGGCAGCGCCTACGGCGTGCAGATGCTGGAGAACATGGAGAAGGACGTGGACGTGTGGGGCGCGGCGCGCGGCGGCGACCTGCGGCCCATCACCGCCTGGCTGGGCGAGAGGATTCACCGCTACGGCCAGCTGCTCACGCCGAAGGAGCTGGTCGAAAACGGCTGCGGCGGTCCCTTCGACCCCGCACACTATGTGAACTATCTGAAGAAAAAGTACGGCGAACTCTACAGCCTGTGAGGTATGCGATGAACATCAACGAGAGCGTTAAAAACGCCCCGGCGGGGACGATCCTCGCAGACGTGCGCACCCCGGAGGAATACGCCCTGGGCCACGTGCCCGGCAGCGTGAACTGGCCGCTGGAGCGCCTGACCGTCCTCGACATCCCAGGCGACAGCCCCATCCTCACCTACTGCCACAGCGGCAGCCGCAGCGCCCGCGCCGCCGCCTGGCTGCAAGGTCAGGGCTACGACGCCGAGAACATCGGCGGGATACTGGATTGGACGGGAGAATTGGAGAAGTAGGTATCCTCAACAACGTGGAGACGGATTTCCTGACCCGCGCAATAAAAAAATGAGTCGGGAGAATCGTCTCCATGACTCATAAAAACGTGTCCGGGGAATCTCCCCGCGACACGTTTTTTCATGCCTCAAGCCGCCTTTTTCCTGGTTGCGCTCTTCCGCTTCTTCGGGCCGTAAAACCGCCGGATGATCGGGAACTGCTTTTCCGCCTTCGGCACCAGCCACATGGCGAGGCAGGCGCTCAAAATGCCGATCACCGCGCCGCCCAGCACGTCCGTGGGATAGTGGATGCCCACATAGAGCCGGGACAGGGCGATCAGTATCGCCAGCACCAGCGCGGGCACGCCCCACTTCTTCGGCGCCTTCCGGAACAGTACCCAGGCGCAGGCCAGCGAGTTGGTGGTGTGGCCGGAGGGGAAGGACCAGTCGTCCGCCTTGGCCACGATGCACTCCAGCCCCTGGATGAGCTCGTAGGGCCGGACGCGAGCTACCCAGTTCTTGATCACCAGGTTCGTCACCAGCAGGCCGATGGCCATCGAGACGCCGCACATCAGGCCCAGCCGACGGCCCTTGCGGTTGGGGTAGATCAGCAGCGCCAGCGTCAGCAGGATCCAGAAGGCGCCCTTATCCCCCAGATGGGTGATGACCTTCATGATCGGCGACAGAAAATCCGCGCGCACGCTGTCCTGAATCCACAGCAGTATCGAACTGTCAAAGTTGAAAATCGCGTCCATAATCCATCCTCTTTCGTATTTCTGAATTTCGCTCCCCCATCTTACCACAAACCGCCGCCAAACACAACTTTAATCTGGTTTTTCCCCGGCGAAATTGCGCGGCGGGACCGGTTGTGCTATACTGAGGGCAACTGACTTTCCCGAAAGGAAGATATTATGCAGCGCCTGAACCGCGGCATGCTGAGCCGCTACGACATCCCGGAGCACATCCCCACCGCCATAAACGCCGTACAGCTGGGCCTGGACGAAACCCTGCTGGGCTTGGTCGACCGGCTGCTGGGGCCGTTGGGCGTGGGCATCGCCGCGATACCGCTTTCAGCGGCGGACCGAGGCCAGGACCCCGCCGCGCTGCTTCGGGAGCAGGACGGTATGTATACCGTGTTCGTGCGGGGATATCAGGGTGAGCAGCCCGTGAACCGCGAGGAGGTCGTGCAGTCGATCCTGCGCGTCGCCTCGCCCGACGAGGCGGAAGCCCTCGCCGCCGAACCGGCGCTGGAATTTTGCCTGGTCGATACGGACGGCGACGATTTGGACGCGGCGCTGGCGCTGGCGGCGCGGCTGCTCGAAGCGCGGCGAAGCGCGGGCCTTTCCGGCCTCATCTTCCTCTGCCTCGGCGAGGGCGACGCCGTCGACGAGGTCGTCCGGCGGGGGATCGCCGAACGGGCGCCCGATCTTTCCGGCTGGCTGGCGTCGCAATGCGGCTTCCTCCCCGCGCTGGCGGACGGCATCGCGCTGCGGGCGGAGGCGAAGGAGGCCGCAAGGCTCTGCGCGGAGATGAATTACGCCGACGGCATGATCCATCTGGTCGAGCCCGGCGCGACGCTGACGATCGAGGTCCCGCGGGGCGAGCGGCCCATCGCAGCGGGCGAGGGCATCGCAATCGTGGACGACCTCGCTCCCGTCCTCGCCCGAAAGCGCAGGCTGTTCGACGCGGGCCTGTTCGCCATGGCGGCGCCCGGCTGGCTGCTGGGTCTGAACACGCTCTCGGACTGCATGAAGCACGAGGCGCTGCGCGCCTTCGTGGGGCAGACGTATATGCGGGAGCTGTTGCCCGCGGACGCCGCTGAGCGGGCCGTCGACGCGCCCTGCGTCATCCGCGCTTTTGAGCGATTCGAGAATCCGTTGAACGACAACGCCATCCTCCGCGCCGCCCATCACCTGCTGCGCGTCTTCCGCCGCGCGACGCTGCCGCTGATCCGCGACTGGGCCGACGCGAATTTTGAGCCGCCCCGCCGCCTGACCTTCGCCCTGGCGGCCACGATCATGCTCTACGCTGGGGCGCGGCCAAACGCCGACGGCCAATATGAGGTGCAGCGCGGCGGCGAAACCCACCGGCTGACCGACGATCCCGACGCACTGGCCGTGTTCGCCACCCTCTCCCACGATATGCCGCCGGAGGCGCTGGCCTACGCCGCGCTGGCCGACCGGGAGCTTTGGGGCTCGGACCTGCGGGAAATCGACGGCCTGGAGGCCCGCGTGGCGCTGGACATCGCCAATTTGCAGCGCAACCCGCGGTATCTGCCGGAGGCGGATGACGCCTGATCCCCAATTTACAAATTATTGTGGCCCTTCCCCTGTTTATATGCTATAATATTCCTGAAATAACCCCACCTCACCGCCAAAGAAGACCGGAGGATTGAGCAGCATGAAAGTGGTATTGCAGAATCTCACGAAAAAATTCCCCAGCCGCAACAAGAAGTCGAACGACGAGGTGATCGCCGTCAACAACTTCAACTTTGAAATCCCGGACGGCAAGCTGATCGGCCTGCTGGGCCCCTCCGGCTGCGGCAAGAGCACGGCGCTGAACCTGATCAGCGGCCTGATCCAGCCCACCAGCGGCAAGATCTTCTTCGGCGACGACGACGTGACGGGCCTGCCGCCGGAGAACCGCGGCGTGGGCCTGGTGTTCCAGAGCTACGCCCTCTACCCCCACTTGACGGTGAAGCAGAACATCATGTTCCCGCTGCAAAACCTGAAGGGGGCCGAGCGGCCCTCCCCGGCGGAGATGGAGCGGCGGGTGCTGGAGGCGGCGAAGCTGGTGCAGATCGAAAACCTGATGGAGCGCAAGCCGGGCGAGATGTCCGGCGGCCAGCAGCAGCGCGTGGCCATCGCCCGGGCCGTGGTCAAGATGCCCCGGGTGCTGCTGCTGGACGAGCCCCTGTCCAACCTGGACGCCCGGCTGCGCCTGCAGACCCGCGAGGAGATCCGCCGCATCCAGAACGAGACCGGCATCACCACCGTGTTCGTCACCCATGACCAGGAGGAGGCCATGAGC
>JAFVBK010000180.1 GCA_017480045.1 Clostridia bacterium
CGGCTGTGTGCCTTGATGTATTATGGATGCACGCGTTCAAATATGAGAAAAGAGGCTCGATCGAGCCTCTTTTCTCATATTTGAACGCGTGCATCCATAATACATCAAGGCACACAGCCGCGCCGCTCAATTTTCCAGCAGCGCTTCATAGCCCCTGCGCACGACACCGGCCATAAGCTTCCGCCTCGCCTCAAGAAATTGCGGATAGCTCAGCCGCGTCCAATCGTCGGGCAGCGCGTTGGTATCGCACATATCCCGCAGGGTGCTTTCGCTGATGCCGTCAATGGCAGTCGGCCAATACTCCGCCGGAGCCGTATCCGATATGTCAAGGTTATCTTTCCATTCGATATAGGCGTAATTCGCGATCTGATTCCTGTCGCGATCATTGGCGTAACCTATGGTAGCCAGGTAGGCCTTCGGCCATAGATGGTGCCGCTCGACGGAAGCCTTCGTGCCCGACGCGCCGGGCTGAAAGAGGTCACGGATATGCATGGTCGAAAACAGCGCCTTTGAATTCAAAATGTTCTGCGCCGCGCAAAACGCGTTCCAAGAGGGACCGATTGTGGATACGGTCGCAAATTCAGCGGGAAGCGTGATGCCGAAGTAGTCCTCCGTAAAGGCGCCGGCGATCTTCCTGTCGATGTAGGCAACAAATTGATCGGCGTCCCTCAGCTCGCCAATATTGTTCAAATCCTGCTGCACCTTGCCCTCGAAAGAGCTGGTATAGTAATACGTCACGGAGGCCATGTAGAACCAGCGCGCAATCGCCCTGCGCAGCGTCTTGGCGGCAACCTTGAAATCATATTTTCCGATCAGATACATCACATAGGTGTAGACCAGCGCATTGTCAGAGGATATCATCGCGCTGGTCAGATTGCCCGCTGAGACGACGCAGTTGATGAACTCATGCCAGTTGTTCAAATCCAGGACCTGCGCCAAATAGCTTTCCAGCTCTTTGAACTTGCGTTCGCGCAATTCAGAGGAATAAACGCCCGTATCCATGTCCTTGCCGCGCAACACCATATAAGCATATCTCAGCCTCGCGCGCTTGAAGCCGTAGGCCATGACGGCGCGAATCAGGTGCGCGGGCTTGGGAACGAAGATGTGGTTATACGAGGTTCCGCCCTTCACGGGCACCGTGGCATCGTAGCAGAACTGCTCGATTTTCCGGCGCTCCGCCTCGTCGTGGACGCTGATCAGCGTGAGGATAAAGTCGTTTTCATTGAGCTTCGCGCCGCCGGAATTGACGCGCTTGAATATCTCGGCGACATCCTCCTCATTGGCCTGATCGGTAATGGAGAGCGTCGGCACCATATAGTTCTTCAGCGCAAGCAGCTCCTGGATGTTGTCCGCAACCGTTTGCTCATCCTCGTCCGTAAAAGGTTTATCATTCTTTTCAAAGGATTCCCGAAGCGCGCTCACAAACCGGTTTGTGTACGTAAGCGTCTTCTTCTCCAGGAACAGCGTGCTGATATCGCCGATCCACTCCGGATTGCGCATGAGCGGCGCGGTGGAAACCTCGAATTTTCTGCTGAGCGGATGGAAGGCGATGACGATGCGCTTCTTGTTGAATCGCTCGTCTACGACCTCCTTCCCGTACATCACGGCATAGAGGGAGGTCAGCCGCTGCTGACCATCGATGATCAGCTGCTTGGCCTCCTTGATCGCGTGGCCTTCCGTGCCGATCTGCTTGGACTTACCGCCATCCTCCGGTGAATCCCACAGCATCAGATAGCCGATAGGATAGCCCAGGAGCATGCTGTCAAAGAGCTCCCGAACCTTCGTGTTGCTCCAGACAAAGGGGCGCTGTAGATCCGGCAATCCGAGCTTCCCGGATTCGATATCCATCAGGAGATTATCCAGCTTGTAGTCGATTCTGTTGTAAAGGGTATCGCTCATGGTAGCTCTCCTTCACTCATTTTACTGTATCATCCTCAGCGCCGGCACGGCGTTCAGGTCGAGGCCGGCCAACTCACCCGCCATCAAACGGTAGAAGGCGGCGGAGCCGATCATCACGGCGTTGTCGGTGCAGAGGTTCTTCGGCGGGATGTAGACCTTGAGCCCGGCCCCCTCGCCCCGGCGGGTCAGCTCGCTCCTCAGCAGAGAATTCGCCGCCACGCCGCCCGCCACCGCCACGCGCTTCGCGCCGGTATCGCGGGCCGCGGCGAGGGTCTTGTCCACCAGCAAATCCACCACGCTGCGGCGGAAGGAGGCGGCGAAGTTGGCCGCGTCGATCTCAATCCCCTGCTGTCTGAGGTGGTGGGCCTGGTTGATGACGGCGGTCTTGAGGCCGGAAAAGGAGAAGTCGTACTTCCCCTGGGTGTGGGGGTGCGGGAATTTATAGGCGCGATCGTCGCCGGTATCCGCCAGCTGGTCCAGCAGCGGGCCGCCGGGATAGGGAATGTCCAGCACCCGCGCCACCTTGTCGAAGGCCTCGCCAGCCGCGTCGTCGGTGGTCTGGCCGATCAGCTCGTACTCGCCGTAGCGGGTGACGCTCAGGATGTGGCTGTGCCCGCCGGAGGCCACCAGGCACACGAAGGGCGGCTCCAGGTCGGGGTGGGCGATGTAGTTGGCGGAGACGTGGCCCTCGATGTGATTCACCGGAATCAGCGGCAGGTCGCGCCCATAGGCCAGCGCCTTGGCCCAGCTGACGCCCGTCAGCAGCGCCCCCACCAGCCCCGGCCCGTAGGTCACGGCCACGGCGTCGACGGCGTCCAAGGTGATGTGGGCCTCGGCCAGCGCCGCGTCCAGCAGCGGGTCGATGGCCTCCACGTGCATGCGGGAGGCGATCTCCGGCACCACGCCGCCGTAGAGCGCGTGGGTATCGATCTGGCTGGCGATGGCGTTCGCCAGCTGCTCCCGGCCGTTGCGCACCACGGCGACGGCGGTCTCGTCGCAGCTGGATTCCACCGCCAGGATCAGCGCCTCTCCCCGAAGTCGAAGGTCTTGGGCCTTTGCGCGGACGCGCGCCGCGTAGCTCGATTTTCGTTCCATTGGTTGTCCTCGTCTTTGTCGATCTTGGGCATGATGAAGGTAAGCGCCGTCATCATGGCGGGCACGCTCAGCAGCGCCGCCAGCCCCCACAGCGCGATGCGCAGCCCCATGGCCATGAACATGCTCTGGGGGCAGATGCGAATGAGCAGATCCGTCGCCGGATCCAGCAGCCACAGGTCGTTTGTGAACAGCAGCCGGTGGAAAAAGGTGAACGCGCCGTCGAAGTCGACGGCGGCCCAGACGGCGAACGCGCCGAGCGGAATCAGCAGGATCAGCGGCGACAGCCACGCGATTTTGCGGATCCTGCGCCGATCATATTCCAGCAGATATACGCCGCCCACGGTCAGCAGCACCGCCCAGGGAATCAGCCGCTTTCTCACCTTCCGCAGCAGGGCGAACAGGTTGTAGCAGTCCGTCAGGTGCGTCATTTCCTTCTGATTGAAGGCGGGCTGGAGTTCGCCGTAGACCTCCGTCTCCACTACCGGGTAGACACCGTAGGTTTCCACATCGGCGCGCAGGGCGTCATAATCCCCGGCCAGGTACGCCGCCAGCCTGTCGTCCAGGTCCCGCAAATCCACGTCGGAAACGCCTGCGGGGCTGGCGATGTCGTAGCTCTCCCAGGCCCGCTGCTGGAGCGCGTAGTACAGCGCCCCGTCCGTACCCACGGCGTGCACGGCGGTCAGTATCAGTATAAATATCAGCGCGACCAGGCCCAGTGCGAGGCTGATTGCGCCAATGGTTTTTCTGCGGCTCTCAGACATGAATCACCCTCCATTGCGTCACCTGTCCTTTCTTCTATTCGCGGAGTACAAAATCAAACCCGTGCTCAATTGCATAGTCGATTCCAAGGCTGTTCGTCTTGCAGGCAAGAACGAGCCCAGAGCTGTCCTCAAATGCGTCGTCCGCGATATAGACCAGACTGTCTGGCAGGTTGACATACGCAAGCGACGGGCAGCGCGCAAAGGCTCGACTTCCGATGCTCCGCACGCCTGCCGGCAGAATAATCCGTTCGGCGCTCACCCCTTCGAACGCGCTGTCCGCAATCACTTTCACATCTGACGGCAGGCTCAGCGTCTCCAGGTTTGTCAGGGCGGGACTCTGCGGTAACACGATATGAGGAATTCCTCTCTGCTGGACGTATTGCTCCGCATAGCTTCCCGACCAGACGTAGGCGAGCGGAAACTCAGGGCCATCTCCAAATACACCGGTTCCGATGCTCGTCACAGAGGGCGGTATGACGACCCGTTTCATAGCGTCGCACTTATTGAACGCCTGGATGTAAATGTTTTTGACGCCTTCCGGGATGTCGATGTATTTCAACGATTGGCAATATTCAAAGGCGAAGCCTTTGATGCTCGTCAGTGTGCGCGGTAGACGAACGGTTTCCAAGCTGGAGCACCAATTAAACGCATCTGCGCCGATATTCTCCGGTCCGTCAGCAAAGGTCACCCTCTTAAGATTGTCGCAATATTGGAATATACGCGATCCCACATCCTCCAGGGTGGAGGGAAGCGTCGCCTCCACCAGCGAATTGCATCTGGCAAACGCCTGCGTTTGAATAGAAAAGACACCCTCCGGCACCTCGATCGACTCCAGCGCGCAGTAGGCAAACGCCATGTTTCCGATGCGCCTCAGTGTCGACGGCAGTGTGATGGATGTAATTTTGCTTTCATAAAACGCTTTCTTTTCAATGACCGTGATGCCCTCCGGGATCACCGGCGCGAGGTCTGTCCCGGCATATCCTGTCAGCGTCGTGCCTTCCACCATAAACTCAGGCGGGAAGCTCGGCGCGGGCGTAGGGCTTGGCGTGGGTGTGGATGTCGCAATGGTGGTCGGAATGGAAGTCGCGGCAATGGTTGGAGTGGGAGTCGCCGAAGCGTTAACCGTCGAGACATACCAATCCATCACCCGCAGCTTGCCCGTACCATCAATAAACGTGCACTGCACCAAGATAGGGTTGGCGCCAGTCCAAAGTCGTTTGGCGGTCACCCACGCGCTCTCTCCATTGCCCTCAATGCTGAGATCCAAATAGTTCTCCGCGCCGTTAGACCATTCGCAGCTGCCTCTCTGCACGCCCTGCTCGACATACAGATATTTGCGCTCTCCCACCTCGATTGTAACACTGCCGCCCACCAAGTCTGCCTGGGCAGCATTCAATCCAATTGCCAAAAGTGAGGCTAATAACAGAAGCGTCGCGAGTAGCTTTTTAAGTTTCATAATTATTCCCCCCGAAATTGTTCCATTAGCACCGGAAATCGCCTCGATCGTATCCGGTCCGCCCGTTTACAACTTCTGCAAATAGCTGGTCACAAATCCCTCCAGCTTGCCGTCCATCACGGCGCTGACGTCGCCCATTTCGTAGCCGGTGCGGTGGTCCTTCACCATGGTGTAGGGCTGGAACACGTAGGAGCGGATCTGGCTGCCCCACTCGATCTTCTTGAGCTCGCCCTTGATCTCGCCCATCTGCTCCTGGCGCTGCTGCTCCTTGAGCTCGGCCAGCCGCGCGCGCAGCCAGATGAAGCACATCTCCTTGTTCTGCACCTGGCTGCGCTCGTTCTGGCACTGCACGACGATGCCGGTGGGGATGTGGGTGATGCGCACAGCGGAGTCGGTGCGGTTGACGTGCTGGCCGCCCGCGCCGGAGGCGCGGTAGGTATCGATGCGCAGATCCTCCTGGCGAATCTCGATCTCGCCGTCGTTCTCGATAATCGGGGAGACGTCCAGCGAGGCGAACGACGTATGCCGCCGGGCATTGGAATCAAAGGGCGAAATGCGCACCAGGCGGTGCACGCCGCGCTCGGACTTCAGATAGCCGTAGGCATAGTCGCCGGACACCTCAAACGTCACGGACTTGATGCCCGCCTCGTCGCCCTCCAGCAGGTCCAGCAGCTTCACATTGAAGCCCATCCGCTCGGCAAAG
>JAFVBK010000181.1 GCA_017480045.1 Clostridia bacterium
CACCAGGCGGCGGGCACCGCGCCGTTTGACATCTTTCCCATCTATGAGGAATGGATTTCCAATTTTATGATGGATCGCGAGCCCGTGCAGCATGACCTCGGCCCTTATCACTTCGGTCACCTGCCCGTGTGGGTGGAGGGCAACGCCTATTTCAATGGGGCTACGGTATGCAGACACGAAAAACGCAACCTGATCGACGCGAATGCGAACGTGACAGTCGAGCTGGCGGAGCGGGACGGCAGGCAGGTGCTGTCCACCAACGTCTATGATTTCCTGGGGGATTTCAGGGACGGCATCGTGAACAGCGACATTCTGGGTCGCGCCTTTGAGCCGGAGCAGCGCTTTGAGAACCCGGATGGATCGGAGATCATCTTCGACCGGGATTACTTTGGCGGCCATCGCGGCGCGGACGCGTTGCCCGGACCGTTCGCAGCCGGGGAGTCGGAACAAATCGTCTGGTGACAGACGGCGGATGAGGACGATCAATCGAGGGAGGGAACCATATGAAGCACTACGTGTTGTTGAAGCTGACGCCGGGGACCGACCCGGTCAAGGTTCAGGAAAAGCTGTGGAAGGCTTACAGGAAGCTGGACGATGAGCTGGATTGGCTGAACCATCCGGTGGTGTATAGGAGCTGCAGGGACGATGAGACCGGCTATGACGTCATGGCAGTCGTCGAGCTGGACGGCGAGGAACAGCTGGAAACCTACCTGACCCACCCGATGACCGTGAAACTGAAGGAAAAGCTGAAGGACGCCGTTGCCCGTCGGTCGGTTTTCAATCACTATTGAAGCTTGCCTCAGGCTGGCGGGGCTCAAGAAGACAATGATTAATTCCCGCACCGCAGCATCGGCACCTGAATTAACCATTGTCTACTCAAACGGAGCTTTTCGCCTGGAATCGCAGTTCAAATATATTGATGCATAATGCGCCGCCCCACATGATCTTCACGGATCATGTGGGGCGGCGCATTGTCCTGTTCCGTATCCTATTCCGCGCAGGCGTCCCTGATGACGGCTACCGCTTTTTGCAGCAACGGCATGGGGATGTTCAGCGCGGGCAGCAGGCGCACCCGATCCTTGGCGGTGAGGCACAGCACGCCGTTTTCGATGCATTTAGCCACGACCTCCCGGGCAGGCTTGACGGGCTTAACGCCGATCATCAGGCCCTGGCCGCTGACGCTCTCCACGACCGACGCGCTGCCCAGCGCCTCAAAGATAAAGGCGCTGCGCGCTTTTACGCCCTCCAGCAGCGCGTCGTCGATGCGCTCCAGGATGCTGACAGCCCCCGCGCATGCGGCGGGATTGCCGCCGAAAGTGGAGCCATGGTCTCCGGGACCCAGCACATTTTCGACCTTCTCGCCCAGCAGGCACGCGCCGATGGGCAAGCCGCCGCCCAGGCCCTTGGCGGTGGACACGATGTCCGGCTGAATGCCGTAGTTCATGTAGGCGTAGAGCTGGCCGCTGCGGCCGTTGCCGGTCTGCACCTCGTCCACCGCCAGCAGCACGTCGTTCTCGGCGCAGAATTCCGCCAGCTCGGTCACAAATTCGGCGCTCAGCGGCACCACGCCGCCCTCGCCCTGCACGCACTCGATCATCACCGCGGAGATCCTCGTGGTCTTCGCCAGCTCGATGAGCGCGCCGATATCACCGGCGGGAATGTGGGCGAAGCCGGGGGTCAGGGGCTGGTACAGCTCGTGATAATGGTCCTGACCGGTGGCGGACAGGGTGGTCAGCGTGCGGCCATGGAAGCTGTTGACCAGCGTCACGATGGTGCAGCAATCCGGTCCGTGCTTTTCGGCGGCATATTTGCGGGCCGCCTTGATGGCACACTCATTGGCCTCCGCGCCGGAGTTGCCAAAGAACACCTTCTTCATGCCGGTGCGCTGGCAAAGCATCGCGGCCAGCTGAGCGCAGGGCTCGGTGTAGTACAGGTTGGAGGCGTGGGGGAGCCTGCCCAGCTGTTCGGTGACGGCCTTCAGCCACGCGTCGTCGGCGATGCCGAAGCCGTTCACGGCGATGCCGGAGCCCAGGTCAATGTATTCCTTGCCCGCCGCGTCCCAGACCAGGGAGCCCTTGCCGGAGACCAGCTGCACCGGGAAGCGGGCGTAGGTGCCCGCGATATAGGTGCTGTCCAACTGCATGATGTTCGCCATATCGATTATACCTCCATCGGAGTCAGATTTCCTGTGCCTGCTGCCGCGTTCCGCCCATCACCATCGTGCCCGCGCCCTCGTCGGTGAGGATCTCCATCAGGATCGAGTGGGGCACCCGACCGTCCATGATGATCACCTTGTGTACGCCCGCGCGGATGGCGTCCACGCAGCATTCCACCTTGGGGATCATCCCGCCGGAGATGACGCCGGCGTTGCGCAGCTGCGCGGCCTCCTGGATGGTCAGCTCCGGGATCAGCGTGTTCGGGTCGTTCTTGTCCCGCAGCAGGCCGGGGATGTCGGATAGCATGATCAGGCGCTCCGCGCCCAGCGCGCCTGCCACGCAGGCCGCGGCGGTGTCGCCGTTGATGTTGTAGGTGTTGCCCTCCCGGTCGCAGCCCAGGGTAGAGATGACGGGAATGTAGCCCTTCTCCAGCAGGTCGGTGACCGGCTTGATGTTGATCTTCGTGATCTCGCCCACGTAGCCCAGCCGCGCGTCCTTCATCCGGGCCTCGATCAGCCTGCCGTCCATGCCGGAGAGGCCCATCGCGCGGCCGCCCTTCATCTCCAGCAGATTCACCAGCGTCTTGTTGATCTTGCCGGCCAGCACCATCTGCACGATGTCCACCGTCTCCCGGTCGGTCACCCGCAGGCCGTCCACAAACTCGCTCTGCTTGCCCAGTCGCTG
The DNA here is from genome assembly GCA_017480045.1 of Clostridia bacterium. Lineage (GTDB taxonomy): Bacteria > Bacillota > Clostridia > Christensenellales > Aristaeellaceae > UBA2862. The sequence continues at coordinate 2,841 of JAFVBK010000181.1, forward strand.
CATGGTCTCGCTGATTTCCGGCCCGCCGCCGTGCACCAGCACCACCTTCACGCCGATCAGCCACAAGAGGGCGATGTCCTCCATCACTTGGTGCTTCAGCTGCTCGTTGATCATGGCGTTGCCGCCGTACTTGATGACCACGATCTTGCCGTTGTATTTCTTTATGTAGGGCAGGGCCTGCACCAGCACCTGCGCCCGCTCGGCGTTCGAAAAGTGTTTTTCCATGCTCGCTCCTTTTGGATCTTGAGGACAAGATTCCTTATTTACGTCCTGTAATCCCCGTTTATCCGCACGTAATCATAGGTCAGGTCGCAGCCCCAGGCGGTGGATTCCGCCGTGCCGGCGTTCAGCCCGACAAGTATCTCAATTTCCCTCTCCAGCAGAATTTTCTTGGCCGCATCCTCGGAAAAATCGATGCCCGCCCCATCCTTGCAGACTGGCACGATTCCCTTGTTGGATTTGAAGGCCACATCCACTTTGTTCACATCCACATCCGCGCCGCTGTAGCCGATGGCGCAGAGCACCCGGCCCCAGTTGGCGTCCGCGCCGAACATCGCGGCCTTCAACAGGCTGGAGCAGACGACGCTCTTGGCGACGGTCCGCGCGGTATCCAAGTCCGGCGCGCCGCTGACCTTGCACTCCAGCAGCTTCGTCGCGCCCTCGCCGTCTCCGGCGATCATCCGGCAAAGGGCCACTGTCACCGTGTTCAGCGCGCGCATGAACGCTGAAAAATCCTCGCCCTCAGCGGTGATTTCAGGATTGCCCGCCATGCCGTTGGCCAGCACGGCCACCATGTCGTTGGTGGAGGTATCGCCGTCGATGGAGAGCATGTTGAAGGTGCTCTGGATATCCGTGGACAGCGCCTTTTTCAGCATGTTCGGGGCGATGGCCGCATCGGTGGTCAGGAATACCAGCATCGTGGCCATGTTGGGGTGGATCATACCGCTGCCCTTTGCGATGCCGCCCAGACGGCAGGCGACGCCGCCCAGCTCAAATTCCACGGCGATTTCCTTCAGCGCGGTGTCGGTGGTCATGATGCCGGCCGCCGCTGCCGGGCTGCCCTCCGCGGAAAGCCCCGCCGCCAATTCTGGCAGGCCCGCCGCGATGGGGGCGATATCCAGCTTCTGGCCGATCACGCCGGTGGAGGCCACTATCACATCCTCGGCGCGGATGCCCAGCTGCGCGGCGGTCAGGTCGCACATCTTCTCGGCGATCTCGATGCCGTCGGCGTTGCAGGTGTTGGCGTTGCCGCTGTTGCAGATTACGGCCTGGGCTACGCCGTCCGCGATGTGCTCTTTGGTGACCAGCAACGGCGCGCCCTTCACGAGATTGGTGGTGTATACCGCCGCGGCGCTGGCGGGAACCGCGCTCAGAATCAGCGCGAGATCCTTCTTTTCGTGGTTTTTCCGAATGCCGCAGTGAATGCCGCCCGCGGTAAAGCCCTGGGCAGCGCAGACGCCGCCGGAAATCAGTTTCATTGTATTAAGCCTCCTTGAGGATCAGGCCCGTGGTCTCGTCCACGCCCATCAGGATGTTCATGTTTTGGATCGCCGCCCCGGACGCGCCCTTGCCCAGATTGTCGAATCGGGCGGTGAGCAGCAGCCGCGCGTCGTCTCCGGTGACGGAAATCTCCATGTCGTCCCGCCTGGAAAGAGCCGCCGCGGACAGGAAGCCGCCCTCGTCGGCGCCTTCCACATATCGGACGACTGGCCCGCGGTAGACGTCGGAGAATACCTCCTTTACCCGCGCGACGCCGCCCTCGACCCACTCGCCGAAGAGGGGCACGGAGACCTCCATGCCGCTGTAGAAATCGGCCACGATGGGGGAGAACATCGGCGGCTGATCCAGCCCGCATATTGCCGCCATTTCAGGCAGGTGCTTGTGACGCTGATTCAGGCCGTACTGCCGCGGCGCGTTCAGCAGGTGGCTGCGATTCTCGCCCTCGTATTCAGCGATCATCTTCTTGCCGCCGCCGGAATAGCCGGTGAGGGAGAAGCAGCTCAGCTTCGCCTGAGGCGAGAGCACGCCCGCGCGCACCAGCGGCGCGACCAGGGCGATGAAGCCGCTGGCGTGACAGCCGGGGTTGGCGACGCGCTTCGAGGCGGCGATGCGCGATCTCTGGCCCGCCAGCTCCGCCATGCCGTACGTCCAGCCCGCCGCCGTGCGGTGGGCGGTGGAGGTGTCGATGATGGCGGCGTCGCTGTTCGCCGCCAGCGCGACCGCTTCCCGCGCCGCGTCGTCCGGCAGGCACAGAAAGGCGATGTCGGCCGCGCCCAGCGCGTCCCTTCGCGCCGCGGCGTCCTTGCGCAGCGCTTCGGTCAGCGTGATCAGCTCTATGTCCGTCCGCGCAGACAGGCGCTCGCGGATGCGCAGGCCGGTGGTGCCAGCGCTGCCGTCGATGAATACCCGTGTCATGTCCATCCGTCCAATTCATTCATAGAGATATGCATATTATACGCTGAATAACCCGTTTTTTCAAGTTAAGAATGCATTTTTATTCATTAATATTCATAACATAACAGGCATAAACGCAGGGGCCGCCTCGCGCCGCCCGCCCTGTTTCCAAAACCGCGTTGCGCGATACAGCGCGGCGGCAGTTGAGCCCGGCACGGCCGGGGGGCGGGCGACGCAACGGCGCCCCTTTCATGAGGTTATGTAAAACGCTTGTCTATCCCTTGATCGCCTGAATCAGCCGGTCGGCGAAGCCCTTGGCGGTGTCGCCGTCGTGGGGCACGCTGTCCAGCGCAGCGTCCAGCGCGACGGCCTTGTCATAGCGGGCGATGTGGCGCAGCAGCATGCTCGCCGCCCGCAGCAGGCTGGAGGGGTTGGCGTAATCGCCGCGGCCCGTCTCGATCATCCTGGGCGCGGAGCCGTGGATGGCCTCGAACATGGCGTACTGGTCGCCCAGGTTGGCGCTGCCGGCGGTGCCCACGCCGCCCTGGATCTGGGCCGCCTCGTCGGTGATGATATCGCCGTACAGATTGGGCAGCACGAACACCTGGAAGCGCCCGCGCACCCGCTCGTCCACCAGCTTGGCGGTCACGATGTCGGCGTACCAGTCCTCGGCGGCGATGCCGGGATAGTCCGCCGCGATCTCATGGCAGATCTCGGAAAAGCGCCCGTCGGTCTTCTTCATGATGTTGGCCTTGGTGACGATGGCCACCATGTCCTTGCCGTTGTTCTTGGCAAAATTGAAGGCCATGCGGGCGATGCGCCGGGTGCCCGGCTCGGTGGTCACCTTGAAGTCCATGGTCAGCGCGCCGGGGACCTCGATGCCCTTGCTGCCCAGCGCGTACTCGCCCTCGGTGTTCTCGCGGAAGAAGGTCCAGTCGATGCCCAGCTGGGGCACGGACACAGGCCGCACATTGGCGTACAGATCCAGCTCCCGGCGCAGGGTGACGTTGGCGCTCTCCATGGTGCCGCCCTTGGGGGTCTCAGTGGGGCCCTTCAGCAGCACGTCGCAGGTCTTGACCTCCGCCAGCACGTCCTTCGGCACGGCCTCGCCCTTGGCCAGGCGGTTTTCGATGGTCAGCCCCTCGATCTGCTTCAGCACCACGCTGCCCGCGGCGATCTCGTCCTTCAACAGCGCCTCCAGCACGCGGGTGGTCTGCGCGGAGATGATCGGGCCGATGCCGTCGCCGTCGATCACGCCGATGGTGACGACGGGTAGAGCGGTGAAATCCTTGGCGGGGGCGGCATTCTGCATGCGCTCGACGCGCTCAAGCTGCGCCTCCAGCAGGGCGCGATAGTGGTTGACGGCGGAGTCGATGTATTGATTCATGGGTTTTGCCTCCTATCTAAGCTTTTGCCGTGTATGCCAGCAGTCCGCCGGCCTTGAGCATGTCCTTCTGGCGCTCGGTGAAATCGCAGACCAGTTCGAAGGACTTGCCGGTGGTCAGATCGTCCAGCGTGACGCTGCCCGCGTCCATGCCGGCGTGGATGCCCCGCAGGGCCAGCCGGTCACCCTGGCTGAGGGCGTCGTAATCCTCAGGGCTCTTGAAGGTCAGCGGCAGGATGCCCGCGTTGATCAGGTTCGCCACGTGGATGCGGGCGAAGGATTTCGCGATCACGGCCCGCACGCCCAGATACATCGGCACCAGCGCCGCGTGCTCGCGGGAGGAGCCCTGCCCGTAATTGCTGCCGCCCACCACGATGCTCTCGCCCGTGGCCTTGGCCCGTTCGGGGAACGTGGCGTCGCAGACGCCGAAGCAGAACTGACTCAGGTGGGGGATGTTGCTGCGGTAGGGCAGTATCTTCGCGCCGGCGGGCATGATGTGGTCGGTGGTGATGTTGTCGCCCACCTTTAGCGTCAGCTCAGCGCTGATCTCGTCGCCCACGGCCTTGCTCTGCGGGAAGGGCTTGATGTTGGGGCCACGCACGACCGCCACATCCTTCGCCTCATCTGGCGCGGCGGGCAGGACGACGGCGGAGTCGTCGATCCTGAAGCTGTCGGGCATGCTGATTTCCGGCATCTCGCCCAGCAGCCTGGGATCGGTGATGGTTCCCGTCAGCGCGGCGGCCACGGCGGTCTCCGGCGACACCAGGTGCACGCCCGCGTCGGCGGTGCCGCTGCGGCCCAGGAAGTTGCGGTTAAATGTGCGCAGGGATACGCCCGCGCTGTTTGGGCTGAAGCCCATGCCAATGCAGGGGCCGCAGGCGCACTCCAGCACCCGCGCTC
>JAFVBK010000182.1 GCA_017480045.1 Clostridia bacterium
GCGTGCTTGCTGGTCGCGTCTGCGGCGCTGGCCGCCGAGGATCCCTACGGCCGCTATGATGAGACCGTCATCTATACCACGGGCTATCTACTCACCGATCAGGGCGCGGACACCCTCAAGGGCACGCCCTATGAGAACGACACCCCCTCCAACAACGCTTATACTCGCTATCTGCTGGACGTGCTGAACGTGCAGAACGAGAACCTGTTTGAATCCAAGGCGGGCGACGACTACAACCAGAAGGTCTCTCTTTCCCTGGCAAATCAGGATATCCCGGACATCTTCTTCATCGACGATTACTCCATCTTCACCGAGATGGTGGAAGCCGATATGCTCGAGGACTTGACCGAGGTCTATGAGAATTACGCCTGCGATACCGTGCGCGATTCCTATGACAGCTACGGCGACAACAGTCCTCTGAACTACGCCACCTTCGATGGAAAGATCATGGCTATCCCGAAGACCCAGCTTTCCGACGGTCAGGATTTCCTCTGGCTGCGTCAGGACTGGCTGGACAACCTGAACCTGGAAGCGCCCCACACCATGGATGAGATCGCGGCGGTTTTGAAGGCCTTTATCGAGCAGGACCCCGATGGCAACGGCAGCGACGACACCGTCGGTCTGGTGGCGCTGAACACCCTGTACGGCGGGTATCCGAACAACCACTTCGCCATCGACAACTTCTTCACCGCTTTCGACGCCTATCCCTCCATCTGGGTGGAGAAGGACGGCCAGGCCGTCTACGGCTCCGTGCAGCCTGAGATGAAGGACGCGCTGGCGCTGCTGCGCGACTGGTACGCCGAGGGCCTGATTGACAAGGAGTTCACGACTCGCACCAATGACGACATCGTCGCCCTGCTGTCCAGCGGAAAGTGCGGCGCGTACGTCGGCCCGTGGTGGTCTCCCTTCAGTCAGGGCCAGACCTCCAGCTACCAGACCGATGACGCCACTTGGGTGAACGTCACCGCACCCGTAGGCTCCGAGGGCAAGATCAACGGCATCAACACCAAGCCCTATGCCGGCTTCGTGGTGGTTCGCAAGGGCTACGAGCATCCCGAAGTGGCCATGAAGATCGTCAACGTCCAGTCTGAGTATTTCCTCAACGATACCACCGACGCCGTGAACGAGGTCAAGGAGAACCGTTCCATCGCCTACTTCAACTGGCCCCTCTACTGCCAGGTGCAGCGCGGCGACAACGCCGAGATCATGACTCAGCACGTCAAGGCCGCCATGGACGGCGAGATCGACGTGAGCGAGCTGACCAGCGAAGAGGCGAGCTTCTATGAGTCCGCCGTGAACTTCCTGGCGGCTGAGGAGAAGGGCGAGAAGGCCTCTTCCGCGGACTACTCCCAGTATATGTCTCGCTTGGTGGCCATCTACAGGATCATCGAGGAGCCGGCGAACTTCGTGACCCCGGCCTTCTACGAGACCACCGAATCCATGGCCATGCGCTGGGCTTCTCTGGAAAAGATGGAGCTTGAGACCGTACTGAAGATCATCGTGGGCGAAGCGGATATGGATTCCTTCGACACCTTCGTGAACAACTGGAGCATCGCCGGCGGCGACATGATCACCGACGAGGTGAACGAGGCAATCGGCCTCCAGTAATCCTGAACAAACGAGGGTAGGCAGGCGCAGGTCGCTTGCCTGCCCTCTGATAAAAAGGAGCGCGCTATGAAACAGACATCAACCGCTATCACCGCTGGCGGCAAGCCACGGAAGATGAAAGGCACGACCTCTGAGATCGCGTTTTTTCATCTGATGCTGCTGCCCGGCATGATCATGCTGGCCCTGTTTGTTTTCCTCCCGCTGATCGGCTCTGTGATGGCTTTCCAGAACTATTCGCCGGCCAAGGGATTATTGCATTCCAAGTGGGTTGGACTGAACAATTTTCAGTTCATCTTCATGCTCCCGGACAGCAAGCAGGTCTTTATCAACACTCTCGTCATCGCCTTCGCAAAGATGATCTGCAATATCGTGGTGCCGGTGATCTTTGCGCTGATGCTGAACGAGATTCGCATCAAGACGATGAAAAAGACCATCCAGACGGTGGTCTATTTGCCGCACTTCCTTTCCTGGGTCGTGCTGGCGACGGTCGTCACCAATATGTTCTCCCTTTCCGGCCCCATCAACGCGGTCGTCAAGGCCATCGGCGGCGGCGACGGCATCCAGTTCCTCGCGGACAACAAGTGGTTCCGCTCCGTCATCGTTGTGTCGGATACCTGGAAGGAATTTGGCTATAACTCCGTGGTCTATTTGGCCGCTTTGACGGGCATCGACGCCTCACTTTACGAGGCGGCGTCCATCGACGGCGCGGCTCGGTTCAAGCAGACGCTGCACGTGACGCTGCCGGGCATCATGCCCACCATCATACTGATGACGGCGTTGAACCTGGGCAACATCCTGAACGCCGGCTTCGATCAGATCTTCAACCTCTACAACCCCATCGTCTACCAGACCGGCGACATCATCGACACCTACGTCTACCGCATCGGTATGGTGGAGCGCCAGTACAGCATCGGTACCGCCGTGGGCCTGTTCAAGTCCTTGATCAGCTTCATCCTGATCCTGAGCGCGAACGCTGGCGCAAAGAAGGCGACGGGCACCGGCATTTTCTAAGGAGGCGAGCCGTATGAATCAACAAGTGATAGGGATGAACCCCGTGGCTCGCGTTGTCATCTGGGTTTTGGTTATTTTGCTGACGCTGAGTTGCCTTTTGCCCTTGATGAACATGGTGGCTATCTCCTTCAGCGGCAGTGAGGCCGTGTCGGCCAACGCCGTGGGTCTTCTGCCCAAGGACGCGAACCTAAACAGCTACAAGAAGCTGCTGGACGATGCCCAGTTCTGGCACTCGTTCCTGATCTCGGTGGAGCGCGTGATTCTGGGTCTGCTCATCAATATGCTGCTGACCGTCACCATGGCCTACCCGCTCTCCAAGAGCAAGCTGCGCTTCCCGGCGCGGGAAGTGTACATGAAGTTCATCATCTTCGCCATGCTGTTTTCCGGCGGCATCATTCCGTTGTTCATGGTGGTCAGCAACCTGAAGCTGACGAACACCATCTGGGCGCTGGTGCTGCCCGGCGCGGTCCCTGTGTTCAACGTGATCCTGATGATCAACTTCTTCAAGGGCATTCCAACCGCGCTGGACGAGGCAGCCCGAATCGATGGCGCAAACCCGTTGCAGACTCTGGTTCGCATCTATCTGCCGATTTCGCTGCCCTCATTGGCGACGGTGGCGCTGTTCTCCATCGTGGGTCACTGGAATGACTACTTCTCCGGCTTGATCTACATGAGCAAGGCCTCGATGTATCCGTTGCAGACTTACATCCAGCAGCTGACGGTGGACCTGACGACCATTACCGACGCGGATCGCCTGAAGCAGCTTTCCGCCATGAGTACCCGCAGCTTCAACGCGGCGAAGATCGTGGTCTCCACGGTGCCGCTGCTGGTCATCTACCCGTTCCTGCAAAAATACTTCGTGTCCGGCCTGACAATCGGCGCGGTCAAGGGGTAATCGTACACACACAACACAACGCTATGCCGGCTTCGGATTTCTCATTCGTTGCCGGCTTTTTTTGGAGGCGGCTATGTCGATTCATATCAGCGCCGACGGACGGCGCTTTCAGTTGGATACCCGCGACACCAGCTATCAGTTCCATGCGGACAAGTATGGAGTTCTCGCCCACGACTACTATGGAAAGCGCATTCCCTTTGAGGATTTGACGGACGGTGAATTTTTTGCGGACGTGGGCTTTTCCGGCAATCCATGGGACGCGGGAGAGGAGCGTACCTACTCGCTGGACACGCGCCTTCAGGAGTTCCCCGGCTACGGCTGCGGCGATTATCGGGAGAGCGCCGTGAGCCTTGCCTTTTCCAACGGCAGTCAGGCGGCTGATTTCCGCTATGAATCCTGTAAGGTGATGGATCGGGCATGGACAATTCCGGGTCTGCCCGCGCTGTGGGACACGGAAGAAGCGCCCGCGCAGACGCTGGTTGTGACGTTGAAGGAGCGCGCGTCTAACATTCGGCTCCAGTTGAGCTATGCCGTCTTTGAGGCGGAGAACGTGATCGCCCGCTCGGCGAGGATTGTCAACGACGGCGCGGAGGCGGTGTATGTTGAACGTTGCCTGTCGTGCTGCGTGGATTACGGCTTTGGCGATTACGAATTGATGATCTTTCCGGGGCGGCACTGTATGGAGCGCGTCCCCCAGCGGCAGAGCGTGGGCTTCACCAAGCAGGAAGTCTACAGTCTGCGGGGCGCCTCCAGCCACCAGATGAACCCTGCGATGCTGCTGTGCAGGCCGGACACCACGGAGACGCAGGGCGAATGCTGGGGCTATTGCCTGGCCTACAGCGGCAGCTTTATCGGTTCCGCGCAGAAGGACCAGCGCGGCCAGACGCGCGTCGTGATGGGCATCAACCCCGCGCAGTTCTCCTGGCGGCTCCAGCCGGGCGATTCATTCGACGCGCCGCAGGCGATCCTCAGCTATTCCGCGGCGGGGTTTGAGCGCCTGTCCCACCAATATCACGACATCCTGCGTAACCATATGTGCCGGGGACAGTGGGTGCATAAGCCAAAGCCCGTGGTCGTCAATACTTGGGAGGCGGCCTACTTCAACTTTGACCGGGAGACCGTGATGCGTCTGACGAAAGACGCGGCAAAGGTCGGCGCGGATATGCTGGTGCTGGACGACGGCTGGTTCGGCCATCGGGACAGCGACACCTCCAGTCTGGGCGACTGGTATGAGAATACAAAAAAGCTGGGCGGCACGCTGGCGTCCCTCAGCAACGCCGTACACGATGAAGGGCTGCTGTTCGGCCTGTGGGTGGAGCCGGAGATGATCTCCGAGGATAGCGACCTCTACCGTGCGCATCCCGAATGGGCGCTCGCCATCGAAGGACGGCCGCCGGTGCGCTCGCGCTGCCAGTTGGTGTTGGACATGAGTCGGAAGGACGTGAGGGACTATCTGTTCGGACGCCTCTCCGCGATACTGTCCGGCGCTCGGATCGAGTACGTGAAGTGGGACTTCAATCGCAGCGTCTGCGAGATGTGGAGCCACCTGCCCGGCGCTCGCCAGGGCGAGACGGCACATCGCTGGATGCTGGGCGTCTACGAGCTGTTTGAGCGCGTCACCGCGGCGTTTCCTGAGCTGTTGATCGAGAATTGCAGCGGCGGAGGCGGGCGCTTTGACGCGGGGATGCTTTACTATTCGCCGCAGATTTGGTGCTCGGACAACACGGACGCCGTCAATCGACTGGACATCCAGTACGGCACCTCCTTCTTCTATCCCATGAGCGCCGTCGCCGCCCATGTCTCCGTGTGTCCGAATCACCAGACGGGGCGCACGGTGCCCCTGATGACGCGAACCCGCGTGGCGATGACCGGAGCCTTTGGGTATGAACTGGACCTTGGCAAGCTGAAGGAACCCGAACGGGCGCAAATCGCCAGGGACATCCAGGCCTACAAGGCGCGGGAGGAACTTTTCCGGGAAGGCCGCTACCATCGCCTGACGAAGCCGGGCGAGCGATACGCCGCTTGGATGTACGTTTCAGAAAACAGGGACAAGGCGCTTTTGAATGTGGTCATGCGAGAGGCGGAGGGCAACGCCATGCCGGTCAAAGTGCCGCTGCGCGGGCTGCTGCCGGAGGCGAGCTATCGCTGTTCGCTGACCGGCGCGGTGCACAGCGGCGCGGTGTGGATGGCCTGTGGGTTGACGCTGCCGGTGATCTACTGGCAGTATGAGAGCGAGACGGTGGAATTTGAGCGCGTTCAGCGCGGTTAAAGGAGATTTTCGATATGCTTTGCGCAAAGTACAGAGATTTTCTGAGTTGGGTGATTTATCAGGTCTATCCCCGCAGCTTCATGGACACCAACGGAGACGGCATCGGCGATCTGCCGGGCGTCATTGAAAAGCTGGATTATCTGAAGGAACTCGGCGTCAACGCCATCTGGCTGTGTCCCTGCTACAAGAGCCCCAACGATGATAACGGCTATGACATCTCTGACTATCGGGACATCATGGACGAGTTTGGCACCTTGGACGATATGCGCGCGCTTATTGCCGGTTTGCACGCGCGGGACATGAAGCTGATCCTGGATTTTGTGCCGAACCATACCTCTACCGCGCACCGCTGGTTTCAGGAGTCGCGCAAGGGCCGGGACAATCCCTACAGCGACTACTACTATTGGTTCGACGCGCCGCCCAATGACTGGAAGGCAGCCTTCGGCGGCAGCGCGTGGGAATATGACGCGAAGCGGGGCCAGTATTACCTGCACTCCTACGCGATCAGCCAGGCGGATCTGAACTGGGACAATCCCGCTGTGGTTCAAGAGATGAAGAATGTCATCGACTACTGGGTCAATCTCGGTGTGGATGGATTCAGAATCGACGTCGTCGACCAGATCTCCAAGGATTTTGCCAAAGGTCAGAATTGCTTCGGCCCTAACCTGCACGAATACATCCACGCGCTGTTTGGCCGTGAAAATACGCGCCGTCTTTTTACGGTGGGCGAGTGCTGGGTGCAGGACGCGGAGGAGATGGAGCGCCATTGCGCCGCTGAACGGGAAGAACTGAGCACGCTGTTCCAGTTCGAGCACATGGAATGCGGCAGAGCCGACAAGTTTACGCCCAAAGTGGGTGGAATGCGCAAGCTGCGGGATATTCTTGTGAAATGGCAAAATGTGACGGCGGATAGAGACCTGTTGTACAGCCTGTTCACGGAGAACCACGACCAGCCGCCGATGATCTCCCGCGTCGCGGACGACGGCGAGAGGCGCTATGAATCCGCTACCTGTCTGGCTGCCATGCTCTATCTCCTGAAGGGCGTGCCGTTTATCTATCAGGGACAGGAGATTGGTATGCCGTCTCCTTGCTATGATAGTATTGATAGCTTTCGGGACATCGAGAGTATTAACAGCTATGCCGAACTGCGGGCATCCATGACCGAGGCGGAGGCGCTTCAAAAGATCAACTTCGGCAGCCGCGACAATTCCCGCCGCCCCATGGCATGGGATGGCGGTGAAAAGGGCGGCTTTACCACGGGCGCGCCATGGATTCCCCTGCACAGCCGGCAGAAAGAGATCAATCTGGAAAATGACCTCGCCTCTGAACGTTCGGTATTTCGCTTTTGCCAAAGGCTCTTAAAGCTGCGAGCAGGAAACGATGCCTTCTTGGATGGTACGTTCCAGGTGGTATCGCGGGAGGAGGATGACTTTTTTGCCTTTACCCGCATGTGGGAGAGCGAGAAATGGGCGGTCATCTGCAACTTTGACCGTGAACAGCGCATTACGCTCCCCTTCGTCTGCGAGGTGCCGCACCTGTCAAATCTGGGCAGGACACAGGCAGACGGCGTCTATCAGCCCTATGAGTGCGCGGTTTGCAGGGTAAGGCATTGAGGAAAATGGACCTGTCTGCAACCGAGCGAAATTGCAGCTTATTCTGAAATACGCTTGGGGGAGTGGAATATCTTTGTTTGATACGATACAGCGCAACCCGGATATTGTGATCATCAACGGTATTGAAGCGTGGCAAAAAAGCCCATCAGGGCGGTATGACGTGGAAGGTATATCGGTAGAAACGGAATTGCAAGGAGATAGGCTATCGGTCTATCTTTCCGCAAAGTCGACGCAGGTGAAGCGTGTGAAGCTCCGCTGGCACTTAGCGGAAAAGCTGCGCGGAAGGGTACTGGGCGACGCCTGGGAGCGGGCCTACGGCGATCTGGAATGGCAGTCCATCAATCCCTTCCGAAGCCTTCCCTGGTACGTGCTTGTCCATGACGGCGGCGACACGGTCGGCTATGGCGTCATGGTGCGCCCCAGGGCGATGTGCGCTTGGCAGCTGGACCCGGAGGGCGTCACCCTCTGTTTGGATGTGCGCAACGGCGGGGATGGAGTCATTCTGAACGGCAGGCGACTGCTGGCGGCGCGGGTCGTATCGAAGGTCTGTACGGGCATAGATGCTTTTGACGCCGCACGGGATTTCTGCAAAGCCATGTGTGACGATCCCATTCTGCCCACCAAGCCTGTCTACGGATCCAATAACTGGTACTACGCCTATGGTCACAGTTCTGCCCAGGCAATTCTGGACGAGGCGGAGTATATGGCGAAGCTGACGCAAGGACTTGAAAACCGACCCTATGTGGTCATCGACGACGGATGGCAGCAAGGACGCTACAAGCTGGACGGTGCGTTTGAGGAGGTCTACAACGGTGGCCCCTGGGTCTCCAACCGGCGCTTTGGGGATATGCAGGCGCTGGCGGGACAGATGGCGCGAAAGGGCGTCATTCCCGGCATATGGGTGCGCCTGTTACAGGACGACAGCGCAGACATCCCTGATGCCTGGCGGCTTGCCAGCGGCGCGCTGGACCCCTCTTTGCCGGAGGTCGTCGATCACGTCAAGGGAATCGTGGATGAGATCGGTCGATGGGGCTATAAGCTGTTGAAGCACGATTTTTCCACCTATGATATCACCGGACTTTGGGGTTGGCAGATGGGCCATGAAGTCACCCGGGACGGATGGCACTTCGCGGATCGGTCCCGGACGACCGCCGAGATCATCGTAGATTTCTACCGGGCGATCCTTGAGGCTGCCGCTCGACACGACATGCTGGTGTTGGGATGCAACGCCGTTGGGCACCTCGGTGCTGGACTGATGCACTTGAATCGCGTCGGCGAAGATACCAGCGGTCTGGTGTGGGAAAAGACCCTTCAAAATGGCGTCAACGCGCTGGCCTTCCGATTGCCCCAGCATGGCACCTTTTTCGATGTGGATGCGGACTGCATGGGCATCACCGCACACATCGACTGGTCGCTGAACCGACAGTGGGGCGAGCTGCTGAGCAAAAGCGGCACCTCCATGTTTGTCTCCGTCGCTCCAGGTACCTTGTCCGAAGACCAGGAAGATGCGCTGAGGAAGATGCTGTCGTTCAATTCCCTGCCTCGTGAGATCACCCAGCCGTTGGATTGGCAGGATACCACGATCCCTCAGATCTGGATGATTGACGGGGAAGTGGTGCGCTATCATTGGTATGGTACAAGGGGCGTGCGAGTTTCCTACGACGAAACGCCCTTATCCGAAAACGATGATTGAACAATTGGGAGAATAAGATTTCAGGGAGGGCACGATATGCCAAAGATCACATTTATGGGTGCCGGTTCCACCGTGTTTGCCAAGAACGTGTTGGGCGATTGCATCATGACCCCGTCGCTTTCCCAGAGCACGATTGCGCTATACGACATCGATGCCGTTCGACTGGAAGAATCCGCTGCCATGCTGGAGTCCATCAACCGCAACAATGGCTCGAATGCGCGCATCGAAAAGTATCTGGGCGTGGAAAACCGCAAAGCCGCGCTGAGTGGTGCAAACTATGTGGTGAACGCTATTCAGGTGGGTGGCTACGATCCCTGTACCATTACGGATTTCGAGATTCCAAAGAAATACGGCCTGAAGCAGACCATCGCCGATACGTTGGGCGTTGGCGGCGTTTTTCGCGCGCTGCGCACCATACCGGTGATGCTGGACTTTGCCCGCGATATGGAGGAGGTCTGCCCCGACGCCTGGTTCTTGAATTACACAAATCCCATGGCGATGCTCACCGGGGCAATGCTGCGGCTCACCGGCGTCAAGACCGTTGGCCTGTGTCACAGCGTGCAGGTGTGCGCGTCCACCCTGCTCAGGGAGCTGGGCATGGCGTATGACGATTCCGTGCAATGGAAGATCGCCGGCATCAACCACCAGGCATGGCTGCTGGAGATCACCCGTAACGGCGTCGACTTGTACCCTGAGATCAAACGCCGCGCGCTTTTGTACAACCAGGGCAAGCTGGACATCGGCACGATTGAAGAGCGCATTGCCAGCCTTACCCAGGGAGAGGAACTCCCCGGCAAGTGGATCGAGCGTCTGCGGGAAGAGTATGAGTTATACGAATCCAAGGGCATCCACGGCGACATGGTGCGCCTGGAGCTGATGCGTCGCTTTGGGTATTATATCACAGAATCCAGCGAGCACAACGCCGAATACACGCCCTGGTTCATCAAGGAGCGATATCCCGAACTGATCGACCGCTTCAATGTCCCACTGGACGAGTATCCCCGCCGCTGTATCCATCAGATCGAGGAGTGGAAGGAGCGCGGCCATGAATTGACGAAGAACCCGCTGCTCAGCCACAAGCGTTCCCAGGAATACGGCAGCTACATCATGGAGACCATGGAAACCGGTGTGCCTACCAGGATCGGGGGCAACGTGCTGAACAATGGCCTTATCACCAATCTGCCCTCCAATGCCTGCGTGGAGGTTCCCTGTTTGGTGGACAGAAATGGTATTCAGCCCACCTATGTGGGCGATTTGCCTGAGCAGTGCGCGGCGTTGAACCGCACCAACATCAACGTACAGTTGCTGACCATCGAAGCCGCACGGACGCTGAAGAAGGACTATATCTATCAGGCCGTCATGCTGGATCCCCATGCGGGGGCAGAGTTGTCCATTGATGATATCGTTGCCATGTGCGATGAGCTGATCGAGGCACATGGCGATTGGCTGCCGCGTTATCATTAGGATTTCACAGAATGAAAATCACCACATCCAGAAAAGGGGAAATACAAATGCAGGAGTATGTCTTTTCCGCGCCGGGGCGCACCGAGATCAGCGGCAACCACACCGACCACCAGTGCGGCTGCGTGCTGGCGGCCTCCGTCAACCTCAAGACCACGGCACTCGTCACGCTGAACGGCGAGGGTGTCATCCGCGTCCAGTCCGAGGGCTACGCGCCGGTGGAGGTGGATCTGGCCCGGCTGGAGGTGGTGTCGGAGGAGAAGAACTCTACGGCGGCGTTGGTGCGCGGCGTGGCGGCGGCGTTCAGCCAGCGGGGCGCGAAGATCGAGGGCTTCGATGCGAAGGTCTCCTCCACGGTGCTGCCCGGCAGCGGGCTCAGCTCCTCGGCGGCGTTCGAGGTGCTGATCGGCAACATCATCAATTCGCTGTTCTTCGGGGGCCAGCTGGATGCCGTCGAGATCGCCAAGATCGGCCAGTACGCCGAGAACGTGCACTTCGGCAAGCCCTGCGGCCTGA
>JAFVBK010000183.1 GCA_017480045.1 Clostridia bacterium
CCGCTTGATGTTGGAGCCGTCGCCGATGACCACGCCGTAGTGGTCGCCCACAATATAAGAGACCATGTCGTACTGCTGCGCCAGCACCCGCTGGTTCAGCACCTCGGCGACCTTCTCGGTGTTGTACTCGGTTTCCACGCCAAAGGCGATCACATCGCCGGTGACGGGATCGATGGCCGCCGAGCCGGAGAACTTCACGAAGCACTGACGGCCGGACTGGCGGCGCACATAGCCCACAAACACGGCGGGGCCTTCGCCCTTGTAGTAGCGCTCCACCAGCCGTTCCAGAGCGAAGGTCTCGTCCTATTTCTCGCGGTCGCCGGGCACCAGAAAGCTCTCGGAACGCACCCTGGCGCTCTCGGCAATGGCGCCGCCCGCGTAGTCGGCATCGTAGAGATCGCGCCCCCGCGCCTCAAGGATCTCGCCGGTAGTGATGTTCGTGCGGAAGACCGTCAGGCTCTCGTCCGCCATGGCGTTGAACTGATCGATCATGCCCTCGTACACCTTCGCGCGGCGGCGGCTCTCCTCCATCGCCTCGTGCTTCTCGGTGATGTCGTTGATGAACACGTAGTACACCGGGCCATAGCCTGGCAGCTGGGTGAAGTGGCCATAGTCGTCCATCCAGCGGACGGCCCCGTCCTTGCGGATGATGCGATACTCCACGTAGTCCAGATTGTTGTTGTCGGGGTCGGCAATCTGAGCGTCAATGGAGGCTTGGATACGCTCAAAGTCGTCCGGATGCACGAGTCCGCGGAGGGTCAGCCCGGTGTGCGCCTTGAATTCCTCAAAGGTCTCGCAGCCGAACAGCCGCAGGCACACATTATTCACATAAATCAGCTTTTGGGAATCGTCCGCCAGATAGACGAAGAACCCGCCCGGAACCTGCTCCGCCATCCACTTGATGGCGGGGATCAGGACATCCTCGCTCAGCGTCGCGCCGCCATTCTGATTCTCATTCGTCGCCATAGCTTGCTTCCTTTCAGCGCTCCGTACTGCCATCCTTCAACGCCGTCTTGTTCTCGTACATCGCGCTGTCCGCGCGGTCAAACACCGCCTCGAAGCGGTTATCCTCGCCGCCGTGCCATTCAGAAGCGCCGCAAGCGATGATCACGCCGCCGCTGGCCTTGTTTTTGCGATTGCGCTCGGCCATTTCGGCCATCAGCGCCGCGCGCTGCTCGTAATCCTGGCCGCGCATGATCACGACGAACTCATCGCCGCCCACGCGGTAGACCGGGCTGTGCTTGAAGGTTTCGCAGATCATGTGAGAGGCGTCCATGATCAGCTTATCGCCGGCCTGGTGGCCCAGCGTGTCGTTGATGCGCTTCAGCCCGTTCACGTCGCAAACCACCACCGAGAAGGGCCGCACGACGCCATCCTCAATGTTGGCGTTCAGCTCGGCCACGGCGTCCACATAGGCGTGCTTGCTCTTCACGCCGGTCATGGCGTCGCGGTTGGCCTTTTCGCGGATGACGGTCAGCTCGTGCTCGCGCTTCATCTGCGCGTCCACATTGCTGACGCCGATGATGATGAACTTGTTGTCCAGGTCGTCCACCATGCGGATGACCTTGCAGTTAATGTAAACCGGCACGCCGTCGAACATCAGCCGGTAGGTGGTGGAGAAGGTCTTGCCGTCCTCCAGCTCCGGCATCAGGCGCTCCTTGTCCCAGACCGCCAGGGCCTTTTCCATGTCCTCCTTGTACACCAGGCGGAGCACATTTCTCCGGCAGTCCTTGAAGAAGTCTACGCCCTTTTGCTCCACGTTCAGCTCCTGATAGGCGCTGTTGGAGGAATACTCGATGAACTCGTCGGTATCGGTATTGACCAGATAGATGCTGTAGTAGTCCTGAGACAGCGCCTGGGCGATGCGGCCGTAGGTGTTGCTCTGGGCCCGTGCGGCATCGAATTCCAGTTGGCGCTGCATCTGGGCGTTGATGTTGTTGACGCCGATGACGATATGGCTATCGTCGTCGGCCATGCGCGTCGCCTTCAGGCTCACATAGTTGGGCTTGCCGGCGAGCATCAGCCGGTAATCGAGGGTGAAGGTGCCCGTCTTTTCCATCTCCGCCAGCAGCTTTTCCTTGGTGAAGGCCTCCAGCACCTTCTCGCGGTCCTCAGAGTGTATCACGCGCACGATGTTCTTGCGGCTGAGGTTGAAGAAGTCGTCGCCGCCCTTCTCGATGCCCAGATCCTCGTATTCGCCCGTGGCGCTGTATTCGATGAAACGGTCGTTTTCGATGTTCACATAGTATATCGAGAAATAGTCCGCCGCCAGCGCCTGCGCGATGCTGGCGAAGGTGACGCTGTCGCGCCTGGTCTTTTCATATTCCGCCTCGCGCCGCATCTGCGCGTCGATGTTGCTGACGCCGATGACGATGTGCTTCGGATCGTCCGCCAGGCGCAGCGCCTTGAGGCCAGCGTAGATCGGCTTACCGTCCATCATCAAACGGTAGTTGATGGAGAAGGTCTTGCCATCCGCCACCTCGCGAAGCAGCGTGTCCTTGTCAAAGGCGGACAGCGCCTTGTCCCTGTCCTCCGGCATCACGCGCTCCGGAATGCTGCGCTTGCAGTCCTCGAAGAACCCCTCCCCCTCCTGTACCAGGGTCAGCGTGTTGTTTGCGCCCTGGGTGCTGTACTCGACGAAGTGATCCGTCTCGGTATTGACATAGTAGATGCCGAAATAATTCTGGGCGAGCGCCTGGGCAATGCGGGCGTAGGTGACGTCGTCCTGCCGTGAGGCCTCGAATTCCAGGTCGCGGGCGATCTGTGCCGCCACATTGCTCACGCCGATGACGATATGCCGTTCGTCCTCCGCCAGCACGATCTTCATCTGGTACCAGGCGGGTTCGCCGTCGATCATCAGACGGTAGACGACGGTGTAGGTCGGCTGATTGGCGAGGGCGCTCATCAGCGTCTCCTTGCGCAGCGCCTCGCTGATCCTGGCCTGATCCTCCGGGTACACCACGGTCAGCAGGTTCCTCTGGCACTCGTTGAAGAAATCCGTGCCGCTGAGCTCGATCTGCAAATCCTCATAGGCGCCCTGGGCGGTAAACTCGGTATAGTCGTCGGAGACGATATCCACATAGTAGATGCTCTCAAAATCGCTGGACAGCGCCTGGGCAATGGAGAAGAACTCGCGATTCTTCTCCTGGCTCTCCTGCGCGCCGCCGGCCTCGCGAATCTGCTCCTGCACGTTGCTGACGCCAATGACGACATGGTGGTTGTCGCGGGTGATGGCCTTGACGGCCCGCAGGTTGTAGTAGACGGGCTCGCCGTCGATCATCAGCCTATAGGTCATGGAGAAGGACTGACCGCCGATCAGCTGCGCCAGCAGCGCGTCCTTCTTCATGGAGAGGGCAACCCGCTCCTGATCCTCTCTGTAGATCACGCGGGGGATGTTGCGCTGGGTATCGCCGAAGAAATCGGAGCCGCTGCGCTCGATTTGCAAATCCTCATACTTGCCCTGAGCGCTGAACTGCACATAGCGGCCGTCGGAGGTATCCACGTAATAGATCACCTCGAAGCCGCTGGTGAGAGCGTGGGCAATGCTGCTGGGCATGACGTGGTCGGCGGTCTTCATCTCCTGCACCAGCATTTCCTCGGCGGTTTCCACGCCGTCGTCAAGCCGCTGCTTCTTTTCCGCCACGAACACCTCGTATTCCTCAGCCGGCACAGGCTTGGAGAAGTAATAGCCCTGCACCAGATCGCAACCCATTGCCTTCAGGGCGTTCAGCTGCTCCTCCGTCTCCACACCCTCGGCGATGACGGGCACGGCGAGATAGTCCGCAATGTCGATGATGACCTCGATCATGCGGGTGTCCTTGCCGTCCCTGAAGGCGTTGCGGATGAACTTCATGTCCAGCTTCAGCGCGTCGATGGGAAGGCTGGAGATCATATTCAGCGAGGAATAGCCGGTGCCAAAATCGTCCATCTCGATGCGGAAGCCCAGATCGCGCAGCAGATTCACGGTGCGAATGATCTGGTTGGAATCCTGCGTATAGGCCGACTCGGTGATTTCCAGCAGCAGCTCGTTCGGCGACAGCCCGTATTCCTCCATCAAGCGTTCGAAGGTGGCGATCAGGTTGGGATCGTACATATCGATGCGCGACACGTTCACGGAGACCGGCACGGAGATGCCCAGCCGCTCCTTCCAATCCTTGATCTGGGCTGCGGCCTCCCGCCAGACGTAGAGATCCAGCTGCTGGATCAGGCCGTTTTCCTCAAACAGCGGGATGAACGCGCCGGGGCTGATGAAGCCAAGCTCCGGGTGCACCCAGCGCACCAGCGCTTCCGCGCTGGCCAGCGTGGGAATCTCCGGACGGATGTCAAACTTGGGCTGATAGAACACCTTGAACTGCCTCTGATTGAGGGCGTCCTGAAAGTCCTCCAGCAGGCGCTCGGCATAGATTTCAGATTCATGCAGGGCGTTGTCGTACAGGGCGATGCTGTTCAGATAGTTGCTGCGCACGGTATCCGCGGCCATCTTGGCGCGGTCAAAGCGCATCTCCATTTCGATGGTCTTATCCACGTTGGCATATACGCCCATGCGCAGGCGCACTCGATTGCTGGAGGCGCTCGTTCCCGCCAGACCGATGGAGGCGTTGTCCAGAATCGCCTGGTAGTCCTCCCTGTGCGGGCAGTAAACATAGAAGGTATCGGCCTCCCTGCGGCAAACGATGCCGCCGGTGTCCCGCACCATCTCGCGCACCTTCTCGCCGACGCGGCGCAGCACATCGTCGCCATAGGCCTTGCCGTAGCGCTCGTTGATCATGTGGAAGTGGTGCACGTCCACCACGATGGCGTCCATATCCACATCCTTGTGGTGCTGGTCGTACTGCTGCGCATAGCGATAGAAGTATTCCCGGTTATAGAGCCCCGTCAGGCTGTCACGCTCGGTGAATTGGATGATATCCCGGTCCTCCGACAGCTCGATGCTGCGCGTCACGCGGGCCAAAATGACCTCGCGCTCCGGGTAGGGCTTGGAGATGAAATCGGCGGCGCCGAGCTTCAGACTCTCCACTTCCGCCTTCTGATCCGCCGTGAGCACGATCACCGGAATGTGCTTGAGATCCGGGGCGTCCTTCATCGTCTTGATCACATCGAAGCCGTGCATACCCGGCATCAACAGGTCCAGCAGCAGCAACGACAGCGTATCGCTGTTCTCCCGAATGATTTCGAGCGCCGTCTCGCCATCCGGCGCGGTCAGCGTCTCGTAGTCGTCCTCCAGCACCAGCTTGAGCAGCTCCCTGTTGATCAGCTCGTCGTCGACGATCAAAATCCGCCGCTTGCCGTTTGCGGAATGGAATTTCTCATGGGTCTTCAGCATCGCTTTCATCCTCTTTCCTGAGCGTCAATATCGTGCCGCCAGGGTCTATGGCGAAGCACAGATACATTTCACAAAACCGTATAGTTTATTTTACCATATTATAAGATATCATTGCAAGCTACCGCCGCGGTTTTTTGGCGAATCAGCGGTGATACCCGCCTTTTCCAGCTCAAGCAGCTTCAGCTTCTTGTCGACGCCGCCGGCATAGCCCGTGAGAGCTCCGTTCGCGCCCACCACCCTATGGCAGGGCACGACAATCGAGATCGGGTTTCGGGCAACAGCGCCGCCCACCGCCCACGGCGAAGCGCCGCCCAGCGCCTCGGCAAGCCGACCGTACGTAACGGTTTGCCCATAGGGAATTTCCAGCAGTCGCGCCCAGACCGACCTCTGAAACGGCGTGCCGATGAGGTTGATCCGGGGCGTGAAGTCCGGCTTCTCGCCCGCGAAATAGCCGTCCAGCCAGCGGACGGCATCGTCACAAAGCGCCGGTCTGGCCGCTTGCTCCGCCTCAGTCAGGGTTGACGCGAAATGCTTCTGTCCTTCAAACCACAGCCCGACGAGCGCCTCGCCGTCGCTAGCCAGCAGGATCCTGCCAATGGGCGAATCGTAATCGTGAATATACCGCATATCTCTCACCTCTCGCAATCTGTGTCCATTTATGGTTGCCGCCCCGCGGCGGCAATGCGCGAAAACCGCCCGCATTATCCCTTATTATACATATTAATACAAAAAAATCCACCATTTTGGCGAATTCTAAAGCGCGGCGCGATACCACTCGTATCACGCCGCGCAAAAATAGTATAGCCGGGGCTTCTCCGCCGCCAGCCACAGCCGACTGGGCGGCGGCGCTCATATCTCCCTGGGGCAGCCCTTTGTCAGATCCTTGACCACCTCGCCGGCGATCATCAGCCCCGCCACTGCGGGCACAAAGGCCGTGCTGCCGGGGATATCCCGCCGCTCGGTGCACTTGTGCTGCGCCCCAGGCGGGCAGATGCAGTGGGTCCGGCAGCTGATGGACATATCCTCCAGGGGGCGTATCGGCGGCTCGTCCGACCACACCACCTTCAGCCGGTCGATTCCCCGCTTTTTCAGCTCTCGGCGCATCACCCGCGCCAGCGGGCAGGTGTTGGTCTTTGAGATATCCGACACGCGAAAGCGACCGGGATCCAGCTTGTTGCCCGCGCCCATCGCGCTGATGATGGGCACGCCGTGCTCCCGCGCCTTTTCCACCAGCGCGATTTTGGCCGACACGGTGTCCACGGCGTCGACGACATAGCTGTACGCCTCAAAGGGAAAATCGTCGGCGTTCTCAGGCAGGAAGAAGCACTTGCGCACGAGCACGTCCACCTTTGGGTTGATCTCCAGCATGCGCTCGCGCATCACCTCCGCCTTGTACTGCCCCACGGTCTTGCGGGTAGCCATGATCTGGCGGTTCAGATTGGTCAGGCACACCTGATCGTCGTCGATCAGGTCAAACGCGCCGACGCCGCTGCGCACCAGCGCCTCGCAGACGTGGCCGCCCACGCCGCCGATGCCGAACACCGCCACCCGCGCGTTTGCGAGGGCTTCCATGGCCGGCCCGCCCAGCAGCAGCTGCGTACGTGAAAATTGATTGAGCACCTGTGTATTCCTCCGCTATTCAATGGTCCGGAGCGGGTCAATCCTCCCCCGGCCTGCCCGGCGCGTCGTACCACTCCAAAAACGTGTGCTCCACGCCGTCCTTCTTCCAGCCGGGCATGGTGTCCAGCTGCAGGACGTGGATGCTGTTGAACACGTTTTGCGCCACCTTCGGGTTGTCGCGGCTCATGCGCTTGAGCATCTGCTTGACCTCCTGGCGCTTGGAGCCCCCGCCGCCGTTGTCGCACATGGTGCAGTTCTCGGTAAACCGGCAGGCGCACTGTATGAACGAGAGCTCATGGGCGTTTTTCCAGGCGATGATGTCCTGCTCGCGCACCATGTACAGCGGGCGGATCAGCTCCATGCCGGGGAAGTTCTTCGAGTGCAGCTTTGGCATCATCGCCTGCAGCTGCCCGCCCCAGAACATGCCCATCACCGTGGTCTCGATCACATCGTCAAAGTGGTGCCCCAGGGCGATCTTGTTGCAGCCCAGCTCCCGCGCCTTGCCGTACAGGCAGCCGCGACGCATCTTCGCGCATAGGAAGCAGGGGTTTTTATCTTGGCTGTTGGCGACCTCAAAGATGTCGCTCTCAAACAGCGTGTAGGGTATCTCCAGCAGTCGGGCGTTGCTCTCCACCTTGCGGCGGTTGATCTCGTTGTAGCCGGGGTCCATGATCAGAAAGACCACCTCGAAGGGCACCTCGGTGTGCCGCTGGAGCATCTGCATCAGCTTCGCCATCAGCATGGAATCCTTGCCGCCGGAGATGCACACGGCGATCCTGTCGCCAGGCTTGATCAGCTCGTAGCGGCGAATGGCCTTCATGAAGGGGCGCCATATGGGCTTTCTGAAATCGGTGAGCAGGCTTTGCTCCAGGCGCTGGCAGTAGCTCAATTCACGGCTCATGGCTTCAATTCCTCGCATATCCCATCGAAGATGGTGATGAATTCATCAATTTCCGCTTCCGTCGTCATATGGCTCAGGCTGACGCGCCAGGATTCCAGCGCCTGCCTGCGGTTGCGGGTCAGCGCGTACACGGCGTGGCTGGGCGTGCTCTCCACGGAGCAGGCCGACTTCACCGACACGCACACGCCCCTCGCGTCCAGCGCGTCCCGGAAGGCGGTTCCCCGAATGCCCTCCACGCCGAGATTCAGTATGTGGGGCACGGCGCTCTCCGGGCTGTGCAGATGAACGCCGTCGCGCTTCGCCAGCGCGTCCCGAAGCCTTCTGTTCAGCGAAGCGACGCGTTCATAGCGCCCGTCCCGCTCCGCCATGGCGATCTCCAACGCCGCGGCCAGAGACGCGGCCAGACCCACCGCCGGCGTACCGCTGCGATACAGCGAAGCGCTCGCACCGCCGTGAATCAGCGGCTCCATGGCCGTCTCCGCCCGCTTCCACAGCAGGCCGCTGCCGTTCAGGCCGCCGAACTTGTGGCCGGACAGGCTGACGGTGTCGGCCAGGTGAAGGTCAAAGGGGCGCTTGCCGATCAGTTGCGTCGCGTCCACGTGCAGACGGCAGTCAGGCCAGGCCCGCAGGCACTCCGACGCCGCCGCCACCGGCTGCATGACGCCCAGCTCGCTGTCCACGGCGCAGAGCGTCACCAGCACGGTGTCTCGCCGCAGCAGCGCCTTCAGCTGGTCGACGTCGATGGTCCCGTCCCGGTTTACATCCAGCACATCGATCTCCCAGCCTCGCTCCTGCAAAGCGGTCAGACAGCCGCTGACGGAGGGGTGCTCCAGCGGCGTGGTGATGATGTGGCGGCCGACGTGACGGCTGGCCTGAGCAACGCCGAAGATGGCGGTGTTGTTGCTCTCGCTGGCCCCGGAGGTGAAGATGACCTCCTCGGGCTTCGACTGGAGCACATGAGCGGCTCTCTGCGAGAGGGAATGCATGAGCTCGCTGGCATAGCGGCCCGCCTGATGCTGCGCATTGGCATTCCCGATACAGCGTCGTTCCGTTTCCAGGAAGACCTGCAGCGCTTCCTCCTCCGGCGGCATGTTGGCCGTATAATCCAGGTAGATCATGTCAGCCCAGCTTTCCTCAATCATTCCAATACTCCGTCATTATTTTATCGCAACTGACAGGAGAAATCAAGGAG
>JAFVBK010000184.1 GCA_017480045.1 Clostridia bacterium
AGCCAGGCATGGTCCTCTGCGCTTTGGTCAACGGTTTTCTGATTGCCCGCGTCGGCTCGGCGCTAGAGGCCGCCTTCGACTTTCGGGACGCGCTGAAGCTGCGCCGCCTATTCGAGCAGTAGAAAGCGTGAGTCAAGAGAACATCCCCTTGACTCACGCTCCAGGAGGAAGCCAATGCTGCACATGATCGTTGAACAAACCATCAAACATCCAATGCGCATGATATATGATCCGGACAACGGCTCCTTTACCGCCAGCGATTGCAAATCGTTGTTGTTTGAACGAAACTTCACTCAACCATATGGGTGGATAAAGGAGTCCGGAACGCCGCCGGACCGACATTGGGATTGCATTCTGATGACGGACAATGAATATGATCTGGGCGATGAAGTTGAGATCAAAGTCATAGGCGTGTTCAAAAGAGCGGACTTTGATCATAAGTATATCGCGGTTGAGGCAGTGCGGGATATAGACGATTACACCGAATTATCCATCGCGGAAAAATCAGATCTCAACAAATTGTATCCGCATATAAGCGAAGGAGAAGGCTGGTTTGGAAAAGAAGCGGCCGACTGCTGCATGAATAGCCATCCAAAAACCTTTTAACCCGCCTGTCAAATCACAATCTGCCAACCCCGTCTCGCGGGTCAAAACCCATACCCCGCCTTTTTCAGCGCCTCGACCGCCCGGTCGAGGTTTTCCCGTTTGACGAGGATATAATCGGTGTCGTAGGTGGAGACGGCGAAGATGGGGATTTGCGCGTCGGCGAGCGCTCCGGCAATGCCCGCCAGCACGCCCGTCAGCGTGAATTCCATCGTCCCGACCACCCGCAGCGCCCGCCAGCCGTCCTCGCGGGCGAGGGTGGCCGCGGGCGTCCGGTCCGTTTCGCACACCAGGGACAGCTCCGCGTCGGTGCTGCCGATGAAATACAGGCCGGACGGGGTAAAATCGGAAAGGCTTTCCACCTTGCAGACGGTCAGGAGTTGAGGTAATACTTCCAGGCTTAGCATACACATGCCTCCAATACAATGTAGGGGCGCCGTTGCGGCGTCCGCCCAAAAACGAAACGTTGCGTTCAGGGCGGGCGGCGCAACGCCGCCCCTGCGATTCGCTCCGCCGCTATGCGTCCACGGGCCTTGAAAACACATCTCCGAAGATATCCAGCGCCTCGTCCAGCAGCTTTTCGTTCAGGCTGGCCATGTAGCTGGTGCGCAGCAGGCACAGATCCGGCGGCGTGGCCGGGGGCAGCACGGGGTTGACGTACACGCCCGCCTCGTACAGCTGCCGCGCCCGCAGCAGCGTGGCTTCGGGCGTATAGGTGTAGATGGGGATGATGGGCGTCTCGGCCTCGATGATCGGGATGCCCCTCTCCTTTAAGCCCTTGCGCATGTAGGCGGAGAGGTCGCCGAGCCGCTTCACCAGCTCCGGATGGGCCTCAATATGCCGGAGCGCCGCCAGGGCAATGGCCGCGCTGGCGGGGGTGATGGAGGCGGAGAAGATGAACGGACGGGAATTGTGGCGCACGAAATCCACCACGGTGCTGTTGGCCACCAGATAGCCGCCCAGAGATGCCAGGGACTTCGAGAACGTGCCCATGATCAGGTCCACCTCGTCCTCAAGGCCGAAGTGGCTGGCCGTGCCGCGGCCGCCCTCGCCGATCACGCCCAGGCCGTGGGCGTCGTCCACCATCACCCGCGCGCCGTACTGCTTGGCCAGCCTCACGATCTCCGGCAGCTTGGCGATATCGCCGCCCATGCTGAACACGCCGTCGGTGACGATCAGGCAGCCAGCGCTCTCCGGCACCTTCTTGAGCTGGATCTCCAGCTCCTCCATGTTGCTGTGGCCGTAGGTCAGCATGCGGCCATAGCTCAGCTTGCAGCCGTCGTAGATCGAGGCGTGGTTTTCCTTATCGCAGATCACATAGTCGCCGTGACCCACGATGGCGCTGATGATGCCCAGGTTGCTCTGAAAGCCGGTGGAGAAGGTACAGCAGGCCTCCTTGTGCAGGAAATTCGCCAGCTCCGCCTCCAATTCAAGGTGCAGCTTCAGCGTGCCGTTCAGGAAGCGGGAGCCACTGCAGCCGGTGCCGTACTGCTCCAGCGCCCTGAGGCCGGCCTCCTGCACCTCCTGGCAGGTGGTGAGCCCCAGATAATTGTTGCTGCCCAGCATGATGCGGCGCTTGCCCTCCATGATGACCTCGGTGTCCTGCCGGGTCTCCAGCGCGTGGAAGTAGGGATAGATGCCCTTCTCCCGCAGGTCGTTGGCCAGCGAGTAATTGTAGCATTTGTTGAAGATATCCAATGTCTCTCCCCCTCGGTGCCGTCGTCTCGATGTATGCTCCGGCAGCGCCTCCCCTTCATGGACCGCCGATAAGCGCTCAATATACTTCACTATTATAGCACAATGCAGCGTCCATAGCGGCGTATTTATGTTTTTTGAAGGTAAAATCGGTATTGAGACCACCGCCAACCCATTTACAAATCCGCAAAATCGGGTATAATAAGGATGTTATACTTATTCAGGCAGGCTATGAAGGGAACCGCCCTCCATTCAGCGACGCGAAGCGAACCGGAGATTGGTGCAAGTCCGGTGGTCGCCATAGAGGGGTATCCTCCCGGAGCCGCTGGGCTGAAAGCGCAAGTCAGGAGTAAGCCCCGCCGGGCGCGCCCGTTACAGCGCGAGCAAGTGGGCATCTATGGATGTCAATTTGGGTGGTACCGCGAAGTGTCTTCGTCCCATGGGATGAGGGCGCGTTTTTATTTTCGAATTGAGGGAGGACGCACAGGATGATCGAAAAGGTCTCCACGGCGCTGGATTTTCTGGCGCGGGAAAAGGAAGTCATCAAGTTCTGGAACGAAAACGACATCTTTAAAAAGAGCATGAAGAACCGCGAGGGAAACGACGTGTGGACGTTCTTCGACGGCCCGCCGACCGCCAACGGCAAGCCCCACATCGGCCACATCGAAACCCGCGCCATCAAGGATCTGCTGCCCCGCTATCATACAATGAAGGGCAAGTCCGTCACCCGCAAGGCCGGCTGGGACACCCACGGCCTGCCGGTAGAGCTGGAGGTCGAGCGCATGCTGGGCCTGGACGGCAAGGAGCAGATCGAGGCCTACGGCATCGAGCCCTTCATCCAGGAGTGCAAGAAGAGCGTTTGGAAGTACAAGGGCGAGTGGGAGCGCATGTCCGAGCGCGTGGGCTTCTGGGCCGACATGGAAAATCCCTACATCACCTACGACAACAACTACATCGAATCCGTGTGGTGGTCGCTCAGGCAGGTGGCCGACAAGGGCCTCTTGTACAAGGGCCACAAGGTGGTGCCCTACTGCCCCCGCTGCGGCACCGCGCTGTCCAGCCACGAGGTCTCCCAGGGCTACAAGGAGGTCAAGGAGCGCTCCGCCGTGGTGCGCTTCAAGCTGCTGGATCAGGACAATACCTACATCTACGCCTGGACCACCACGCCCTGGACGCTGCCCAGCAACGTGGCGCTGTGCGTGAACCCGGACGAGACCTACGCCCGCTTCGACTACGAGGGCCGCACCGTCATCATGGGCGACGCGCTGATCGAAAAGGTGCTGGGCGAGGGCGCGGAGATCACCAACAAGATCACCTTCCCCGGCATCGAGCTGAAGGGCCTGCGCTACGAGCCGCTGTTTGACTTCCAGCGCTCGGCCATCAAGGGCGTGGACAACGAGCAGAACGCCTGGACGATCGTGGCCGACGACTACGTGACCATGACGGACGGCACCGGCGTGGTGCACCAGGCCCCCGCCTTCGGCGAGGACGACGCCCGCGTTGGCCGGGAGAACGGCATCCCCTTCCTGCAGCTGGTGGACGCCAAGGGCGAGATGACCCAGGAGACCTACTGGCCCGGCGTATTCGTAAAGAAGGCCGACCCGATGATCCTGGAGTGGCTGGAAAAAGAGGGCAAGCTGGTGGACGCGCCCAACTTCACCCACGACTATCCCTTCTGCTGGCGCTGCGACACCCCGCTGATCTACTACGCCCGCAGCACCTGGTTCATCCGCATGACCGCCGTGCGCGACAATCTGGTGGCCAACAACCGCACCGTGAACTGGTATCCGGACAACATCAAGGAGGGCCGCTTCGGCAACTTCCTGGAGAACGTGATCGACTGGGGCCTGTCCCGCGAGCGCTATTGGGGCACGCCGCTGCCGGTGTGGGTGTGCAAGGATTGCGGCAAGATCCACGTGATCGGCTCCCGCGCCGAGCTCAAGGCCCTGGGCAGCGTCGAAGGCGCGCCCGTGCCCGACGACATCGAGCTGCACCGGCCCTACATCGACGCCGTGACCCTCGCCTGCCCGGACTGCGGCGGCGATATGAAGCGCACGCCGGAGGTCATCGACTGCTGGTACGATTCCGGCTCCATGCCGTTTGCACAGTGGCACTATCCCTTCGAGAACAAAGAGATTTTCGAGGCCAACTTCCCGGCCAACTTCATCTCCGAGGCCATCGACCAGACCCGCGGCTGGTTCTACACGCTGATGGCGATCAGCACGCTGCTGTTCGACCGCAGCCCCTTTGAGAACTGCGTGGTCATGGGCCACGTGCAGGACGCCGAGGGCAAGAAGATGTCCAAGCACCTGGGCAATGTGGTGGATCCCTGGGACGTGCTGGACAAGCAGGGCGCGGACGCCGTACGCTGGTATTTCTACGCCAATGGAGCGCCCTGGCTGCCCACTCGCTTCTCCGGCGAGCTGGTCAGCGAGATGCAGAGCAAGTTTATGGGCACGCTGTGGAACACCTACGCCTTCTTCTGCATGTACGCCGCCATCGACGGCTTCCAGCCCCAGGTTCACGTGGCCGATGAGAAGGACCTGACGCTGATGGATCGCTGGCTGCTCTCCAGGCTGAACAGCCTGGTGAAGCTTGTGGACGAGGGCCTGGCGGGCTACCGGATCACCGAGAGCGCCCGCGCCATCCAGAGCTTCGTGGACGAGCTGTCCAACTGGTACGTGCGCCTGTCGAAGAGCCGCTTCTGGGGCAAGGAGTGGACCGGTGACAAGAAGGCCGCCTACCAGACGCTGTACGCGGCGCTGACCACGCTGTGCAAGCTCGCCGCGCCGTTCATCCCGTTCATGACGGAGAGCATGTACCGCAATCTGGTGGTGGGCAGCATCGACGGCGCGCCGGAATCGGTGCACCTGTGCGACTTCCCCGTCGCCGACGAATCCAGGATCGACGGACAGCTTGAGGCCGAGATGGAGGAGGTCGCCCAGGCCGTGCAGCTGGGCCGCGCCGCCCGCAGCACCGCCAACATCAAGGTGCGTCAGGCGCTGAGCACGCTGTACGTGAAGGGCGCAAAGCTCTCCGACGCCTGCGCCGCGCTGATCCGCGACGAGCTGAACGTGGAGGACGTGCAGTTCATCGACGACGCCCGCGCCTTCACCAGCTATCAGATCAAGCCCCAGATGCGCACCCTCGGCCCGAAGTACGGCAAGCTGCTGGGCAAGATCGGCGCGTATTTGAAGGACGTGGACGGCAGCGCCTTCGTGGACGCCCTGGAGAAGGACGGCGCCGTGAAGTTCGAAATCGAAGGCACGGAGGTAGAGCTGACCAGGGACGACTGCCTGATCGCTCCCGCCCAGAAGCCCGGCTTCGTGGCCGAGAGCGACGGCGGCATGACGGTCGTGATCGACACCAACCTGACGCCCGCCCTGATTGAGAAGGGCTTCGTGCGCGAGGTGATCTCCAAGCTGCAAACCATGCGCAAGGACGCCGGCTTCGACGTGGTGGACCGCATCACGGTCACCTATAAGACCACCGACACGCTGGCCGCGGTGATCGCCAGGAACGCCGACGCCATCGCCTCCGCCGTGCTGGCCACCGCCATCGCCGAGGGCGACGCCCCGGAGGGCGCTTACGCCAGGGACGACTGGAACATCAACGGCGAGAAGGCCGCGCTGAGCGTGAAGAAGAACGCCTGAAGCTTTGAAGCATGATACAATTGCTGGATTTATTAGATTGAGAATGAGATGAAAACGCCGGGCGGCGCGATGCGCCGCCCGGTCGTTATTTTTTGCGTCTGGGCATGATTGGAAAAGTAATGCGCCCTCCGGATTGGCGACAACCGCAGGATGTCGTCCACAATCATTATACTGAGCTCAATCAAAAGTAAACATAAGCGGAGTGAATTTTCGTTCTGCTTAAGCTGAACGGA
Source organism: Clostridia bacterium (assembly GCA_017480045.1). Taxonomy (GTDB): domain Bacteria; phylum Bacillota; class Clostridia; order Christensenellales; family Aristaeellaceae; genus UBA2862. The sequence continues at coordinate 6,185 of JAFVBK010000184.1, forward strand.
GGGAGGCGTAGCAGCGCTGCGTTGACCGCAATGAAGCAACGGCAGAGCGGAAAAGGCGCCCGATGATGATTACTTTTTAAATTGAGCTTGGTATTAAAATACTGTCAGAGCTTCACCGCGGCATGCCCCGTCAGCGCTTCTGTCCGCGCGTCCGGCTGGCCGAGGCCCACGTAGAACACGGGCGTGCCCTCGTCCACATAGTTTCCCTGCGTGTCGACCACCTTCAGGCGATCGGCGGGAATCGCCATCGCCACTCGCGCGCTGCCGCCGGCGGGCACATGAATTCGCCGGAAGGCCACCAGCCGGGGATTGCGGGGAGCGTTCGCCGAGCCTTCGTTTTGCGCGTATACCTGCACGACCTCTTCGGTGTCCATGCCGCCCGCATTCACGATCTCGGCTTCGACTCCGCCCTCGGTTCGCTCCGCCGACGCCACCCGACAATCGCCATAGGTGAGCCCATAGCCGAAGGGATACAGCGGCGCCTCCTCGATATAGCGATAGGTGCGGCCCCTCATGGCGTAGTCGGTGAATTCCGGCAGCTTTGCCAGCTGCTCATTCCTATAAAAGGTCACGGGCAGCTTGCCGGAGGGAGAGACCCGGCCCAGCAGGATGTCCGCCACGGCCCGGCCGCCCCGCGCGCCGGGATACCATGTCAGAAGCACCGCGCCGGCCCTGTCCGCGCCCGCGCCCAGGTCGATGGCGCTGCCCGCCATCAGTACGATCACGGTGGGCTTGCCCACGGCCAGCACGGCGTCCATCAGCCTGCGCTGGCTCTCCGGCAGCAGCAGGTCGGCCTTGTCGCCGGAGGCGGCGGCGTTGCCGGTATCGCCCTCCTCGCCCTCAAGGGTCTCGTCCAGGCCCAGCACCAGCACCACCGCGTCGGAGCGCTCCGCCACGGTCAGCGCCTCGGAGATGCGATCGTCCGGCTGCGCCAGGTTCTCGTCCCGGTTGATGAACAGGTGGCTGCCCTGGCTGTAGAGCACCCGCACGTCGTCGCCCAGCGCGTCCTGGAGGCCCTCCAGCACGGTTATGTAGCGGGACGAGGTGCCGTGATAGTTGCCGATCAGCGCGGCCCGGCTGTTGGCGTTGGGGCCGATGACGCCCAGCGTGTTCAGCTTTTTCGCGTCCAGCGGCAGCATGCCGTCGTTCTTCAGCAGCACGCAGGCCTTGCGGCTGGCTTCAGCGGCGGCGGCCAGATGCGTCGGGCACTCCACCGCCTCGTAGGGAACGGCGTCGTATTCGCTGCCCTCCATCAGGCCCAGCATGTAGCGGCAGGTGAACAGCCGCACGGCGCTGCGACGAATCTGCGCCTCGGTGACCAGACCCTTCTCGTAGGCCTTCATCATGTAGATATAGGTGTTGCCGCAGTTCACGTCGCAGCCCTCCTTGAGGGCCAGCGCGGCGGATTCCTCCGGCGTATCGGTGACCATGTGGCCGGTATGGAAGTCTCGAATGGCCCAGCAGTCGGATACGAAGTGGCCCTCAAAGCCCCAGTCGTCCCGCAGGATCTTTTGCAGCCTCGCGCTGGCGCAGCAGGGCTCGCCGTTGGTGCGGTTGTAAGCGCCCATCACGGCCTCCACCCCGGCGTCCACCAGCGCGTGGAAGGCGGGCAGATAGGTCTCGGCCATATCCTTCTCGGAAGCCACGGCATCGAAGTGATGGCGCAGCGCCTCCGGGCCGGAATGCACGGCGAAGTGCTTGGCGCAGGCTGCGGACTTCATGGTCTCGCCCTCGCCCTGCAGGCCCTTCACATAGCTCACGCCCAGCTCGGCGGTCAGCAGCGGGTCCTCGCCGTAGGTCTCGTGGCCCCGGCCCCAGCGGGGGTCGCGGAATATGTTCACGTTGGGCGACCAGAAGGTCAGCCCCTTGTAGATATCCCGGTCGCCGTGGGCGCTGGCGGCGTTGTACTTGGCCCGGCCCTCGGTGGCGGCGACATCGCCAAGCGCGCGCACCAGTTCAGGATCGAAGCTCGCCGCGATGCCGATGGCCTGGGGGAAGGACGTGGCCGTGCCCGCGCGGGCAACGCCGTGCAGAGCCTCGTTCCACCAGTTATAGGCGGGAACGCCCAGCCGTTCGATGGCGGGCGCGTCGTAGCGCAGCTGCCCGGCAGCCTCCTCCACAGTCATTTGGGCGACCAACGCAAGGGCCTTCTCTCTTGCTTGATTACGATTCATCGCGGTTGCCTCCCGTTCAAATATTCACATATTTGTATAATAAAAACATATCCGCGCCTTTGTCAAGAGCATCGCGGCGGCCTGACGCGCAAGCGCAACAGGTGGTAATTCCACAGAAAATATTGATTTATTCAGGCGCTTCCAGCTTCAAATGATGACCTTGGAGCCGACAGCCATCAGCGTCATGATCAGGCAGGCCGTCACATTGCCCAGCAGGATGGCGGCGGTGGCCTTGCCGCGGGGCAGGTTGAACAGCGCCGCGATGGCGCTGCCCGTCCACACGCCGGTGCCCGGCAAGGGCAGCGCCACGAACACATACAGCGCGAACAGCTCCGCCGCTTCGGCGGACAGCCGCCCGCGGATGCCCTTTTTGTTCTTTTCGTTCATCGAGGTCCGCTTTTTCTCGGCGTGCTTTTCCAGCCAGGCGGCAAACCTCTGAACAGGCTTGACAGGCAGAGTATAGAACCAGTCCAGCACGGGGCGCAGCAGCAGCAGTATGAACGGCACCGGAATGCTGGAGCAGATCAGCGCCAGCAGATAGGAAAACACCGCGGGCATGCCCATGCGCACCGCCACGGCCACGGCGTAGCGGCCCTCAAAGGTGGGCACCATGCTCAACAGCGCGGCCGTGACAATCTGCCGGGTATGCTCCCGCCAAACGAAGGCGCTCTGCGCCGCCGCCAGCAAATTTGCGTTCATTAAAAGCTTGTCGAGCATCTCGAACCTCCGATAATCCATTAAATCGCCTCAATTATACTATATTCGGCCCGTCCCCTCATATCATATCTTGGTAAAATCTGATTTATCGATTGCTCGCGCCGGGACGAGACCACAAGTTTCATATCACCTTCCAACAACCAGGCATGAAATGTCACATTCATCTGCTACAATAATCTGGAATAGTTATAGCTAAAATAATAATGAATGGTGAAAAACGATGGCTTTGAAATACGATTATTATCTGTTTGACTTTGACGGCACCGTGGCCGACACCGGCGAGGGCATTCGCAAGAGCGTGGCCTACAGTCTGGAGAGGATGGGCTTTCCCCCTCTGGACACGGCGACCTTGAGTCGGTTCATCGGTCCGCCGCTGCACGACAGCTATGTGGAATTCTGCGGCATGAGCGACGATCAGGCCGAGCGCGCCATCGAGCTGTATCGCGAGCGATATGTGGATGTGGGGCTGTACGAATCCCGGCTGTATCCCGGCATCGCCATGCTGCTGCGCGCGCTGCGCAGGGCCGGCGCATGGGTGGGCATTGCCTCCGCCAAGCCCCAGTTTATGCTGGAGCGGCTGTCGAAGCATTTTGGCATCGACAAATATCTGAACGCCATCTCCGGAACGGGGCTTGGCCGCCATTCCGCCGACAAGCAGGATCTGATTCTGGCGGCGCTGCCCCAGGGCGCAAACGTCGCCCGCGCCTGCATGACGGGCGACCGGCGGTTTGACATCGAAGCCGCCGTGGCGCTGGGCATGACGGGCATCGGCGCGGATTATGGCTACAGCGCGCCGGGCGAGCTGGCGGCGGCCGGGGCCGACGCGGTGTTTGACAGCGTGTCTGACATGGCGCTGCGCTTGCTGGACGGCGAGGCGCCCCGCGGGCTGTTCATATCGCTGGAGGGCAGCGACGGCTGCGGCAAATCCACGCAGATTGCGCTTCTGAAGGCATACCTTGAGAAGCGCGGCTTTGAGACTGTGCTCACCCGCGAGCCGGGTGGCTGTCCCATCTCCGAGCGCATTCGCGAGGTGATCCTCAGCCTGGACTCAAAGGGCATGTCCGACGAGTGCGAGGCGTTGCTGTACGCCGCCAGCCGCATCGAACACGTGCGCGAGGTCATCGAGCCCGCCCTGAAATGCGGCAAAATTGTGATTTGCGATCGATTTTTGGACTCCAGCATCGCCTATCAGGCCTATGGGCGTGAACTCGGCGAGGCTTTTATACGTCAAATAAACGCACCGGCCATCCGCCGGGCCCTGCCGGACATGACGCTGCTGCTGCAGGTCGATCGGGCGGAGTCCAGGCGGCGCATGGCCCAGGGCGCGCCCCTGGACCGGCTGGAGCTGGAAAAAGAGGATTTTTTCGCGCGGATACAGGCCGGCTACGAGGCTCTGGCCCAGGCCGAGCCAAATCGCGTCACGACCATCGACGCCTCAAAGAGCATCGAGGAAGTAGCCGAGGCCGTAAAGGCGGCGGTGGACGGCATTTTGGATTGACACCCTGTTTTGATACGGTGATTAAGAGGTGAAAAGTATGGCATATGAAAATCTGTGCATGTACTGCTTTGAGGATATGCAGGGACAGACCACCTGCCCTCACTGCGGCAGGGATTCCCGCGCCGCGGTGCCGCAGATTCAGATGCTGCCCGGATCGCTGGTCTATCACGACCGTTTTCTGATCGGTCGCGCGCTGGGTCAGGACGCTACGGGCATCGTCTACGCGGCGTTCGACACCAAGCGGGAAAACAAGCTGCGCATCCGCGAATACCTGCCCAGAGACTGCGCCGAGCGCCTGAACGACGGCGCCGTGGTGCCCGTGGCGGGCAAGGAGGATGAATTTGACGCGGGCATCAGAAAGCTGCGCGCCAGCGTGGAGAGCGTGGAGGACCCCCGCAAGCGCCACTTCTTCTTCGAGGAAAACGGCACCGCTTACATTGCCCAGCGCAAATCCGCCGCGGCTGCTCATGAGGCCGCGGAAGAGGTCGAAGAGGCGGGCGGCGGCAGACGCCGCATCCTGCTGTTCGCAGGCATCGCCGTGGCGGTGCTGCTGGTGGCGGCAATACTGCTGATCACCGTGTTTAACGGCGCGGTAAACACCACCCGCGATATCACCCAGAGCCCCACATTGGATCCCAGCCAGGTGTGGATCCCTGCCACCACGCCCACGGCCACGCCCTATGTGGCCCCCACCTTCGCGGCGCTGGTGGATCCGGAGCTGTCCTGGATGGAATACACCTATGAGGGCGACGTGGAGCAGGAATACCAGCAGGCGCAGCGGGCCTCGACGACTCCCTCGCCCGCGCCAACCGCCGCGCCCACGATCTCCACGGGCGGCTCCAGCGGCTACAAGCTCATCAACGGCAATTCCAGCCGAGCGGATATCACCGGCCTGCAGCAAAAGCTGGCCGATTTGGGTTGGCTTCAGAGCAGCCAGATTTCCGGCAGCTATGACGCCGCCACGCGTCAGGCCGTGCGGGATTTCCAAAGCTATATCAACGAACGCTACAATCCCCGCGAAAAGCTGAGCGTAGACGGCGCGGCCGGCCCCAAGACCCTGCAGTGGCTCTACGAGGCGGCCGCCCAGAAGCCCACGCCCACACCCGCGCCGAAGGTCACCCCCAGCGCTGACAGCAAAACCGTGGACGAAAGCGCCGCCGCCGACAAGGTGCGCGACGTACAGCAGAAGCTGATTACCCTCGGCCTGCTGCCGGAGGGCTCCGCCGACGGCGCTTACGGCGCGACCACCGCCGCCGCGGTGCGCCGCTTCCAGCAACGGGTGAACCAGCTGCAGGGCTACGATGTGCTCAGCGTCACCGGCAAGGTGGATCCGCAGAGCATGGCCTTCCTGAATTACTACGCCGAGGAGTGGGCCAAGCTGCGTCAGGCGACGGCCAAGCCCACAGCCACCCCCGCTCCCACGCCCAAACCCACGGCCACGCCCACCACCCGCCCGGTGGAGACCTTCAACGGCGTGATCGACGCCAACGCCTCCGCCGACAAGGTGCGCGAGGTGCAGCAGCTTCTGATCGACATCGGCATGCTGCCCGCCGGCGCCGCCGACGGCAAGTACGGCAGCGCCACCATCGCCGCCGTGGCCGATTTCCAGCAGTGGGTGAACATGCAGCGCCAGGAGCAGACCCTGCCCGTCAACGGCGAGGTGGACCAACTGACGCTGGCCTACCTGCAATACTGCAAGGACCACGGCATGATCCCCTATGGCACGCCCGTGCCCCAGAGCACG
>JAFVBK010000185.1 GCA_017480045.1 Clostridia bacterium
GGCGCGCCGCGTTGAGCGAAGCGAAGAACCCAAATATATCATACAGGAGGGATAACGATGAAGATTTGCTATCAGGTGGCGACGCCGGATGTGGCCGTCGCCGAATCCGTCACCGCCTACCAGGGACCGCTGGACAAGACCTTCGGCGATATCGCCCGCTTCGGCTATGACGGCGTGGAGCTGATGACCATCGACCCGATGAAGCTGGACTGGGCGCTGGTGAAAAAGACCGCCGAGGATTTGGGCATCGTGGTGGGCCTGGTCTGCACCGGCGAAATCTTCGGCCAGCTTGGCCTGAGCTTCGCCGACCCGGACGCCGGACGCCGCGCGGAGTGCATCGAGCGGGTGAAGGGCATCATCGACTTCGCGGCCAGCCAGAACGCCAAGGTGAACATCGGACGCGTGAGGGGACAGTATCGACCGGGTATCGCCCACGAGCAGACCGAGGAATGGGCCGTGGACGCCTTCCGGCAGATCAGCGACTACGCCGCGCCCAAGGGCGTGATGATCGCTGTGGAAAACGTCACCATCATGCAGACCAACTTCATCAATACCATGGCCGAGGCGCGCCGCTTCGTGGAGCTGACCGATCGGCCCAACTTCAAGGCCATGATCGACGTGTTCCATTTGAACATCGAGGAAAAGGACATCTACAAGGCGATCCGGGACTATGCCGATATCAACGTGCACGTACATCTCTCCGACAACAACCGCCGCTATCCCGGCCATTGCGGTCTGGACTTCGAGAAGATCATCCAGACCTTCCACGCGGCGGGCTACGACGATCTGTTCTGCACCGAGGTGTTCCAGTATCCCTCCATGGAGGAGTGCGCGAAGCGGGCCATCGCCCACCTGGCGCCAATCTTCGAGAGAGTTTACGGAAGGAGGCCGAGGGCATGAAGCGCATCGCCTGCATCCATACCGTTTACAGCGTCATCGCCGACTTCACCGCCCAGCTGCGCGAAGCGGTGGGGGAGGACGTGAAGATCCACACCCTGTATGACGACTTCCTGGCCACCGATCCCGCGGACACCGGGAAGTTCTCCGCGATCAACCACAACCGCCTGCGGCTGGACATGCAGGCCCAGGCGCTGACCGGCGCGGACATCATCGTGGTCAGCTGCTCCACGCTGTCGCCGTCGGTGCGGCTGCTGCGGCCGGAGTTCAACGTGCCGGTGGTGGCCATCGACGACGCCATGGTGCGCGAGGCCGTGCGGAAGGGCACAAAGATCGGCCTGCTGGCCACCGCCAACAGCACCGTGAAGCCCTCCCACAGCGCGCTGCTGGCTGCCGCGAAGGCCGCGGGGAAGGACGTAGACGTGCAGATCATCTGCGACGAGGACGCCATCCGCGCGCTGAAATCCGGCGACAAAGCCAAGCACGACCGCATGGTGCTGGAGATGGCCGGGCAGTTCGCGGATCGGGACGTGATCGTGCTGGCCCAGGCCTCCATCGCCCACATGGAGCGGGCGGTGCGGGAAGCCACCGGTATTCCCACGCTGTCCTCCCCGGCGCGCTGCATCGCTGAAATCAAGGGCATACTGGAGGCGATTGCATGAGGGAACCCATCCAGAAGTACTTCCGGGTCGGACTGGTGGCCGGCATGGCCTATGCGCCGGCGCTGAAGGACCTTGGCTGGTCGGAGATCGCCCGGCGCATCGCCGCGGACGATTACTTCGACGTGATCGAGGTCAACCCGCTGCCCGACGACGCCACCCGCGCCATGGTGCGGGCCATCGCTGACATGGGCCATATGCGCCTTTGTCAGAACGCCCACGGGCGGCTGCTGTCTACGGGGCTCAATCCCAACGACCCGGATGAGGCGGGGCGGCAGCGGGCGGAGGCCGCGCTGATTGAGGGCGTGGACGAAGCCGCCTCCCTGGGCATCTCGGCCATGGGTATGCTTGCGGGGCACTGGACGGCCGAGACCCGCGAGCTGTGCTTCAAACGGCTGAAAAAGACCGTGGTCAACGTGTGCCGCTACGCGCAGACGAAAAATATTTTCATTGAGTTAGAGGTATTCGACCACGACATCGCGAAAAGGGCATTGCTGGGCCCCGCGCCGCTGGCGGCGCGCTTTGCCGCCGAGGTGCGCTCGGAGGTGAACAACTTCGGCCTGATGGCCGACCTGTCTCACTTCCCGATGACCTACGAGACCCCGGCGCAGGTGATCCCGGTGCTGAGGCCGTATATCACGCATTTTCACATCGGCAACACCGTGATCTGCGATCCGTCGGTCGAGGGTTACGGCGACGAGCACCAGCGGTTCGGCTTTCCGAACAGCGAAAACGACGTGCCGCAGGTGCTGACCTTCCTGCGCGAACTCAAGAAAAACGGCTTTTTTGACGCGGAGAACCCCTATACGCTGACATTTGAAATCAAGCCCTGGACGGGCGAGGACGTGGACATCGTCATCGCCAACGCCAAGCGGACGCTGAACCGCGCCTGGGCGCTGCTGGAGGATTGAACATGAACACCACATTGCGCAAACACGCCGATGAGATCATTCGCGAGGCCATCGCGGCGGTGCAGCCGGACGCGGCGGTGCGGCGGGCGCTGGAGGACCGGGATTTTCCGGGCCGGGTGCTGCTGGTGGCGGCGGGCAAGGCGGCCTGGCAGATGGCGAAGGCGGCCTCCGACTGCCTGGGAGATCGCATCGAAAAGGGCGTGGTGGTCACCAAGTACGGCCATGTGATGGGCCCCATCGCGAACTTCGATTGCTTCGAGGCCGGGCACCCCGTGCCGGATGAAAACTCGTTTAAAGGTACGCAGTCGGCACTGGATTCAGTGGCGGGCCTGACGGAAGAGGACACGGTGCTATTCCTGCTCTCCGGCGGCGGCAGCGCGCTGTTTGAAAAGCCGCTGGTGGAAGCCTCTGAATTGCAGGACGTGACGAACCAGCTGTTGGCCTGCGGCGCGGACATCGTGGAGATCAACACCATTCGCAAGCGGCTCTCCGCCGTGAAGGGTGGGCGCTTTGCGCAGGTGAGCGCCCCGGCGCGGGTGGAAGCGGTCTTCCTCTCCGACATCCTGGGCGACCCGATGTACATGATCGACTCCGGTCCCGCCTGTCCGGACAGCTCCACTGCCGAGGACGCGCGGCGGATCGCGGCGAAGTATGAACTGCGCCTGTCCGAACAGGCGCGGGCGCTGCTGGACGTGGAGAC
>JAFVBK010000186.1 GCA_017480045.1 Clostridia bacterium
ATGATGATGAAGGGCCTTTTAAAGAACATCGACCCCTCAATGGAGGAGGCCTCCCGGGACATGGGCGCCTCCCGCTGGAAGGTGTTCACCACGGTGACGCTGCCGCTGCTGCTGCCGGGCCTGGGCAACGCCTTCCTGGTCACGTTCATCGAATCCATCGCCGACTTCGCCAACCCCATGATCATCGGCGGCAGCTACGACACACTGGCCACCACGATCTACCAGCAAATCACCGGCGCCATGGACAAGCAGGGCGCGGCGGCCATGGCCGTGGTGCTGCTGTGCATCACGCTGACCATGTTCGCGGTGCAAAAGTATTACCTGGAGCGCAAGACGGCGGCCACCCTCACCGGCAAGGCCAGCCGCGCCAGGATGCTGATCGAGGACAAGTCCGTCACCGTTCCGCTGACGGTGCTCTGCTCGCTGGCGGCCCTCTTCGTGATCATGATGTACATCTGCGTGCCCATCGGCGCGCTGTTCCCCACCTGGGGCTACAAGTTCACGCCGCTGACGTTCAAGTGGTTCCAGCAGGTGTTCACCAAGTACCGCGGCCTCAAGGCCTTCCGCGATTACTTCGTGCTTTCGCTGATCGCCTCGCCCATCACGGCGCTGCTGTCCATGATCATCTCCTACCTGGTGGTGAAGCGCAAGTTCAAGGCCAAGGGCTTTATTGAGGCCGTGTCGATCCTGGCGATGGCCGTGCCGGGCACGGTGCTGGGCATCGGCTACATTCGCGGCTTCGCGAACGGCCTGTTCCACACGGGCATCCTGAGCGGCATCTACGGGACGGGGCTCATCCTGATCATCGTTTTCGTGGTGCGCTCGCTGCCCACCGGCACGCGCAGCGGCATCTCGGCGCTCAGGCAGATCGACAAATCCATCGAGGAATCCGCCTACGACATGGGCGCGGACAGCCTGAAGGTGTTCACCTCGGTCACGCTGCCGCTGATCAAGGATTCCTTCCTGTCCGGCCTGGTGACGGCCTTTGTGCGCTCCATCACCGCTATTTCCGCCATCATCCTGCTGGTGACGCCCAGCTATCTGCTGATCACCGTGCAGATCAATGAATTCGCGGAAAAGGGCGCCTACAGCATCGCCTGCGCCTTCGCCAGCATACTGATCCTGATCACCTACAGCGCGGTGCTGCTGATGAACCTCGTCATCAAGTATTTCGGCACCAGCAGAAAAACAAAGGAGGCTGAATGACCATGGCGGATATGCGCGTGAAACAGCCCAAGGGCGTGGAGCTTCGGCATATTTCCAAGATATACAAGGACCCCAAGACCGGCAAGGACTTCTACGCCGTGCACGACGTGGACCTGACCATCGAGCCGGGCAGCTTTGTCACGCTGCTGGGCCCCTCCGGCTGCGGCAAGACCACCACGCTGCGCATGATCGCGGGCTTCGAATCCCCCGATGAGGGCGACATCTTCCTGGGCGGCGAGAGCATCAACGCCCTGACGCCCAACAAGCGCGATACGGCGATGGTGTTCCAGAGCTACGCCCTGTTCCCGCACTACAATGTGTTCGACAACGTGGCCTACGGCCTGCGGCTCAGAAAGGTGCCCAAGGATGAGATCAAGCGCCGCGTGACGGACATCCTGGCGCTGGTGGAGCTCTCCGGCATGGAGCAGCGCATGACCAACCAGCTCTCCGGCGGCCAGCAGCAGCGCGTGGCCCTGGCCCGCGCCCTGGTGGTGGAGCCGGGCGTGCTGCTGTTCGACGAGCCGCTCTCCAACCTGGACGCCAAGCTGCGCGTGCAGATGCGCACGGAGATCCGCCGCATCCAGCAGGCGCTGGGCATCACGGCCATCTACGTCACCCACGACCAGTCTGAGGCCATGTCCATCTCCGACAACATCATCCTGATGAAGGGCGGCGTCATCGCCCAGATGGGCACGCCCACGGAGATCTATTACCATCCCAACAGCGAGTTCGTGGCCGATTTCATCGGCGAGTGCAACTTCCTGAAGGGCAGCGTTTCCGCCGTGGGCGGCGGCGAGGTATCTGTCAACGTGAACGGCGTGGATGTGCCCGTGGCGACGGACAAGGCGCTGAGGGTGGGGGACGCCGGCGAGATCGTGGTGCGTCCCGAGGCCATCGTCATCGCCGACGAGGGCCTGCTGCCCTGCAAGGTGGAGCTGAGCTGCTTCATGGGCAGCTATCAGAACTACCACGTGCGCGTGGGCGATACTTTGGTAAAGATCACCGACAATTGCCCCATCAACAAGAAGATATTCAACGTGGGCGACGATGCCTACATCTCCTTCGACAAGGTCTGCGCGCATCTGCTGTAAACGGCATTGCGCAACGGGACTGTCTCAAATTGAAGGTCCAGCGACAAAAAGCCAAAATTGTAGGGGCGCCGTTTCGGCGCCCGCCACAAACGTTGTATTTCGTTATGGGCGGGCGGCGATAAGCCGCCCCTACATATTATTTACGCGCTGCTCGCGGCATTTTGAGACGGCCTCGATTTTTTTTGCTCAAACTGTAACCTCCGCGCCTCCTCAACGGTCTAACAGGTGAAGCTTCAAAAACGAAGGAGCCATGTATACATGACGATCGACAAGTTTTCCCGCGCGGTGACGGCGCTGAAGCCGACGCTCTACCGCGTCTGCCGCGCCCAGCTGAACGACCCGGCGGACCGGGAGGACGCGGTTCAGGAGGCGATCTTCCGCGCCTGGCGGAAGCGCGATACCCTGCGCGAGCCGCGCCACTTCAACGCCTGGCTGATCCGCATACTGATCAACGAGTGCCATGATATCCAGCGCCGCCGCAAGCGCGACCTGCTGACAGACGACCCGCCGGAGCCGCCAACGGGCGGGGATTCTAGGCTTTCTGAGCTGCGGGACGCGCTGACGGCGCTGGACGAAAAACAGCGGTTGTGCGTGCTGCTGCACTACATAGAGGGCTATTCGGTCAAAGAGGTGGCGCGGATGCTGAATATCGGCGAGAGCGCCGTGAAGCTGCGGCTCATGCGCGGGAGAAAGCGACTGAGAGAACTGTTGACGGAGGAGGTGTTCAGGCATGATTGACCGCGATGAATTCAAGGCCGCACTTGGCGCGCCGGACGCGGGCTTCAACCACGCCGTGGACGCCGCCCTCCGGCAGATACGCGAGAGGGAGGAGCGACCCGTTATGAAGAAGAAACTAAGCATTGGACTGCTGGCGGCCATCATCGCCATACTGACCCTGACCGGCGCGGCGCTGGCGGTGGGGCTGAACCTGTTCGACCTGTTTGGAAGGAACGACGAGCGACTGGCGCGGATCGCGCCGGAGGCCGAGCTCGCCACGGAGACGCCCGGCGAGGTGGAGACGGAGGAAATCGGCAAATCCGCGGTGGAGATCGTGAACGCCTACTACGACGGCAAGAGCCTGATCGTGGCCTATACCGTGGATAACGCGGAGACGTTTGAACCCTTCACGCCCACGGCAGAGGAGATCGAGAAGATGGAGCGAGACGACGACAGCTACGAGCCCTATGAGCTGGGTCCGGTGGCTCCGGCGAAGCAGGCGTTCATCGACGCCTTTCACGCGGGAGAGCCATGCGGCTACGTTGAATACTCTGTCTTCCCCAGCGACTATATGTATGCGGGCAAGGACGGCGAGATCGTGCTGGTGCCCAGGGTAGGCGACGAGATGACTCTGGAGGACGGGCGCAAGGCTTGGCTCATAGAGTTTGCGATGCCGCTGCCGGAGGGGGCGCGGAATCAGGACGAACTGGAGGTTCATTTGCCGGTCCTGCGATTCGAGCATCGTCAATGGTTCGACGGCAAGCATGTCTATTTCCTGAATGGCCCGCTGGATTCCGAGGCCGAGACCTATGAGTGGATCGACGGAAACACGTACACCAGCTATCACCGACCCCCGGAACAAATTGGCGAGGCCGTGGCCACGGTGAAGCGCTCGAACGCCGAGACTCGCCGCTACGCGAGCGAGGACAGCTACAACGGCGTGCCGCTCAAGGCAGAGGCGCAGGCGTCGCCCATCCACATCTCGCTGGACATCGCGGCGCAGGGCGAGGCGTTCCCAAATCCCTATCCGCTGGATTGGCAGGACGGCATGGATGAACCTCCGTTCTATCAGGTCGTGCTGACCGATGAGGCGGGGAGCATATTCAAAATCGACTGGGAGTCGATTGAGACGGATGCCGTGCGGCTGGACTTCATCGGCAACGGTCATATTCCGGAGCGGTTGCAGCTGTACATCGCTTACGGCTATGACGGGGATTGGGATGATACGCGGATACTGGCCGAGGTGGAGCCGATCGTGCTGACCGCCGCGGATTAATCGCAAATATAGTCGGGACGGCAATGCCGCCCCGACTATGCTGTAAAGTTCAATTCGCGTCATTCTGGGCGAAGCGAAGAATCTGTGCGTTGCGCGAAGAACCGCGCGATGTTGAACTGCTGAAGCGCTGTCATGCTAACCCTCCGCCGCGGCCTCGCTCAGTTCCTCCCACAACGCATACAATTCGTCCAGCCTCTGCTGGGCGTCCCTGTGCTCGCGGGCGACGCGGGCCGACTCCGCCGGGTTGGAATACACCTCCGGCAGGCCCATCTGGGCCTCCAAATCGGCGATATCCTGTTCGGTGGCGGCGATATCGGCCTCGGCCTTTTTCAGCTTCGCCGTCAGCGCCTTGGCCGATTCCTTCGCCAGGCGCTGCTTGCGCTTTTCCTTGTCCTGCTGGGTCTTGGTCATGCCGCCCTGCGCCGCCGCCGCGTCCCCGGCCTCCAGAATGCGCTTCTTTTCAAGATAGTCGTCGTAATTACCGAGATACTCCACCGCGCCCTCGGCGCTCATCTCGATCACCTTCGTGGCGACCTTGTTGATGAAGTAGCGGTCGTGGCTGACGGTGAGGATCGTGCCCTCGAAGTCCTCCAGCGCGCCTTCCAGCACCTCCCGGCTGTCCATATCCAGGTGGTTCGTCGGCTCGTCCAGCAGCAGCAAATTGTCCTGCTTCAGCATCAGCTTCGCCAGCGCCACGCGCCCGCGCTCGCCGCCGGAGAGGGTGCCCACCGGTTGAAACACGTCGTCGCCGGTCAGCAGGAACAGCGCCAGCACGCCCCGAACGCGATCCATCTCCAGGCGGGGAAAGTCGTCCCAAAGCTCGTTCAGGACGTCCTTTTCCGGGTGCAGCTGGGCCTGCTGCTGGTCGTAATAGCCCAGATCCACATTGCTGCCGAAGGTCACCGTGCCGTGGTCGGCGGCAAGCTTTCCCACGATGATGTTGAGCAGCGTCGATTTGCCCACGCCGTTGGGCCCGATGATGGCCACCCGGTCCCCGGCCCGCAGGTGCAGATTCAGGTGTTCGAACAGCGCGCGGCCCTCGAAGCCCTTCGCGAGGTCCTTCACCAGCAGCACGTCGTCGCCGGTGCGGCGGCGGGCCGTGAAGTTGAAGCGCACCTTCTGTTCGCTCACGGGCTTCTCGATGCGCTCCAGCTTTTCCAGGCGCTTTTCCCGGCTCTCCGCGGCCTTGATGGACTTCTCCCGGTTGTACATCCGATACCTGGCGATGATGGCCTCCTGCCGGGCGATTTCCGCCTGCTGAAGCTTGTATTCCTTCAGCTGGCGCTCCAGATTCGCCTGGCGCTGCACGGCGAAGCGGTCGTAATTGCCGCTGTACTGCGTGAGCCGCTTCATGGAGATTTCCGCCATGCAGTCGCACACGGCGTTGAGGAAGTAGCGGTCGTGGCTGATGACCAGCACCGTACCGCGATATTTTTTCAGCGTCTCCTCCAGCCACTGGGTGGAGGCCAGATCCAGGTGATTGGTGGGCTCGTCCAGCATCAGGAGGTCCGGCTGCGTCAGGAGCAGACGGGCGAGGCACAGCCGGGTCTTTTCGCCGCCGGAGAGCAGGCTCGCGGGCTGGTTCTCCCGGCCGCGGGCAAAGCCCAGGCCCGCCAGCACGCCCTGTATGCGGCTGGGCCATTCGTAGCCCCCGGCGTCCTCAAAGCGATCCATCAGCCGGGAATAGGCGTTTGAAAGTTGATTGAAGGCGGCCGCGTCGTCGTGCTTTTCGGCCATCTCGGCCTCCATCTGCCGAAGCCGCGCCTCCATCTGGCGCACCGGCTCAAACACGCGCTCCAGCTCCTGCTGGATGGTCAGCTCGCTCTGGATGTCGGCGTCCTGAGTCAGTACGCCCACGGTGGCCCCCTTCACCAGCGATATCACGCCGGAATCCGGCTCCATCGCGCCGCTGATCAGCTTGAACAGCGTGGACTTGCCGCTGCCGTTCACGCCCACCAGGCCCATGCGCTGCCCGGCTTGCAGCGTCAGATTCACGTCCTTGAGCACCTCGTTCATCACGAAGGCCTTGTTCACATTTTGCAGGGTAAGCAGTATCATTTATCCTTGTCCTCGGTCGGTATTCTTTTCACAATGCGCATGCGCACGCCGGTATCCTGGATCAGCAGGTCGCCCTCCATCCGCGCCAGGTGCCAGGCGGTGTAGAGGTCGCCCGCGGAGCCGGACAGGTTGGAGATTTGGACGATCCAAATCGGCCAGAACCATTCCGGCGGCGTCAGCGCGATGGCGGTCTGCAGGACGGCGCCCCAGACCACCACCGGCGCGAGGGCCGTTGCGATGTGGGAAGCTCTGTCGAACCAAACCGTGCTGCCCGCGTAGGCGTAGGGCAGCTTCAGGCCGTAGGTGGGCTTTACGCCGGACAACAGGTACATCACCGCGCCGTGAGTCAGCTCGTGCAGCGGAATGTAGAGGATCAGCGCCGCCGCCAGCGCGAACCACAGATACCACCGGTCGCGCATCAGCCGCCATCCGGGTTCCACCGGCGCGGCGAGCAGCCCGCCGAGCGCCGGCAGCATTACCAGCGACAGCGATAAGACGACGATCGCTTTCATCTGCGCGCGGTTGCGCATGAAGTCCATCGTGCCCGCGTAGCGGTAGCCCTTGGGAAGCGTCTTGTAGTTCACGGGAGAGTCCTTTCGTCGTATGCGATAAAATGTCCGCTGTCGCGGTTTCCAAAGCCTTTCCCGATATGGGGAAGGCCCCGGAGTATTTCAGGAATTCAACGCCTGCTCCACCGCCCGCTGGCCCCGCAGGGCAGCACGCCGCCCTCGGTGACGGGCAGCACGATCTCGTCGGCGGAGACCTGACCGCCGCGGCTCTTCGCCACGGTCATCGTCAGCATGTTGCTCAGTACCGCGGGCTGGAGGCCGGTGGTGTAGCTGTTGATGAGCATGAACAGAGCGTCCTCGGCCAGCACCTTTTCGCAGGCGCTCACCAGCCCGTACAGCTCGTTTTCCAGCTTCCACACCTCGCCGCCGGGGCCGCGACCGTAGCTGGGCGGGTCCATCAGAATGCCCTCGTAGACATTGCCGCGCCGGGCTTCTCGCTGCACGAATTTCAGCGCGTCGTCGATGATCCAGCGCACCCGCGTCTCGTCGATGGCGCACAGCCGCCGGTTTTCCCCGGCCCACTGCACCATGCCCTTGGCGGCGTCCACGTGGGTCACCTTCGCGCCGGCCATCGCGCAGGCGCAGGTGGCCCCGCCGGTGTAGCCGAACAGGTTCAGCACCCGGATCGGGCGGTTGGCCCCCTGAATCAGCCCCGCCATCCAGTCCCAGTTCACGGCCTGCTCCGGGAAGAGCCCCGTGTGCTTGAAGCCGGTGGGCCGCACATAGAACTTCAAATCGCCGTAGCGCACCGTCCAGCGCTCTGGCAGCTTTTTGAAAAATTCCCATTCGCCGCCGCCTTTGGTGGAGCGGTGATACCAGGCGTCGGCCTTTTCCCACAGCGCGGGGCTCTGCTTCGGCCAGATGGCGTGGGGGTCGGGACGGCGCAGAACGACGCCGTCCCAGCGCTCCAGCTTCTCGCCGTCGCCGGTATCGATCACCTCATAGTCCCGCCAATCGGACGCTACAAACATTGCAAACACCTCACTGCTTCATATTATAAGGGATTCGGCGGCCTCGATCAATCAACTTTGTATAAAATCACGGAGAACGAGCCTGTTGCAAAAATTTTTTTCAAAAAACGCAACCTTTTTGACCTCTGAGTTGTATTATAGGTGAAGGTACCTTCAACGAAAGGCATGTGAGCGAATGAGACGAACCGTTTCCGCTCTGGCGGAGCGCTGGGGCGACAGCCTGTATCGGGCGGCCTTCGCGGTCTGCCGGAACCCCCAGGACGCGGAGGATGTGGTGCAGGAGACGCTGCTGGCCTACCATATCAGCGATAAGGAATTCGATTCCGACGAACACATCCGCGCGTGGCTGATTCGCGTGGCGGTCAACAAGGCAAAGAACGCCGCGATCTGCTTCTGGCGGCGCAATCGTCGCGGCCTGGAGGACTATATGGACGCGCTGGCCTTCGAGACCGAATCCGACCGGGACCTGCTGGACGCGGTGCTGCGCCTGGGCGAGAAATACCGCATCGTCATTCACCTGTTTTACTATGAGGACTACTCGGTGAGGGAGATCGCGGAGATCCTCGGCGTCGGCGTGGGCACGGTCAAAAGCAGGCTCAGCCGGGCGCGCAGGCAGCTTCGGACGCAATTGACGGAGGGATGGGACGATGACGAATCGTGAACGGTACAGGCGGGCGCTTCAGCCGCTGCACGCCTCGAAGAATTTTTCGATGGAGGCATTTGATATGAATACGAACAAAACGCGCTTCAGCTTTTCCCGCGGCCTGGCCGTGGCGATGCTCGCCACCGTTCTGCTGGTGGGCACCCTGACCGCGGCCTACGCCGCCGACGTGGGCGGACTGAGAAGGAACATCCAGATTTGGATGCATGGCGAGGCGAAGGACGCCACCGTGGAGTTCTACACGAACGAGGGAGGCGGCATCGAAAACACCGACGAAACCAACGATGAGGGCACCATGGCACAGCCCGACTATGTGGTCACCTGGACGGACGAGAACGGCGAGACGCATGAAATGGCGGGCGGGGGCGTGGCCATCGAGTCCGACGGCACCGAGCGGTCCCTGACGATGGACGAATACCTGGAGCAGCTGGAGGGCTCCTCCGAGGTGCTGGTGGAAAGTGACGGCCGGGTGATGCTGTACTGGTACGACATCGCCGAGGACATCACCGACCGGTTCGAGGACGGCGTGTGCCGCCTCACCCTCACCCACGGGGACGAGACGATGTACTTCACCGTCACCGACGAAGGCGACGGCGCGTACAACCTCAGCGCTGCCAGCGACGGGTATGCGGACTAGGTTGCGCCTGTAATATGATTTTCAAAAATGAATAAGCACCCATAACGCAACAGTAGGGGCGCCGTTGCGGCGCCCGCCCCGAAGCAACGATTCGCTATCGGACGGGCGGCGCAACGCCGCCCCTACGCTTTAGAAACACACTCTGGCCATTCCGCATAAAAATTCCTTTCAGGGGTAGATTGTTAAGACATATTGTGTTATAATTGAGTATCAAAGCATTGGACGACGATTCGGAGGCGCGCATGAAGGCAGGCATCCTGGGGGGCACTCTTGACCCGATCCACAACGGCCATATCGAAATCGCCCAAGCGGCGATGGATGCGCTGGAGTTGGATGAAGTGGCGCTGCTGCCCGCCGGAGACCCGCCCCACAAGCCCCACGTGACCGACAAGCAAGACCGACTGCGCATGGTCCAGCTGGCGGCGGAGGGGCAGGCTGGTCTGTATGTCAGCGACAGGGAGATCGCGCGGGCGGGCGTCACCTATACGGTAGATACCCTCTCGGCCCTCTCTGTGGAGCGGCCGGACGTGCGGTGGACCTACATCATCGGCGCGGACACGCTGAACGTGCTGGAGAGCTGGCGGGAGTTTCCTCGCGTGGCGCGACTGTGCGACTTCGCCGTCGTCAACCGGCCTGGCTGCGACCTGGAGCTGGCGCGGCTGCGGGCTCAGGCCATCGAGGCCTGCTACGGCACGAAAGTGACGCTGCTGCCCGTCAGCGGCCCGGCGCTGTCCTCCACGGAAATTCGCCGGCAGGTGGCGGCGGGGGAGGATATTTCCACGTATGTGCCCGCGGCGGTCAATGCCTACATTCGCGAAAAGGGCCTCTATCTGTGCGACTACAACGAACAGCAGATACTCGAAAGGCTGCGGGCGACGCTGACCTTTCACCGCTTCACCCACACGCTGGGCGTGGCCAAGACGGCGGAGCGGCTCGCGCCCGCGTGCGGCGTCGACCCGAAGCGCGCGCGGCTGGCGGGGCTCTTACACGACTGCGCGAAGTCCATGCCGCTGGACGAAATGCGGGCGCTGGTGACGAAAAACCTGCCGGATCTGGACCAGGCCGAGCTGGACACCCGTCAGATCCTCCACGCTCCGGCGGGCATGCTCCTGGCGCGGGACGAATTCGGCGTGCGGGACCCGCAAATCCTCAGCGCCATTCGCAAGCACACAGTCGGCGCGGGGGAGATGTCGCCCATGGACGCGTTGATCTACGTGTCGGATTTCATCGAGCCGGGGCGGGAGAGCTTTCCGGGGCTGGAAAGGGCACGCAGGCTGGCGGAGCGGGACATCTACCAGGCCATGCTCTGCTGCGCGCAGCTGACCGCCAAACACCTGCGCGAGCGCGGGCAGGCGGTTCACCCAAGGACGCTCAATTTGATCAACGCCTTTTCGGCCGAGTAGCGAGAAGCAATAAAACATCCAAAAGGAGGCGCACAACATGATCGATTCCAAGGCGCTGGCGAACAAGATCGCCGAGATACTGGACAACAAGGGCGCGACCGACATACAGATACTGGAGGTCGGCCACATGACCTCCATCACCGATTTCTTCGTGGTGGCCAGCGGGCGCAATGTGCAGTCGGTGCACACTTTGGCCGAGGATCTGGAGGATCGGCTGGTGGAAGAGGAGGGACTGGAGCCCCGCCGCAAGGAGGGCAAGAACGGCGCGCGTTGGATCGTGCTGGACTACGCCCATGTGATCGTGCACATCTTCCATCCGGAGGAGCGCCAGTATTACAACATCGAGCGCCTCTGGCAGGACGGCTCCAACGAGGAGCATTTTGAGGGGCAATAAACGCAGAATTAACTTGCGATAAGTAAGGTTAAAGGTTATAATTTGATTAGGAGAACGGAAAGTTTTCCGGGTCGGCGGGCAAGCGAGCGTTAGCGAGTTGCGCAGCACGCCGACAATCAAACGCAATGATGGAAACAAGTAGGTCGCTTTGAGCGCGTGAAGAGAGCCGCCGGCAGCTGCGAGGCGGTCGCGCGGGGCGGTTGAATACATTCCGGAGCGGCGCACCGAAGGGTCGGGGGCGGGCATTGCCCGTTCGGGCTTGGTAGGCTGCGACGGGTGCGCCCGATAGCGCGCGGGGACGGTGTGAATGCGTCCCTGGAGGGCGTCCGCCGCGAGGCGGCGTCAAATAGAGGTGGTACCACGGGCTTAAACCCGTCCTCTGCGAATTGCAGGGGACGGGTTTTTTGGAATTGGGCGCGATTAGCGGACGGACCGTAAGGCGCGAAATTGAAGATTTCGCGGTCTGCTTTGCAGACTGGCATGGTAAAATCAGAGATTTTAGCATGCCATCGCCGAAGGCGGGCGTCGCGCGGTTGGCCGGAAATCCTTGCTAAAGCATTACTTTTTGGAGGCCGATTACCATGCCAATTACCGAGATTCTGGAACAAAACGCAAAGCTCTACGGCAATGAAATCGCCCTGGTGGAGCTCAACCCGGAGGTGCGCGAGGATCGCCGGGTGACCTGGAAGGAGTACGAGCTGATCGAGCGCGGCACCTCCGAGGAATTCCGTCGGGAGATCAGCTGGAACGTCTTTAACGAGAAGTCGAACCGCTGCGCCAACCTCCTGATGAGTCGGGGCATCAAGAAGGGCGACAAGGTCGCCATCCTGCTGATGAACTGCCTGGAATGGCTGCCCATCTATTTTGGCATTCTCAAGACCGGCGCGCTGGCCGTGCCCATGAACTACCGCTATTCCGCCGAGGAGATTCGCTACTGCGCGGACCTGGCGGACGTGGACGCGCTGTTCTTCGGGCCGGAGTTCATCGGCCGCGTGGAGGAGATCATCGATCAGATCCCCCGCGTCAAGCTGCTGTTTTACGTGGGCGATAACTGCCCGACCTTTGCCGAGAATTTCGTGCACCTGGCGGCGAATCAGCCCAGCAACTCCCCGGACGTGAAGCTGACCGACGCTGACGACGCGGCGATCTACTTCTCCTCCGGCACCACGGGCTTCCCCAAGGCCATCCTGCACAACCACGAGAGCCTGATGCACGCCGCCCGCACCGAGCAGAATCACCACGGCCAGACCCATGAGGACGTGTTCCTGTGCATTCCGCCGCTGTATCACACCGGCGCGAAGATGCACTGGTTCGGCTCCTTCCTGGTGGGCGGCAGGGCGGTGCTGCTCAAGGGCGTGAAGCCGCTGACGATCATCAAGACCGCCGCCGAGGAGCGGTGCAGCATCGTCTGGCTGCTGGTGCCCTGGGCGCAGGACATTCTGGATGCCATCGATCGGGGCGAGATCGACCTGAGCCAGTACGACCTGAGCCCCTGGCGGCTGATGCACATCGGCGCGCAGCCGGTGCCTCGCAGCCTGATTCAGCGCTGGAAAAAGCAATTCCCGAACCATCAGTACGATACCAACTACGGCCTGTCCGAGTCCATCGGCCCCGGCTGCGTGCATCTGGGCGTGGAGAACATCGAGAAGGTGGGGGCCATTGGCATTCCCGGCTATGGCTGGGAGGCCAGGATCATCAATGAAAACGGCGAAGACGTGCGGCAGGGCGAGGTCGGCGAGTTGGCCGTGAAGGGCCCCGGCGTCATGACCTGCTACTATCGGGATGAGAAGGCCACGGCGGAGGTGCTCCACGGCGATTGGCTGTGGACCGGCGACATGGCCATGCAGGACGAGGATGGCTTCATCTACCTCGTCGATCGCAAGAAGGATGTCATCATCACTGGCGGTGAGAACCTCTATCCGGTGCAGATCGAGGATTTCCTGCGCGCCCATCCGGACATCAAGGACGTGGCCGTCATCGGCATCCCGCATCCGCGCCTGGGCGAGATCGCCGCAGCGATCATCGAGCTGAAGCCCGGCTCCACCACTACCGAGGCCGACATCGAGGCCTTCTGCCAGGGCATGCCCCGCTACAAGCGGCCCCGCAGGGTCATCTTCGCCGACGTGCCGCGTAACCCCACCGGCAAGATCGAAAAGCCCAAGCTGCGCGAGATCTACGGCGCGAAGCAGCTGGTGGCGGAGCAGGTGAAGGGCTGAATATTGATAGCAAATTGACAAGTTACACGCGAAAGGGTCTGATAACAATGAGCCAGAGACAGCATAGAATCTATAATCCCGCCATGGAGTGCATCAGCCGGGACGAGCTGCACCAGCTGCAGAGCGAGCGGTTGGTGGCCACTGTGAAGCACGAATATGAGAACGTGGCCGTGTACCGCGCGCGCATGGACGCCGCCGGCGTGAAGCCGGAGGACATTCGCGGCCTGGAGGATTTGAAGTACCTGCCCTTCATGGAGAAAACCGACCTGCGGGATTATTATCCCTTTGAGCTGCTGGCCGTGCCGAAGAAGGAAATCGTGCGCATACAGGGCTCCTCCGGCACCACGGGCAAGCCCATCGTCTCCGGTTACACCCGAAACGATGTGGACGTGTGGAGCGAGATGATGGCCCGCACGTTGACCGCCGCCGGCGCCACCAGCGAGGATATCGTGCAGGTCACCTACGGCCTGGGCCTGTTTACCGGCGGCTTCGGCGCCTATCAGGGCGCGGACACCATCGGCGCGATGGTCAGTCCCATGTCCAGCGGCAACACCCCGCGCCAGATCACGAGGATGCAGGACCTGGGCACGACGCTGCTGTGCTGCACGCCCTCCTACGCCACCTACCTCGGCGAGACCTTGCGGGAGATGGGCCTCGACCCCAACAAGGATTTGAAGCTCAAGGCGGGCTGCTTCGGCGCGGAGCCCTGGA
>JAFVBK010000187.1 GCA_017480045.1 Clostridia bacterium
CCGGAGAACGCCCCCTGCCCGATGGCCGTCACACCCTCCGGAACCACGGCGGTCTCAATGTCGCCGTCGGCGGCGGTCAGCGTCAGGCTCAGCAAATCGGCGCTGTATTTCAGCGCCAGCTTCGGCATGCCGGGGTCGCGGAAATCGTAGCCCGCCGCGGACAGGGCCTTTGCGGCGTCGCTGCCGATGGCGGCATAACGAATGGCGGCGCAGCCGTCGAACGCGCCGCTGCCGACGCTGGTCACGCCGTTCGGCAGGGTCACACTGGTCAGCGTCTGATTTGATTTAAACGCCCCATCGCCGATGGCCGCGACGGTATAAGCGTCCATCGCGTCGGGAATGACGAGCACGGCTTCATTGCCGCTGTAGCCCGTGACGGTACACGTGCCGTCTGAATTTTCGGTATAGGCATAGTCCCCGAAGGTCGCCGCCTTTGCGGGCGCGCCGAGCAGCAGCGCCCCACCCGCCGCGACAATGAGCGCGAGCGCGAACACCGCGCAGCTTCTGAGCCATCGTTTCATCTTCGTACCTCCGTTTAAGCAAGGATTATAGGAAGGCAACCGCCCACATTTAAAACCCTCCATAATCTATGATAAAAAGAACGACGCAAAAAGTCACGCAACAATTGGCCGCCGCGATGTCAAAATTTGTTGCGCAACACTTTACATCGTCCAAAAATAGAAAATCGCCCCGAAATGGGGCGAAAATCAAAACTCTATCAGGTCGTAGAAGGTCAGAGGCGCTCCGTTCGCGTCGCTGCCATAGACGGCAATTCCAACGCGGATAAATTCGCCGTCCGGGAATCCGCCGACAACGGTGACGCTGCCGTAAGCGGGTATATCGGGGTCAATCGTGGTTTCAAGGACCGCGGCGCTCGTGGATATGGAACGGACTGCGCCCGCCCTCCCCTCGCATTCCGCATCGATCCGCGAAATGGAGAAGCCGATGCCGTTTTGCTCCGTCAGCGTGAAGTCATACATCTGATAGTCCGTGCCGCCGCTCCCCTCTGTCCACGTACGGTTGTCGAAGGTCAGATAGGCTTTGCCCGGCTCATTCGGCGTTTCCTGTCGATAGGCTTCGGCGTCGAACACGTCTCCCCCGCCCGCGGGCCCGGAACCGCGGGGAATCAGCAGCAGGCACAGCAAAACGGCGCAAGCCAACACCGCCGCGCCAGCGACGATCCACGGCGCTTTGGGGCGGCGCTTTTCCCGCGACGCGGCGGCATCCTCCGGGGCGGGCGGATCCTGCGCCGCTCCCTCCGGCATCGCCG
The DNA here is from genome assembly GCA_017480045.1 of Clostridia bacterium. Classification (GTDB taxonomy): domain Bacteria; phylum Bacillota; class Clostridia; order Christensenellales; family Aristaeellaceae; genus UBA2862. The sequence continues at coordinate 1,271 of JAFVBK010000187.1, forward strand.
TATCTTCAACCGCGGGCGCGGCGTCCTCAACCGCTGGCGCGGCGTCTTCAACCACGTGCGTAGCGTCTTCAACCGCAGGCGCGGCATCGGATTCGTGCGAAGCGCCAAGCACCTCCTCCGCTGAAAAAACGTAGTCGAGCACTGCCGACAGCCGCTGGACGGAATCTATATCGGGAACCGTACGCCCGCGCTCCCAGCTTGAAATGGTCTGCCGGGTAACGCCAGTCGCCTGTGAAAGCGCCTCCTGCGTCATTCCCTTCGCTCTGCGCGCGCCGATCAGCTGTTCCCCAAAAGTTCGCATTTCGTATCCTTCCCGTCACGCGCCTCGCGCGTATTCATTGTGTTTTGGCCCACTATTCCTCCTGCCTGGGCTCGTCCGCCTCCACCTTGAAGGCATCCTTGCCCAGCATGCCCAGGCGGGAATGGAACGGGATATCCGAATTGGGATAACGCTTGTAGAACAGCTGGCGGATGCGCTCCATGACCATGCTGCCGGTCTTATAGTTCACCGTGGGCAGCAGCAGCGCGATCACGCTGGGGCTGAAATGGGTGATGATATCGCCCTTGCGCAGGTTGTCGCGCAGGATCTCGATCAGGCCGTTCATGATGTTGTCCTGACGGATGCTGTCGACGCCGCCCTCCTCGTCGTCCCCGATCATGATGATGCCCAGGAACATGGTGGTGCCCAGCCGCTCCAGGTTGCGCATCTCCAGGTTGTAGATGGCCTTGAACATCTCGTAATCGCACACGAAGGCGCCGCGCTCCAGGCTGCTGTTGTGCAGCTCGCGCCGGATGGCGTCCAGGTTGTATTTCAACGACTGCCTGGCCTTGTTCATCTCCTGATAGAAGGCCAGCATCTCCGGGCTGGGCGGCGCGCCGAGATAGCGATAGGTCAGGTTCGTTGCGTGCTTGTACTGCACCAGCGCGTCGCTGGTGCGGTTCAGGCTGACCATGGCCTTCATCAGCTCGATGTGCAGCCGGTCGTCGAAGCTGTCCACCTCCAGGGCGGTGCGGCACACGGCGATGAGGTCGTTGTAGTCCTCAGCCTTGCGCAGCAGCTCGATATAGCCGTAGATCGCCGTCAGATACTGGGTGTGCAGCTGCTGGGCAAAGCCCATATCGCCCTCCAGATCGCCGGTCTGATAGAGGTCTCCCCCGTACAGCTCCAGCACCCGTTCATACATCACCCGGAGCTTGTCGGTATCGCGCTCGGTGCCCAGGGCGTCGAAGATATCCATCAGCTCGATGGCGTCGATGCGCATGTCGGGCATGCTCTCCCAGTGATAGGCCCCGCGGTCGGACACGATGCAGGCGCCCAGCCCCGGCGACATCTGATTGAGCAGCGTGCGCATGCGGCTGACCAGCGTTTTCAGCGCGTTTTCAGGATTGGTCACGCTGTGCTCCGGCCAGAGCGCGTGCAGCAGCTGCTGATTCGGCACGGGCTTGCCCCTGTGAAGCACCAAAAACTCCATCAGCGCCGTACCCTTGCGGGATTTGCTGACGGGATTTTCCACCCGCTGCTCGTTGATATAGATGAGGAAGCTCCCCATCATCTGTATGCGAACAGTATCGCCCATTCTTCTCCCCCTATCGGTTGTTGCGGTATTCAGAAAATTACAGCTGACGCGCCTTTTCCAGCTGACTCATGACCTCATTCACCAGCGCGTCTCCGTCTACAGGCTCGCTCTTGCCGCGCAGAAGCTCCGTCAGCTGGCACACCGGCTCGTAAATCGGCGTCAGCGACACATTGCCCACCGCGCCCTTCAGCGCGTGGGCGGCCTCAAAGGCGGCGGGGCTGTCCTTGGCGTCCATCGCGGCCTTCAGCCTGTCGAAGTTGGCATCGGCTAGCACCAGGCCCACCATTCTGAGATAGAAGGCCTCGTTGTTCAAGCAGCGGGCCATGCCCTCGTCCACATTCGCGCCATAGGCTCTCAGAGCGTCGAGTGTCAACATATTTGAATCCTCCTGTAATCTGGGAATTTATGCTTTGGTCAGCAGCGGCTCAAAGTTTGCCGCGTCCACGGGCTTGGAGAAATAATAGCCCTGGATGATGTCGCAGCCCACCTGCTTCATCAGGCGATATTGCGCCTCGTCCTCCACGCCCTCCACGATGGCGGGCACGCCCAGCGCGCGGGCCATGTCGATCACCAGCTCCACCATGCGGTAGCCCGTGGCGGAATTGGCCACGTTGCGCACGAACTTCATATCGATCTTCAGCGCGTCGATGGGCATCACGCACAGCATATTCAGCGAGGAATAGCCGCTGCCGAAGTCGTCCATCTCGATGTGGAAGCCCGCCTCGCGCAGCTCGCCCACGGTCTTGAGCATCTGGTCCATGTTCTGGGAGTAGGCCGACTCGGTCACCTCCAGCACAAAGTTATTGACCGATATGCCGTTCTCCGCCACGATGGCCAGCAGCCGGTCCTTCAGGTGAACGTCGAAGAAATCCATGCGGGACAGGTTCACCGACACCGGCAAATCCACGCCCAGGCGATCCCGCCAATCCCGAATCTGGGCCGCGGCCTGGCGCCACACGTAGTCGTCCAGCTTGGAAATCAGCCCGTTCTCCTCAAACAGCGGTATGAACGCGCCGGGGCTGATGAAGCCCAGCTCCGGGTGGATCCAGCGCACCAGCGCCTCCGCGCTGTAGAGCTTCGGCGCGTCGCCCCGGATATCGTACTTGGGCTGATAGTACACGATGAACTGCTTTTCAGCGATGGCGTTCTCCATGTCGGCGATCAACCGCTCGTTGTACAGCTCGCGCTCGTGCAGCGTATCGTCGTACACCACCACCGTGCGGGCATAGTTGCCGCGAATGGTGTCGCAGGCGGCCTTCGCCGCCACGCAGTACCACTCCAGTGGCCGCGCCGCCTCCACGCCGCGATAGACGCCCATGCGCAGGCGGACGTTGGTCTGGCGGCCCAGCGCGTGTACGCGCTCCATCAGATGATTATAGATCGCCTCGTAGTCGTCCCGCTGGTCGAGCAGCAGGTAGAACAGATCCACATCGCCCCGGCAGCCGATGCCGAAGCCGTCGTGGGCCACTTCGCGGATGCCCTCGGCCACGGCGCCGAGCAGCTCGTCGCCGAAGCCCTTGCCGTACACCTCGTTCACCAGGCGGAAGTGATCCACATCCACGGCGATCACATCCCGGCGCTCGCCGTCGGCCGGAGTCGGCAGGCGGCGGCAATATTCGAAGAAAAAGCCGCGGGTATACAGTCCGGTCAGCGCGTCGCGCTCCACGTCCTGGATGATCTGCCTATCCTCCACAAATTCGATGATCCGGCGCACGCGCGCCAGTATGATCTCCGGCATGTCGTAGGGCTTGGTGATGAAATCCAGCGCGCCCAGCTTCAGCGTCTCCAGCTCCGCGTCCTTGTCGGAGGTGAGCACGATCACCGGGATCCGGCTCAGCGCCTCATCGGCGCCGCGCCGCTTGAGGAACTCAATGCCGTTCATGCGGGGCATGATGATGTCCAGCAGGATCATGGCGATCTGGCCGGGATGGGCCTCCAGCAGCTCCACGGCCTCCACGCCGTCCGCGGCGGTGAGCACGTCATAGGTATCCCGCAGAATAAAGCTCAGCAGCTCCCGATTGACGGCCTCATCCTCGACGATCAAAACGGTGCGCCGGCTGCTGCGAATCAATGCGTCTGTGTTCATCCGCGTTCAATCCCCTCAAAAACATTCGCGGTTTCGCCCTTTAAAGGCTGTGAAACACCGGCCAACGCGCTCATAGGCGCGCGGCGAAAAAAAGCCAACTATAATTCTACGAATATAATTATATATCACCTAACGCGCAATTGTCAATATGTAACCGTGTAACCGCCAGGGCTTACGCATGAATGGCAATAGAATTACAATGGAATGAAATAGGTGTAATTGTAGGGGCGGCGTTGCGCCGCCCGCCGAGTGGAACGATGCGCTATGTACAGGGCGGGCGCCGCA
>JAFVBK010000188.1 GCA_017480045.1 Clostridia bacterium
CGCTGAATACGAAGAAGCTGACGATGCACATCAACGACGGCTATCAGCTGATCGCGACGCTGACGAAGAACAGTGTGTCCACGATCACCTGGAGCAGCGACAACACCGGCGTCGCCACCGTGGACGGCAACGGCATGGTGGTCGCGCTGAACGTCGGTCTGGCGAACATCACCGCCACCACCGCCAACGGCAAAAAGGCCACCTGCAAGATCACCGTGCAGGACGCGAGCAATTCCGTCGGCAGGGGCTCGGTGGTCTATGAGGAAAACAGCCCCACCCTGCATGTCAAAATCGTCAACGACAACGGCGTCATGCTGTCCTATATTTGGGCAAAGGATCCCGGCAGGCAGCTCTTCAAGCACTACGGCAACGGCAAGCCCATCGACATCATGCAGGACGCTGTGAACCGCAATGGCCTGAGCGGTAAGATCGTACTCGCCTTCAACGCCAGCCCGCCCGTCAGCCCAAAATACCTGCCCGAATGGTGCAAGGACTCGAAATACAAGTATCGCGAGCCCTCCCCGCTGATGATCGCCAACGGCCAGGTGCTGGTCAACGAGCCTGAGAAGGATACCAAGAACAAGTATCTCTACTGGCTGGACGGCAACAACACGCTGCGCTTCAGCGACAGGACCCTCGACCAGTATACCGTCGAGGAGCGCAGGGCGCTGTATCAGCAGGTGATCAACAGCGGCGCGCGCAACACCATGATCTGGCGGCCCGTATTGATCGCCAACGGCCATGCCACCTCTCTGAGCAAGGAATTCCTGACGAAGACGGCGGGCAAGAAGCGCAAGCAGGCCCTCTGCCAGATCGACAGCAACAACTTCCTGCTCGTCACCGGCAGCAGCAGCGGCATGATGGATTACCCCCACTTCCAGCGGTATCTGCTGGATCTGGGCGTCAAGACCGCCGTGGAATTCGACGCCGGCGGCTCGGCTACGACGATGTACAAGCCGAAGAACACCGCCACGATGAAGAAGCTGGTGGGCGGCGGCCGCTCGCTGACGATGATGATGTACTTCACGGAGTAGCGCAAAACCGCACAGAAAAAGAGGCGACCGGTCGCGACCATCGCCTCTTTTTTCGCGCTCTTTTGAGTGTGTTTCTAAATGGCGGGGATGGCAGTATCGAGCAGATGGAGATGCCGAAAATGCGCTTCAGGCATTTTAGAAACGCGCACTAGTTCCGCAGGCTGTGCAGCGGCGCGGGAATCCTGCCGCCGCGGTGGATGAACTCAGCGGCGGAGAACTCGCGCACGGGGATGACCGGCGCGTGGCCCAGCAGCCCGCCGAACTCCACGCTGTCCCACACGTCCTTGCCCGGCGCGGGAATGACGCGCACGGCGGTGGTCTTGTTGTTGACCATGCCGATGGCGGCCTCGTCGGCGATGATGGCCGCGATGGTCTCGGCCGGAGTGTCGCCGGGAATAGCGATCATGTCCAAACCCACTGAGCACACGCAGGTCATGGCCTCCAGCTTTTCCAGGCTCAGCGCGCCGCGCTCGGCGGCCTGGATCATGCCGATGTCCTCCGAGACGGGAATGAACGCACCGGAGAGCCCGCCTACGTGGCTGCTCGCCATCACGCCGCCCTTCTTCACCGCGTCGTTGAGCAGCGCCAGCGCCGCGGTTGTGCCGTGCCCGCCGCACACCTCCAGGCCCATCTCCTCCAGAATCGCCGCCACGGAATCGCCCACCGCCGGGGTCGGCGCCAGGGACAGGTCGACGATGCCGAAGGGCACATTCAGTCGCCGGCTGGCCTCGCGGGCCACCAGCTGGCCCACGCGGGTGATGTGGAAGGCGGTGCGCTTGATGGTCTCGGCCACCTCGTCGAAGGGCGCGCCCTTCACGCCCTCCAGCGCCACCTTCACCACGCCGGGGCCGCTGACGCCCACGCTGACGGCGCAGTCGCCCTCGCCGGGGCCGTGGAACGCGCCGGCCATGAAGGGGTTATCCTCCACCGCGTTGCAAAAAACCACCAGCTTGGCGCAGCCCAGTCCGCCGTTATCGGCGGTATTGGCGGCGGTACGCTTCACCACCTCGCCCATCAGGCGCACGGCGTCCATGTTGATGCCCGCGCGGGTAGAGCCCACGTTTACGGACGAACAGAGGAAATCCGTCTCGGCCAGCGCCTCAGGTATGGACTCGATCAGCCGCCGGTCGGCCTCGGTCATGCCCTTGTGCACCAGCGCCGAATAGCCGCCGATGAAGTCCACGCCCGCGGTCTTCGCCGCCCGGTCGAGGGCCTGGGCCACCTTTACGGGATGTCTGATTGAGCCCGTCACCAGCGCGGCGGGCGTCACGGAGATGCGCTTGTTCACGATCGGCACGCCGTAGTCCCGCTCGATGGCCTGTCCCACCGCCACCAGGCGCTCCGCCCGGCGGGTGATGAGGTCATAGATGTTGGCTGCAAGCCTGTCTTCGTCGTCAGTGACGCAGGAAAGCAGCGATATGCCCATCGTGATCGTGCGCACATCCAGCTTCTGGTGGTCGATCATGTTCAGGGTTTCAAGAATTTCGGAGGTATTGATCATGTGCATGGAGACTGCTCCTTCTCTTATCGCGTGTTGCACGATTTTCTCAGGGGAGGGATTGTGGACCAGAAAATGCCGCCGCGCTTTCTTTAGGAACAAAATATCAGAAATGGCGGAAGCCACTATTCCTAATCCCTATTCCCTATTCTCTGGATCTGCTTTGCCCCGCAAATCAGATCTGGTGCATCGCCTCAAATATCTCGCTGCGCTGGGTACGAATCTGCACGCCCAAACGGTCGCCCAGGGCGTCCAGTTCGGTCTTGAGCGCGTCAAAGGAGCTCGCGTCTGAGGAGACGTCCGCGATCAGGATCATGCTGAACAGCCCCGACACGATGGTCTGGTTGATGTCCAGTATGTTGGCGTCGTTTTCATACAGTATCCGGCTGACCTGCGCGATGATGCCCTTCTTGTCCGTGCCCAACACGCTGATGACCGCTTTTTTGGATTCGTTCATAGGATGAACCTCCCGCTTCATATTCATACGCTATTATTGTATATTGAATCTACCCTTTAATCAAGGAAAAATGGATGAAATTTTGCTCTGCCGCTATGATTTTCCCCCGCGGCGGCGTCTAATAAGTGCATTCGCGAATGAAACAGGTTTCATAAAATCCACGTTGGAGGTGAGCCGCATGACCGAGCAGGCATTTTTCAAGCGCGCGCTGGCGCTGCGCGGGCCGCTGTGGCGCGTCGCTTGGTCGATTCTGCGCAACGGCGCGGATTGCGACGACGCGATCCAGGAGGCGCTGCTGCGGGCCTGGGCCCGGCGGGACAGTCTGAAGGACGAGGCGCTGTTTGAGGCCTGGCTGACCCGCATCGTAATCAACGCGTGCAAGAGCCAGCTTCGCCGCGCCGCCCGCAGGCCGCAAGCTCCGCTGGAGGCCGTGGCCGAGCCCGCCGCGCCGGTTGAAAACGCCGCGCTGCGGGACGCGATACTGGCCCTGCCGCTGGCGCTTCGGCTGCCGCTGCTGCTGCACTACATGGAGGGCTACAGCGTGCGGGAGACGGCGCAAATCCTGCGCCTGCCGGAAACGACGGTCCACTGGCGGCTGCATGACGCGCGCAAACGCATACGAGACGAATGGAATTGACGGGAGGCTGAGAGCATGACGCGCAAGGAGCTGCAAAACCTGTTTCCCCCGGTCCCCGATCACTTCATCGCCCGCATGGAGCGAACGCTGGGAGGAATTGAAAGCATGAATACGCGAAAACCATTGAAGCTGCGCAAAACCTATCGACCGATATTGATCGCGGCCATCCTGTTTGCGCTGCTCACCGCCGTGGCCGCGGCAGTGGTGCTGGGCAATCACGCTCTGAAAGACGCGCTGAACGCTTCGGGGCTGGAGGACGCCGCCGGTCAGGTGACCGACATCCACCTGAGCGACGCCGCGGACGGCTTCGCGCTGTCGCTGGACGAGGCCGTTTGGGAGGGCAAAAAGCTGTACCTGTCCTGCACCGTTTCCGTGCCGGAGGACGGCAGCGCCTACCTCTACAGCCTGATGACGCCCACGCTGAACGGCGGGCACGTCGAAAGTCGCCCGGCCGTCTACTTCGATCAGCCATGGGGGCCGATGGTCTACCCCATCGGCGGCGATTTCCCCGCCGAGGCCACGGTGATCCTGTCGCTGGAGGCGGATTCGGCCATGCTGGCGGACGGCCCCGCGGCGCTGGGACTGCGGGCGGATTTCTACACTACGGACAGACCGCTTCGGCAAATGCCGGAGGGAGAAGCCTGGGCCGGGGAATACCTGGACAGCGCCAGGAGCGACTATGTGTACAAGACCTCGGACACGCTCTGGTACACCCGCGGCGCTATGCCCGCCATCCAGCTGACCAGCTACCGGGAGGTGGCCGACATGGACTGGCAGGGCGAGGTGGACGGCTGGCTGTCCAGCGGTGCGGAGCCGGAGAAGGTCGCCGCCGCTGGACTGATCGACCATCTGGCCGCGCGAACGCTTGCGGTACCGCTGGACGGGGAAATGCTGTCGGACGCCGCGCTGAACGACGTGGATATCCACCAATTCACCTGGCGGGATGTGACCTTCACCGTCGAGCGCTTCCATATCAATCATTTCAGCCTGGAGCTGGCGCTGCACGCGGAGCAAGCGGACGTCGAGCCCCCGACGACGGACGGCCAATTCCCGGAGCGCCTGCACGGGGCCTTGTTCGAGCTGGTGAACGCCGACGGCAGCCCTATGATGGGCATGGAGGGCGTCACCTGCACCAACTGCTCGGTCAAGCAGGATCCGGAGGGCGGCTATACCGTGACCATCACCGCCGAGGCCCTCTTCCCCGCCGCGCCGGGGCCGTTCACACTGCTGCCGCAGCATTGGGTATCCGTGGAAAATGAGGAATATGAAAGGATACTGGCGTCCGACACAGACGACCCCATCGTCACACTGACGCCGGCCTACAGCGAAGCCATCCGCCAGGAGGCATTGAAGGCGCAAGCCCGACTGGCGGCGGTTCGGAGCTGGCGGGCGGGCGACGCCGACCAGACCGTCTACGCCACGGACAGTGGCTCCTACTACCATTTTGTCCCGGATTGCCAGGGTACGCGCGGCGCGGAGGCCGTGTCCATCGCGGAAGCCCTCGCCAGCGGCAAGCCCGCCTGCCCCGTCTGCATCGGCGGCCCCAACAGCCGGGCTGTCGTGGAGGAGGATTTCATATCGAACTGACGCGCTAAACGCAACCGCCCCGGCTTCGCCGGGGCGACATCTCTATTTCTTATGTCTGTCGATCCACTCGGCAATTTCCGTCTGCCGCAATTCACCCTTCGCGGTGCCAAGTCCCAGGTCAATCAGCTCCCGCTGGGTGTATCCGAGTTCGACTCCGTTCTTTGCCAGGATCATCAGTATCACAACCACGCCGATGCGCTTGTTGCCATCGATGAAGCCATGATTGCCCACATGATAGCGCTTTCAATCAGCCCGGCGTCGCGCACGCCGTCCGAACCGCCTGTCCGTTCAATCAAGCGCGAATGTATCCGCACCACCTGTTCAAGGGTCGGCAGCCAGATCATTTCGCCAATTCCCTCAGCGCTTCCATATTCTCATCTATGATCTCATCCGCCAGGCGATACAAGTCGCGCTCTTGCTTCTGTCTCAAAAAGCGGGCAAAATCCAGCACCTGCGCGCGCTGCGCATCGTCCAACGCTTCCAGCTCCAGCATAATCTGCTCCGGAACGCTCATAAATCAACCATCCCTTCCTGTTCTGCCCTGATGATAGCAGAATTGCCTCCCCCCTGTCAACCGTCGCCATTTGCAATTCCCCCGACTTCACGCTATAATAGGAACATCAACGAACCTACGGAGGATTGCACATGCTTTCTGAATACCTGATGATCGGGGAAATCACGAAGCCCCAGGGCGTGCGCGGCGAGGTGAAGGTGCGGCCCTGCACCTGCAACCCGGAGCGCTTCGAGGGACTGGAGACCGTCTATGTGGAGCGGGACGGCGGCTACGCGCCGATGCAAATCGCCGTCAACCGCCTGGGCGCGGACGCCATATTCATGAACGTTGCGGGCGTGACCGATCGCGACGCGGCGGAGAAGCTGCGGGGCACGAAGCTCTACATCGATCGGGCCCACGCCGTGGAGCTGGACGAGGACACCAATTTTCTCACCGACCTGTACGGCCTGAGGGGCGTCGTCAGCGACGGGCGCGATCTGGGCAAGCTGACGGACGTGATGCAGCCCGGCGGCAACGACGTGTACGTGTTCAAGGGCGAATTGGGCGAGGTGCTGGTGCCGGCGCTCAAGAGCGTGGTGCTGAAGGTGGATTTGGAGAAGGGCGAGATGCTGCTTGACGGCAAGCGGCTCGGCGAGGTGGCGGTTTTCGATGAGGATTAAGGTCTTTACGCTGTTCCCGGAGATGCTGCGGCCGATGCTGGGCGCGTCCATACTGGGCCGGGCCATAGCGGCGGGCCTGATCGAGGTGGAGCTCATCGACATCCGCGCTTACTCCGCGGACAAGCACCGCAACACCGACGACTATCCCTTCGGCGGCGGCGCGGGCATGGTGATGGCGGCTCAGCCCATCGTGGACGCCTTCGCGGCCCATTGCCCCCAACCCTTCAATGGCCGGCGCGTCTACCTCTCCCCCCGCGGGCGAACGCTGAACCAGAGGATCGTGGAGGAGCTGGCGCGGGAGGAGGAAATCGCGCTGCTCTGCGGACACTACGAGGGCGTGGATCAGCGGGCGCTGGACAGCGTGATCGACGAGGAGCTCTCCATCGGCGACTACGTATTGACCGGCGGCGAGCTGGGCGCGCTGGTGGTGATCGACGCGGTGGCGCGGCTGATTCCCGGCGTGCTGGGCTCGGAGGAATCCAGCGAGGACGAGAGCTTCACCACAGGCCTGTTGGAATACCCCCAGTACACCCGCCCCGCGAACTTTCGGGGCAAGGCGGCGCCGGAGGTGCTGCTGGGCGGCAACCACGCGGAGATCGTCGCCTGGCGGCGGGAGCAGTCCCTCAGCCTGACGCTGGATCGCCGGCCGGAGCTGCTGGACGCCGCGCCGCTGGACGACGGCGACCGGGACACGCTCGCGCGGCTCAAACGGGCGCGGGAAATCGAGGCACGGCTGCCCGGCCTCGCGCGACAGGGTTTGCAAGCCGCCGACCAATTCCCCAAAGGGTGGTTCGGCGCCTTCGTGCCGGAGGCCAGCCGCAAGGCCGCGAAGCGGCAGTGCTTTTCCGGGCGGCGGCACGTGGGATATCTTTGGCAGGCGTTTTCGATGGGCTTTATCCCTGCGTATACCGAAGGCGATACCGCATGGAAGCATTGGCATGATAAACAGGAGGAAGGCTTCCTGTTATACCTACCCGACGAGCGGCTGCTGTATCGGGTGCGCGGCGGGATTGACCTCGAAGCACTGTCCACGCTCGGTCATTTCATCCTCGCCAATCAAGCCCTGACCCGCACCTATGTACGGACGGGCAAGCCGGGAAAGGGGCCGTATTATTGTGAAATCCAGAAAGAAGCGGCGCAATAGAGCGCGGATCGGCGTCCTCTGCGCCGTGTTGGTGGGCGTGCTATTCGCGGCGGGCACCGGCATTTTCGTGTATCGACAGATTTATGGCGGCAGGACGGGCGTGCTGGGCGAGCGGACCGTCCATCGGCGAGAGATCACCGCATATGTGCCGGACAACAAGGCTTCAATGGGCAAGATCATTCGCCTTATCGGCCAGTTGAGCTCCCCTCCGCCCCGGCGCGTGTATCTCGCCAAGCTTCACGGCAAAGCAGGTTTTTGGGCGGAATACTTCGCCGACATCGGAGACTTTTTCTACGCGAGCGGCGATCAATCGGAATTATATGCCACGCTGTCTGCCTCGCCCTTCGATCAGGTGCGCTTGCGGGACGGCATCTGGACCTTCTGCGGAAAGGGCGCCATGCTCCTCGCTGGCCACGAATACACCGTGGTCTACCCCGGCGACGACCTGATGGACCGCGTCGCGGACAAGCGCGGCGGCGCCTGGCAACAGGAGGGAGATGGCTGGCTGCTGACCGGCGGCAGCGCGACAACCTACATCCAGAATCTGGGCGGCGGCTACTGGTATTGCTATCCGGGCCTATGACAGCCTGTATCCGAAGTTTAACACAAATGAACCCTTGTGTTCCTTTCCCCTTCGTGCTATAATAGACGAGTTGAAATCGGGCGGTCCTCTGTGGCAATAGCCAGTATGAACGCCCTGGAGAGGAAAGGAGGAAATTCCCATGAATGAGATCATCCGTTCCATCGAGAGCGCCCAGCTCAAGAGCGACATCCCGGAGTTCGCCATCGGTGATACCGTGCGCGTTCAGGTGAAGGTTGTTGAAGGCTCCCGCGAACGTCTGCAGGCCTTTGAAGGCGTGGTCATCGCCCGCCGCAACGGCTCTGTCCGCGAAACGTTCACCGTTCGCCGCACTTCCTACGGCGTCGGCGTCGAGCGCACGTTCCCGCTGCACAGCCCCCGCATCGACAGCATCAAGGTTGTCCGTCGCGGTAAGGTTCGTCGCGCGAAGCTGTACTATCTGCGTCAGCGCAGCGGCAAGGCGGCCAAGGTCAAGGAAAGGACTTGATTTTCCAGACCACATTCGGGAATCGCACCTGTTGCGGTTCCCTTTTTTGTCGGCAGGGCCGACGGCCATTTGCTGCCGCGTACTCTGTCCCGACGGATCGGCCATCGAACGGCCTCCCGTCGGCGCAAGAAACAGAATTGTCCGAAAGGAATTGCCATGCCAAACGAACGCATCAACTGGTATCCCGGCCACATGGCGAAATCCCGCCGCCTATTGCAGGAGCAGCTGCGGGCAGTGGACGCGGTGATCGAGCTGTGCGACGCCCGCGCGCCGCTGGCGACCCG
>JAFVBK010000189.1 GCA_017480045.1 Clostridia bacterium
TGACCGCCGATGCGGGAGATATCCGCCGGCAGCTTCATCTCAAGATAGAGATAGAGGCTGGTGAGCGCCGCCACCGCCGCCGCCAGGCAGACCAGTATGTGGGTGCGAAAGCCCGCGGGCCGGTTCTTGCTGGAGCGCTCCAGCCCGATCAGTGTGCCGCACAGACAGGCAATAAGCGTCTTCGCCAGCACCGCGCCGAGGCCCAGCGCGCGTATGCCGTCAAATATCTGAAGCATGGAGCAACCTCCCGTTGAAAGCAAAATTTTGAACGCTGCGCGCGATCGAACCCGCAAGCGCCGCAAAAAGCGCGGATGTTCGCTTGCGCCGGCCGAAGGTCGGATTTTCTTGCGCGCAAAACGCGGAGGCCAGAGCGATCAAGAGATCAGCTCCTGCACCGAACGCACGCATGCCAGCTCCGCCACCGAGGTCAGCATGCCGGAGTGGGAGTGATTGTCGCGGCTCAGCTGCAATATGAATATCGCCGAGGGATACTTGTCATCCTTGCGCTCCGTGCGCTCCACATCGATATCATAGACCTTCGCGCCCTCGGCCTCGATGGCCTCAGTGATCGCGCCGATATCCTCCACCGAAGCAAATTCCACATTCAGCGTGATATTGCGCAGCCTGCGCTTAAAGGCAATCTCCAAGGGCGACATCACGTTCAGCACCACCACGATCAGCAGCATCGACACAATCACGCCCTCATAAAAGCCCGCGCCCGCCGCCAGCCCCATGATGACCGTAGCGAACAGGCCTGTGGAGGTGGTCAGTCCATTGACCTGCTGATGGGCCACCTTGATGATGATGCCCGCGCCCAGAAAACCGATGCCGGTAATAACCGAGGAGGCCATGCGCGAGGCGTCAAACTTCAGTCCAACCTCGTCTGTCACCGCCGCCCAGGGACCGTTCAGCATCTCATATTGAAACTGCGTCAGCAGCACGGCCATCGCCGCGCCGATGCTGATGAGCATATAGGTGCGCAGGCCGGCCGATCGCGCCTTTTTTGTGCGTCCATAGCCCACTACGCCGCCGCTGAGCATCGCCAGAACCAGCCGAAGGGCGGCCGTCGCGAAGCTGAACCGCCGCAGCGCTTCAATCGCCGCGAGCATACACGCACACCCCCTCCGTCCGTAGGATTTCGCTATATAATATTCATACGCATTTATCATAACAGGTTATATGGGAAACATCAACTGATATTTGGTGAAATATCGGTAAGGCTGGTTAAACGCGGTCCTGCGCATGTAATACTGAAGTATGTCTCCAGTATTAATAACGGAGTTAGACCAGAGGCTTCCCCTGAGATGCGTTGACATTTAATACAATATGTGCTATATTATTGACATCGAGATACAGGTGATCTTGTATTTGATACTATATTAATTATTTTTTCAAACCGCAATCATAGAGATTTATATGAATTCAGGAGAGATTGACCATGAAGATCGCGCTCATGTTTTCCGGCCAGGGAGCCCAATTCCCCGGCATGATGAAGGATTTGTACGAAGCCGAGCCCGCCGCCAGGGCGGTATTCGACGCCGCCGACGCGGCGCTGGGGCGCGGCATCTCCGCGCTGTGCTTTGAGGGCGCGCAGGAGGATTTGAACCTGACCCACAACACCCAGCCTTGCGTGCTGGCGGCGGATCTGGCCGCGGCGATGGCGCTGAAGGCCCACGGCGTGACGCCGGCGGGCGCGGCGGGCTTCTCGCTGGGCGAATACGCGGCGCTGGCCTACGCCGGCTCCATCCCGATGGAGGACGTATTTGAAATCATACAGTTTCGCGCCGACAGCATGCAGGACGCCGTGGCCCCCGGCAAGGGCGCGATGGCGGCGATGCTGGGCGGCTCGCCGGAGCAGATCGAGGCCGTGTGCGCCGCGGTGACTGAGGGTTACGTGGTGGCGGCAAACTACAACTGCCCCACTCAGACCGTGATCTCCGGCGAGGCGGCCGCGGTCGATCAGGCCATCGCCCTGGCGCGGGAGCAGCGCATCCGCGGCAAGAAGCTGGCGGTCAGCGCGCCGTTCCACTGTGCGCTGATGGAACCGGCGGCCAGGAAGCTGGAAGCATTGTTCGCGGAGAAGGCCTTTGCCGCGCCTTCCCTGCCCGTTTACATGAATGTGGACGGCGCGGCGAACGCCGACGCGGCGGCCATCCCAGGTCTGCTGGTCAGGCAGGCGATGAGCCCCGTGCGCTGGGTGCAGACGCTGCGCAATATGCAGGCGGACGGCTTCGACACTTTCATTGAGTGCGGCCCTGGCAGGACGCTGTCCGGTCTCGCGGCCAAGACGCTGGAGGGCGTCACAATCCTTCGCGTCGGAGACGCGGCGACCCTTAAGGAAACTTTGGAAGCGCTGGAATGAGCGTTTGGAGATGATACTGGAGTGCATTTCGAAAATACCAGAAAGCGCATTTTAAAAACACACGCCGGTATAAATTGGCCGTCGCACGACGAATCAATTCAAAAATCCGCAATGATTCCCGGCACATCTGAGCTCTGGACCCTCAACTCTCAGGACTGAACAGAGGTTGGCAATGGATTCAAAATTGGTAGAAAAGCAACACAAAAAGGGCAAGCTGTACGTGGAAGAGCGCCTGGCGCTGCTGTTCGACAACCAGCGCTATGAAGAGCTGACCACGCCCGAAACCCGCGACGGCGTATATGTCTGCGAGGGGCAGGTGTCCGGCAAGCGCGTGGTGGTCGCGGCCCAGGATTTCACCTACAAAGGCGGCACGCTGGGGCTGAAGCACGGCCAGAATATCGCCATGGGTCTGGATCGCGCCATTCGCAAAAAGTGCCCGTTCATATCGATGAACGACTCCGGCGGCGCGCGCATCCAGGAGGGCATCGACGCACTCTCCGGCTACGGCGACATCTTCTTCCGCAACGTGAAGGCCTCCGGGCGCATTCCGCAGATCTCGATGATCCTCGGTCCCTGCGCGGGCGGCGCGGTCTATTCCCCCGGCATCACCGATTTCATCTTCATGTCCGAGAAGATCAGCCAGATGTTCATTACAGGCCCGAAGGTCATCCACGCCGTCACCGGCGAAACCATCACCGGCGAGGCGCTGGGCGGTACTGTGATGCACGGCGCAAACAGCGGCGTGGCCCATTTCTGCGCGGATACAGAGCTGGAATGCTTCATGGCGGTGCGGCGGCTGGTGGGCATGATTCCCTCCAACTGCCGGGATCGCCGGCTGCACTGCTATGTAGACGCCAACGCCCCCATATTCAACTTCCAGATGCCCACGGACAGCCACCGCGGCTATGACGTGAGCGAGATCATCGCCAACATCTTCGACGTGGGCTCCTTCATGGAGCTACAGCCGGACTTTGCGCGCTCCATCGTGATCGGGCTGGCGAAGCTGGGCGGGGAGACCGTGGGCATCATCGCCAACCAGCCGAAATACATGGCGGGCGTGCTGGACTGCAATTCCAGCGACAAGGCCGCGCGGTTCGTGCGCTTCTGCGACGCCTTCCGCGTTCCCATCGTCACCTTTACCGACGTGCCGGGCTACCTGCCGGGCATCGCCCAGGAGCAGGCGGGCATCATCCGCCACGGCGCGAAGCTGCTCTACGCCTTTTCCGAGGCCACGGTACCGAAGATCAACGTGATTTTGCACAAGGCCTACGGCGGCGCCTACATCGCCATGAACAGCGTGCACATCGGCGCGGACTGCGTGTTCAGCTGGCCCGACGCGGAGGTGGCCGTCATGGGCGAACAGGGCGCGGTAGAGATTCTCTACGCCCGCGAGACCCGCAGCATGGACAGCCAGCAGGCCCGCGCGTTTCTGGATGAAAAGGCCGAACAGTATCGCCGCGAGGTGATGAACACAAGACTTGGCCTCAAGCGCGGCTACATCACCGCGGAAATCCGTCCGGAGGAGACCCGCGACCGTTTGATCGAGCAGCTCAACAGGCTGGGCTACAAGGCTGCCATCCGGAGGATCATCGCGCGAAGAAGGCATGGAAACATACCGCTGTAAAGCGCGCAAAGAAGGCTGTCTCGCTTTGCGCGGGCCAAGGATATCCGCGCGTTCGCAATGGACGACGCGTCGGAAGGCCCATCAATCTCCTGTATAGAGCTGCTTATAGCGATAGATCGAATACCCAGCATTTCTGAAAGTGCTCTTGGTTGCGGCGCGCCGAATCGCGCCGCATTTTTGACTGCCATTGCAATATTCACAGATGCCGCACACATAGTAGCCGCCCGCGGCGCGGGGCGTCTTGTTCGGGCAGCACAGCGCGCCCGCGCTGTCGCCATTGCCCCTGGACTCCACGATCGTCAGCGTCTCTCCACTCACGCCAGTTACGACCACCACATGTCCGCTGATGGCCAGCAGATCGCCCGGCGCAACCTCGTCCCAGTCCGGGCGGGCATAGAGATGCGCCTTGGAGGATGCCACATAGGTTTGGCCGTCATGGCCGATGGCCGGATCGGCGTACCACAGCACATCGTTTGCCAGGCAGCTGCAATCACCGCCATATTTCGGCCCCCACATGGTCACCCCGGCGTATACGAAGGTGGTCGAGGCGCTCTTCTGCGCATCCGTCAGCCCCGGATAATTGTCCAGCGTGTATTTGGAATTCGCCAGCGTATAGGGAACGCCATGCATGACGGTACCCGCAGGATACCAATACTGAACGCCCTTGTAGGGCGTGCCCTCGTCGCTGTACTGATTGTTATAGACCGGAAGATCAACATTGGCGGTCCACGTGTAATCCGCCCATGCGTTGGCCCGATCGATGAGCGCGCTGAGCTTTCTGGCGTTGACATTTCCGGCGCTCGTATCGACGGCCTCTCCCGCCGGTGTGAGATAGCGCATGGCGGAATAGCCGCTGACGCCGTTATAGGTCACATGGCCCCAGTTGCCGGAGACGCCGGAGGGACCGGTGGCCGCGGAGACGTACACCGTCGCCCCTTCCGGAATCTCGCCGAGCTGGGTGTAGCCAGCGCCATAGCCGTGGCCATTGTTGATGGCCAGCGAACCGTCCGTGCCCGTGACCACATAATTGCCCGCGTAGCCGGTGGAGCAGCCGCAATCCAGCGTCTCAGGCTCCTCCGTTTCAGGCTCCCGCACCGCGGGCTCATCCACCTCTGGCAGCTCCGACTCAGCCTCGACCACCTCAACCGCGCAGCTCTGGCTCAGCCCCAGGCTGGGCGCGGCGGCAATAATGAGGGCGTGGCCCGGCTGTATAGCCGTAACCACACCCTCGTTTACTATCGCAACGCTTTGGTCGTTGGAGCTCCATTGTATGGGAACATCCGAGGCGGGCGATATCGCCGCCGTGAGCTGATACGCGTCGCCGACGCCAAGCCGCAAATCCGTATCGCTCAGCCGCATGGCGTAGCTTGCCACCTCCTCGACGACGGTGATCGTGCAGGTCGCCTTCACCGTGGGATCCTCCGCCAGGAACGCGGTGATGACCGTCGTGCCCGTGCCAACCGCATACAGCTCGCCGTCAAATTCATAGGCGACGCCGGTGTTCGAGCTGCGATACGAGACGTCCGTGCTGTCGGAGAACTCCACCTTGGGCGACAGCACGATCTGGTCGCCCACCGTCAGCGTGATGCTGTCGGATTCAAAGCGAATCCTCGGATAGCCCTTCAGCGTCGTGAAGCTATAGTAGTCGCTGTAGTAGGTCATGCCGCTGACGATCACGGCATAGCGGTAGCGATAAGCCGTCTCCGCGGTCAGCTCAACGCCCAGGTTGGCGGAGCTGGCCTCGACGTACACGCTGCCGTTCTCGATGACGGGATCGCTCAGCTTGCTGGCCAGGCGCTTGTTATCCGCGTCGTACAGCAGGATGCCCGCCTTCTGAACGCGCGATACCGGCACGCCGCCGATCTCAAGCGTGGCGGCCAGAGTGGCGTCGGTGCAGTCGATCGCCGTGCGCTGTTCGTCCTTCACCTCGGCGACAGTGACGTCGGGCAGGGTGACGGTGACGGTGCAGCTGGCGGACTTGCCGCTGCCATCCAGGGCCTCGGCGGTTATGACGGCGGAGCCAGAGGCCAGCGCCATGAGCGTGCCGTCTTCGGATACAGACACGATCTCCGGCGCGCTGCTGCGCCAACCCAGCGCCGGGTTGCTCGCGTTCACCGGCAGGATCGTCACATCCAGGTTGACCCAATCGTCGATGGCGATGGTCCGCGCCGCATCCATGGAAATGGATCGCACAAACACAAACGAGGCGGATTCATCGTTGACATACTCGATGTCATGACCGATGGCATACTGCTCGGCGATGCTGCCGCTGCCACAAACCAGGCAGAGATTCTTGCTGCCCGCAAAGGCGTCCTCGGCAATATCGATAACGCTGTTGGGAATGAAGAGGAAGCGCAGCGCGCTGCTGTCCGCAAACGCCCGGCTGCCGATGGACTCCGCGCCCGACGGCACGGCGACGCGCACCGCGCCCGTGCCGGCGAAGGCCTCATCCTCAATCGTCAGCAGGCCGGCGGGCAGCGTCATCAGCGGCATGCCGCCTTCCACCTTGACCGTGCAGGAAACAGACGGACCGTTGACCACGCTGGCGTAGATCTTCGCGGTCCCCTCGCCCTGGGCGGTCACATAGCCGTCCTCCGAAACCACCGCCACGGCGGGGTTCGTGGAGGTCCAGTTGATGGTTCCCCTGCCATCCTCCGGCGTGATCGCGGCGCGCAGCGGGAAGGCCGCGCCTATTCCCTCCGCCGACAGCGTGACGCTGTAGCGGTTCAGGGAGATGTCCTCGATGGAGGGATTGACGGTGACCGCGCACCTGGCGTAGGTTTCGCTGCCGCTCGCCTGCGCCAAAATGCCCGTGCTGCCCGCGCCCACGGCGCGAACGACGCCCGCCTCCGCGTCGTAAACGGCGACGCTTTCATTCTCGCTGATCCAGGTCAGGCTCTTGTAGGTCGCGTTCTCCGGCATAATCGTCGCCTTGAGGGGCGCGCTGTCGCCCACGATCAGCGTCAACGCGGTCTCGCTGAGGGTGATCGTCTCGACGTCGACCGGCACGACGGTAACCGTATAGCTGGCTTCCGCGCCCAGGCCGTCCGTCGCGGCGGCCGTGATGGTCGCGGTGCCCTCGGCGATGGCCTTGACCGTGCCGTCGGAAACCGTGGCCACGCTCGTATCGCTGCTGGTCCAGGACAGCGTCTGACTGGTGGCGTTGCTGGGGTTCACAGTGGCGGTCAGCACCGCGCTCTCGCCGACGTAGATGGAGCTATTTCCGCTCAGAGTGATGCTCTCCACGTACACCGTGTCCGCCTGCCAATGGGCATAAAGCGTTACGTTGCCCGCGTATTTCCACACACTGCCGCTCCAATAGGTGCCGTCGTTGACGCATTTGCCCTCGGCATTGTAGATCTGTTTGCCGCCGCTGGCCGCCGTATACCAGCCCAGGAAGCTGTAGCCGGCGCGCTTGGGAATATAGCCGGAAAGGTCGTTGAAATCGCCCACGCCCTCCCAGACCTTGAAGGAGGTAGTGGATACGCTGCCGCCGTTCGCGTTCAAAGAGAGGGTATGGCTGGGAATGGCCTTCAGGTAGTTGCCGGACATGATGCCTGCCTTGCCGCCGTAGGTCACGTGGCGATAGGTCGCCGATGTGGAGCCCTTGGTGACCCACACGATGGTGCCCTCTTTGATCTCGCCGATGGCGCTGGAGTTGTTGTAATTGTGAGCGTTGTGCAGCACCAGCGAGCCATCGGTACCGGAGACCTTGTAGTAGCCTGCATAGCTTTCAGAGCACTTATAGGTGGTGCACTCCGACGTGGGACTATAGGGCTTGAGATAATTCTTGGAGGCGATGCCGCTGACGCCATTGTATGTGACGTGGGCATAGGTGGCGGAGGAGGCCATCTTCGTGACGGTCACCGTCGCGCCGTAGGGAATCACCGTGCCCGTCGCGGAGCTGTAGTTGTGGTCCTTGTTGATGCTCAGGCCGCCACTGGCGGTGCAGATATAGGTGCCGCTGCCATTGGAAGCGGAGCAACCGTAAATCTCGCAATCGTCCACAATTATAACCGGGCTGTCATCGATCAAATCGCGATGCCGACGAATGAACGCGGATGAAGAGTTGGCAACCTTGGTGGTCGTGAGTTCCGTGCCGCTGTCATCGATTATCCAATAGCCATGCGTGATGCCGCAAGGATAGTTCGTCGTCAGGCCGTTGCAGTGAAAAAAGATGACCCTGCCCTTGCTGTCTACGGAATCCACGATGCCGTAATGACCGCCATAGCTCAACATATCGCCGCGCTTCAACCCGCCCGCAGCGGCATAAGAAGCGTATTTCATACTGGTCTTCGAAGCGCTGCCCCACTCCAGATCGGTACCATACAGATAATACCAGAAATAACAGGCATAACCGTTGCACTGCCGCCCGTTGTAGAAATAATTGGAATGGCAGGTCGCCGAATATGAGTGATCATCCCCTTTTCGCGGACACTTCGTCGTCGTCGTGCCCGTGTCAAAATCCCCATTGTTCAGCGCTTTTTTCAATGCGTTCGTCGAGAGGTTCGCGTTCCAAAACACCTTTGCGATATACTTGCCACCGCTCGACATATTGGTGGAGTAGCCCTTGCTGGACAGCCAATTCGTGTAAGCGTTCATCTTCGTGGCGACATCATTCGCCGTCACCGCTGAAGCTTTGGACGGCGCGCCGAACAGGATGCACGCGGCCAGCGCGAGCACTATAAGCGAAAATTTGATCCATCCCAGCTTCAAGGTCTTTGATCCTGACA
>JAFVBK010000190.1 GCA_017480045.1 Clostridia bacterium
AACGATTCCATGAACGTGCTGTATCGCAGAAACGACGGCAGCTATGGCCTGCTGGTGCCTGAAAAATAAAAGGTGAAATATGTGGCCGGGCGGCGCAATGTTGCGCCGCCCGGCTTTTGCGTGTCATCCTTCGGCGCCGCGCCGGTATTCGGAGGGCGACACGCCCAGCCGCTCCCGAAACAGCTTGCCGAAATAGCTGGCGGAGGCGAAGCCGCAGTTCAGCGCCACCTGGCCGACGGGCGCGTCGCTTCCGCGCAGCAGCTCGCAGGCGCGGTTGACGCGGTAGCGCAGGAGATATTCAAAGGGCGACAGGCCCAGCTGCCGCCGGAAGCAGCGGCTGCACTCCCGCGGGCCCACGCTGGCCGCGGCGGCAATATCGGACAGGGCGATGGGCTGGGAATAGTGGCTCTCGATGAAGGCGAGCATGGCCTTGATGCGCGGGCCGTCGGCGCTTTCGCGGCCATGGGCAGCATCGGGCATGCGTCTGAGCAACGCCAGCCACAGCCGATCCATGCAGCCGCGGATCGTCAGCTCATAGCCGAAGGGGCGCGCCTGGTAGGCGCGAAAGGCGGCGTCCATCGCGGCGCGCATGTCCGCCGCGTTGGGGTCGTCGGCGGAGATGATGATGATGTCCGCCAGGGCGTTCTGCGTCAGGGGCCGCACGTACTGGCGATCGATGGCGCTGTCCGGCGCGCCGCCGATCAGCCGCGGCAGGAAGATGTGCTCCTGCTGGCGGCAGTGAGCCGCGTCCAGCGGGCTGGTCATGTGCAGCACGCCGGCGTTGACGAAGCCCACGTCGCCCGGACGAAAGGGATAGACGCCGCCGGGCAGATGGTAGATGAGGCCGCCGGATTCCATGTAGAACAACTCCACCTCGTTGTGCCAGTGCCAGGGACAGAGGTTTTCCGGCAGCAGGCCCAAGTCGCAGATGCTGGTGCGATAGGGAAACTCCGCCTGCACGGCGGGGGAGGTCTCCTCGCGGGTGCGGGCGTCGATGGTCGTCTCAATATTTCGCATATAAGTCCATATCCTT
The DNA here is from genome assembly GCA_017480045.1 of Clostridia bacterium. GTDB lineage: Bacteria > Bacillota > Clostridia > Christensenellales > Aristaeellaceae > UBA2862. Next base: position 1,034 of record JAFVBK010000190.1, read on the forward strand.
ATAAAAATCGGCTGGATTATTATAGAATTCTTATGAATGAGGCGATATAATATTATCGCATTCCATGGGGAATGTCAATACACAGTACGAGGTGGAAGTATGGTTTCACTGCTGCTGGCCATCATCTACATGGCCTTCATCAGCCTTGGGCTGCCGGATTCCCTGCTGGGCTCGGCCTGGCCCGTGATGCGCCTTGCGCTGGGTGCGCCGCTGTCCTTCGCGGGCGTGATTTCGATGATCATCGCCGGGGGCACCATCGTGTCCAGCCTGCTCTCCGAGCGTCTGACCAGGCGGCTGGGCACCGGGCTGGTGACCGCCGTCAGCGTGGCCATGACGGCTCTGGCGCTGTTCGGCTTCTCGATTTCGGGCTCCGTGGCGATGCTCTGCCTCTGGGCGGTGCCCTATGGCCTGGGCGCGGGGGCGGTGGACGCGGCGCTGAACAACTATGTGGCGCTCCACTATTCCTCCCGCCACATGAGCTGGCTGCACTGCTTCTGGGGCGTGGGCGCGTCCATCAGCCCCTACATCATGGGGGCCGCCATCGCCCGCAGCAGCTGGCAGACGGGCTATCGCGCGGTGTCCGTCATACAGGTAATACTGACGGCGGGGCTGTTCCTGTCGCTGCCGCTGTGGAAGAGGCCTCAAACGCAAGGCGAGACGGGCGCGTCCAGGCCCCTGCTGGGTCTGCGCGGCGCGCTGAGGATACCCGGCGTGCCCTACATCCTGCTGGCCTTCTTCGGCTATTGCGCCGCCGAGACCACCACCGGCCTCTGGGCCAGCAGCTATCTGGTGGAGGCCAGGGGCGTGGACGCGGGCACCGCCGCGCGCTTTGCCTCGCTGTTCTACCTGGGCATCACCTTTGGGCGTTTCCTGAACGGCTTTGTCGCCGACCGGCTGGGAGACAAGCGCCTGATTCGCGTGGGCGTGGCGGTGATGGCGCTGGGCATGGTGATGATCATGCTGCCCGTGGCCAGCGACATTCCGGCGCTGGCGGGGCTGATCGTCATCGGCCTGGGCTGCGCGCCGGTCTATCCGTCCATCATCCATGCCACGCCCTACAACTTCGGCGAGGCAAACTCCCAGGCCATCATCGGCATTCAAATGGCCAGCGCCTACACCGGCTCCACCTTCATGCCGCCGCTGTTCGGCTTGATCGCCAGCACGATCGGCATAAGGCTGTATCCGTTTTATCTGGCGGCCTTTGCGCTGCTGCTGTGGGTGATGACGGAGAGGGTGAACGGGCTGAACCGGGCAAAGCAAGGCGTCTAGAGCGAGGATGGGAGCGCCATGCCCCACCGTGATTTTGCGAGGCGGAGGATTATTCCGGCACCCTCGCCAATCCCGCCTCCACCAGCTTTTGCAGGCTCATCAGTATGCCCAGCTTGGCATGATACCAGGTCAGCCCGCCCTGGAAATAGACGGCGTAGGGCTCGCGGATGGGACCGTCGGCGCTGAGCTCGATGGAGCTGCCCTGCACGAACGCACCCGCCGCCATGATCACATCGTTGTCATAGCCCGGCATGGGCCAGGGCTCCGGGATCACGTAGCTGTCCACTGGCGCGGCGGCCTGGATGCCGTGGCAGAAGGCGCGCATGGCCTCCGGACTCTTGAGCTCCACCGCCTGGATGATGTCATGGCGGCTTTCGCTACCGTCTGGCACCACGCGAAAGCCCAGCCTTTCATAGACGTTGGCGGCGAAGATCGCGCCCTTCAGCGCCCCAGCTACCACCGTGGGAGCCATGAAAAGCCCCTGATAGAACGCGGGCATGATGCCCAGGTTCGCGCCTACCTCCTGGCCCAGGCCGGGGGCGCTGAGCCGGTAGGCGCAGCGGGACACGCATTCCGCCGTGCCGCAGATGTAGCCGCCGATGGGAGCCAGCCCGCCGCCAGGATTCTTGATCAGGGAGCCGACCACCATGTCCGCGCCTACGTCGGAGGGCTCGATCACCTCCACGAACTCGCCGTAGCAGTTGTCCACCATCACGTTCAGACCGGGCTTTACCGACTTGATGAACGCGATAAGCTCGCCGATCTGCCGCACCGAGAAGGTGGGCCGGGTGGCGTAGCCCTTGCTGCGCTGGATGGTGACCAGCTTCGTCCTGTCGCTGATGGCGGCGCGGATGCCGTCCCAGTCGAAGCTGCCCTGAGGCGTGAGATCCACCTGGCGATAGGAGACGCCGTATTCCCTCAGCGAACACTTCGAATCCCGGATGCCGATGACCTCCTCCAGCGTGTCGTAGGGGCGGCCGACGGGGCTCAGCAGCTCGTCGCCCGGCAGCAGGTTGGCCGAGAGCGCTACCGCCAGCGCATGGGTGCCGCAAGTGATCTGCGGGCGCACCAGCGCGGCTTCGGTGTGAAACACGTCGGCGTACACCTTCTCCAGCGTGTCGCGGCCCACGTCGTCGTAGCCGTAGCCAGTGGTGGCGGCGAAGCACGGCGCGCTGACCCGGTGCTTCTGCATCGCGGCGATCACCTTCGCCTGGTTGTACTCCGCCACGGCGTCCACGGCCTCGAACCGCGCCTTCAAATTCTTCAATATCTCCTCGCCATAGCGATATACCGCCGGGCTCACGCCCAGCGACGCATACATATTTTCAAGCTGCATGTAATACTCCTCCCAAATTAATCCAGCAATTCTGCGGGCGTCTTTTCCGCTTTGGCTGCGTCAAGCCCCCTTGACTTGCCACCAGCAAGCCTGCGGAGCCTTTCCTTGCCAGAGCGAAGAATCCATCCCTCAGCTTTTGCTGTTTTAATCTGAGAGTAGTATAAAACGCTCCGTTTCGGTAAATTGACACGGACTATGATAGCATAAGTCGGGGGAAAGTTCAATTTAAAAGTGTGGAGAACAGCTTTGAGAGAGCCGCTGCCTGATATGCTGCCGCCGCGCGAGGCTTTGAAGAGGGAAGCCCTTTGAAAGCCTTAGGCCAAAAACTTAACATTCCATCCATCAACCGTCCGCCCGTCTTTCCGCGTCTTATAATTGGGAGACACAAAAGGCAAGCGGAAAGAGGATGAGGATATGAAATTCAGACGGATGCTGTGCGCGCTGCTGCTGGCGGCGCTGCTGCTGGGGGCGGCGCTTCCGGCGCGGGCGCTGGAGAGCGGAAAGCTGATGCGCGTGGACAACTGCAAGAAGTGGGCGGCGCTACGGGCGGACAACACCGCGAAGGCCAAGCGTCTTGCGAAGCTGACAAAAGGCACGCTGGTGGTTTACGGCGGCATCACCCAGGGCGGCTTCCGGCTGGTGCGCTGCGGCGAGAGATGGGGCTATGTGGGTGTGGAATACCTGGAGGAGGCCAGCCGCGCGGTGCGCACCACGAAAAAGGTGTGGCTGCGTTCGGGCCCGAGCGACAGGGTTGGCAGGCTGAAAAAGCTGAAAAAGGGCGCGACGTTGCTGGCGGTTTCGGACGCGGAAAACGGCTATTACCGCGTGTGTTACGACGGATTGACGGGCTATGTGCCCGCGAAATACCTCCGCGCGGCGCTTCCGAAGCACGGCGCGAAGGCAGTCACGCTGGCGGCGACCACCGTGAAATCGGGTTCGGATACTATCGCCCGTCTGCCGGCGCTCGCGCCTGTCTACTGCTTTGGCAGTGACGGCGATGGCCACGAATATGTTTATGACGCCGACCGCGGCAAATACGGCTTTGTGGACGCCGAACTGCTGCTCTTCGCGAAGAAGCGCCGCCGCTGAAATGTGATGCGAAAGAGGTGTTTTAGTGACACTTCCGGGCCGCGCATTGATTCCCGCCTCCGGGGCGTGTATAATCGGTATAGGTGAAAGACCGATTTCACGAAAGGGAAGGACACGCGATATGAAGAAGCTGATTTGCGCGCTGCTGGCGCTTTGCCTGCTGGCGCTGAGCGCTTCCGCGCTGGCGGAGGCGAAGCTGAGCGAAGTTCAGATGATCTACGAGGACTACGACGAAAACTACGCCAACCAGACCGTTGACGACGCGGACACGCTCCAGGAGATCGAGGCCATGCTGCTGCGGGCGCGCAGAAATCCCTCGGAGGAGACCGCCGGCACCATGAACTGCACGCTGCTGTGCACCACACGGGACGGTGTGATCTATGATTTTGCCGTCGCCACCGACGGCACGCCCTACATCATCGATCGCGAAAACGAAAAGACCTATCGCCTGACCGACGAGGATCAGGCCCGGCTGTGGGAAATCTTCGATCTGATTCAGGATACGATGGGGTACGACGCGGCGCTGGTACTGGACTGGTAATAGCCATTAAAAAACGCCCTGCCGATTTCAATCGGCGGGGCGTTTTTGCGCTTTATTACCTTCCGTAGTACGCGCACAGACCCTCGAAGATGCCCATGGCCATCCTGGTGCGGTATTCGTCGCTGGCCAGCAGCTCGTCCTCCTTCTTGTTGGAGATGTAGCCCATCTCCAGCAGCACGGAGGGAGTGGTGGTCCAGTTCAGACTCATGTAGTTGTTGTTGACCTTCACGCCCAGGTTCTTGCAGCCGCATTCGGCGCTGATGGCGGCGGTGATGGCCTCGCCAATGGCGCGGTTCACGTCGGCCCACTCGGTGGTGGTGCGGATATAGGCGCTGTTGCCCTCGGCCTTTTGGTTGCTGATGCTGTTGCAGTGCAGCTGCAGGGCCACGTCCACGCCCGCGTCGTTCAGCATCTTGGCGCGGTCGATGTTGGTCAGCATCACGTCGTTGGTGGTGCGGGTGATCACCACGGTGGCGCCGGCCTCGGTCAGGATATCCCGTAGCTTCAAGCCGATGGCCAGCGTGGTCTCATATTCGTTGACGCGTGTCCACTTGCCGCAGGCGCCGGTCTTGACGCCCTTGGCCTTCTTGCTGGAGCCGGGCGCCAGCGGATAGAGCGTGCTGATGGTCTTGCGCTGGTGGCCGGGATTGATGCCGATGATCAGGCCCTCCATGCGCTTGTGACCGGGCTGCAGCACGCTGACGCGACAGGTGCCCTTCACGCCGCTGTCCGCGGCGCAGGTGGCGGTGATGACCGCCGTGCCGTAGCCCGTGACGGTGACGACGCCCTTCGCGTCCACGGTCGCGACGGCGGCGTTGCTGCTGGAATAGCTCACCGCTGGGTTGGAGACGGCGGCGGGCGTCATTTCAATCCGCGTGGCGAAGGTATTGCCCGGATTCAGGGATAAGTAGGGCTTGGCGAACTTCACGGCGGTGGGCTTGACCTCCTTCACCGTCACCTTGCAGCTGGCCTTTTTGCCGTTGCCGGAGAGGGCGGTGACCGTGGCGGTACCGCCGGAGAGACCGGCAACCCAGCCGTTGGCATCCACGCTGACGACGGCGGGATTGGAGGAGGACCAGGTGATGGCGGGATTGAAGGCGTCCGCCGGCTTGATGGTCAGGCCCAGCTGCACGGAGCCGTACAGCGCCAGAGTCAGCTTCTTCTGGCCCATCTTCAGGGATTTGACCTGCTTGTAATCGGTGACGACCACCAGGCAGCTGGCGGTCGCGCCCTGATAGGTGGCGGTGATCACGGCGGTGCCGGCCTTCTTGGCGCGGATCTTGCCCTTGGATACTTTGGCGACCTTGCTGTTGGAGGTCTTCCACTTGGCCTTTTTGGCGGCCAGGCCCGCGCCGTTCCACTGCACGGAGAGGGTCTTCTTGCTGCCCTTGTTAAAGCTGAACGCGCTCAGGCTCAGCGCCAGCGCGGCGTCGTCCTGAATGGCGACGCTTCCGGTGGGGCCGAGGGTGAAATACGCGCCGAGATCGACCTCTCGCGCGGGCCTGCCGTCGATCGTCACGTTTGCCAGGGTCAGCTGGCCGTTCACCCGCGCCAGCGCGCCCGTAAAACCAGCGGCGCGAACCAGGTTGACGCCCTGCCAGGTTTCCGATTCCACGGCGGCGGTCTGCGCGAAGCTGCGCGCGCCAGAGGCGTCGGTCTCGGCGGCGGCGACCTGTTGCTCGCCTTCAAAGCCTTCATCCTCAGCGGGAATTCCCGGCGCTTCGACGGCTGCCGGCGCGCTTTCAACGGGGGCTTGGGGGACCGCGTCCTGCGCCTGAGAGGCGGCTTCGGCGGAGGCGGTCGCGTCGGCGTCCTCGATCAGAGCGGGCGATTCTGCGGCGACGATGTCAGCTGCCGGGGCGGCGTCTTCCGCTGGAACGGCCTCCTCCTCGGCGGCATTCTCCGCGTAGACCGCGTCGGGCAGCGCTTCCGCGCCCTCCGGGGCCAGCGAAAATTCCGCCTGTTCCTGTACGGGGCTCTCCAACAGATCGGATTCCCCGTCGACGGACTCGGCCAGACCTGTCGCGCACAGCAGCGTCAGGCACAGCAGCAGCGCGATGGCGCGCAGCAAAGATGTATTCTTCATCGGCGCAACTCCCTTTTGAATTAAAATTGGTATGCTTTGACTATAGCACATTGCGGCGGCGCTGTCAATTTTTGGCGGAAAATTTGAAAATACGCGTGGAAACGCGCATTATCCTTGAACGTCCGAACAGAAAAAGCCGCTCCGCGCGCACAGGCGCGGAGCGGCTCATCCTGAAATCTTCGCGGGATATTAGCCCCCGGTGACTTCCTCAGCAGCCTCTTCAGCGGCGTCCTTGACTTCCTCGGCAGCCTCTTCGACGGCGCCCTCAGCCTTCTCAGCGGCCTCTTCAACCTTTTCCTCAGCAGCCTCGGCGGCCTCTTCAACCTTCTCCTCGGCGTTCTCGACGGTCTCTTCGACGGCGGCAGCGGCCTCTTCGGTCTTCTGCTCGGCCTTCTTGCAGGCGGTCAGGCCGACGGCCAGCAGAGCCATAACCAGCATCAGAGCAAAAATCTTCTTCATCTTTAGGTACTTCCTTTCGTAATGCATTTGTGCGCTTGTGCGCGCACCTTCCGCCGCGCTTCGCGGCGGCGCTTGGAAACGGACGGTTGCGCCATTTCCCAAGAGCACATTCATTATAATGATGTAGTATGGCAAATGGTAGCGCGGTGATGTTGATTCGATGTTGAATGTGTGTGAAAAGAGGCGCGCTGACAATGCCGGAGATAGTAGATTTATTTTGAAAAAAGTGATAGAATGAATTCGGCGTCCAATCTGCGTGGGCGCGCGACGGCATTCAGAGAATCAGGACGGGGGGCGTGAGCATGCCGGCGATCAATCGCTATATCACTTCCGCGGAGAGCCTTGTTACCACCCATGAACAGACGCGCGCCGGTTTCTTGAGCATTGCGCTGGAGAAGAACCGGGTCGGCGATCCCTTTGTCAGGAGCGCGCTGGCGTTTAAGGCCATGGCTGCGCACACGGAGGCGGCTGAGGAGCTGCTGTCCGTGCCTGAGGTGCGCCCCTTTCTCATCACGGCGGCGGGCCTGTCGGACAAATCCCTCGCGCATCTGACGGAAGCGGACCAGACGATGGCGATTCAGGAACTGATCGATAAATTTCTCAAGCCCGCCGGCTCGAATTATATCGACGAGACGACATTTCGATATCTGCTCATAAAGGGCGACGCGGTCGGCGGCACGATGCGCAACAACATCGGCAATATGGGTCAGTCGCGCCTGGTTCGGGCCATTTTTTCCAGCATGAACGTCATGGGGCTGGCATGTGATTTGCTGTCAACCGATTCAAAACGTTGGAGGCGGGTAGATACCACGGCCGCGGGGATTGAAGCGAATGTCAGGGCGCTGCACTGGGCAAATGGGTCGGGGGAACGTCTGCTTGTATTCAACGCGAAGATTCCCACGGTCGGGAAAAATGTGGATATCAGCTTGTTTTCGGGCGGCATCCAGGACTACGATCGCGGCAGAATTGTCCGCCGCGACGATCGGGCGATCATGTTTGGCGAGCTCAAGGCCGGCATCGATCCGGCAGGCGCGGATGAGCACTGGAAGACGGGCAACACCGCGCTGAACAGAATTCGATCGAGTTTCGCGGCGGCGGGCTATCCCGAGGTGAAGACTTCGTTTATCGCGGCGGCGATCGAGCGCTCGATGGCCGAGGAGATATACGCGCAGCTGGAGGACGGCACGCTGTCGAACGCGGCGAATCTTACCAATGCCAGTCAGCTGACCGCATATTGCAACTGGCTGATTGGAGAATGAGGAGAAGGTCATCTCATGGTTAGACAGATTACATTTCTTGAAGCGCTGAATATGCCCGCGCCGACGATGGACATCGGCCCGTATATCACGGACGCCTTCTCCGCGGATGGGTACTGTCCGGAGGACGAGCGGCAGGCGCTTGAACGGAAATACGCGCCCATTTTGGAGGTTACGGACAAATTTGACCGGCGCAGCGTCAGCTATCAGCTGAGCAAAAATGACGCGCTGCACAGCTGGCTGAAATACAAGGAGGCCTTCTCGGCGGAGCTTGTGGATATCCTGCTGGATGAGATGGGCGCTGTGCCGGGAGATCTGGTGATGGATCCGTTCATGGGCTCCGGAACGACCGCGCTGGCGTGTCAAATGCGGGGAATCAACAGCGTGGGCTTTGACATCCTGCCGCTGTCGGCCGTCTCGATCATGGCGAAGGCCAACGTCATGCGCTACGACGCGGCGGAGATCGCCCGCGTGATCCGCGATTTTCGCGCCCTTAAAATGCCAGACGATTACGCCGGGCGGACGCCCTACATTACCATTACCGATACGGCCTATCCGGAATTCAACGAGCGATTTATTCAATTCGCGACGGATTGGATGGCGGCGAGCGCCTACTCCGCGCTGGCGAAGAACCTGTTTACGTTGTGCATGGTCAATGCCCTTGAGGGCTGCAGCTATACCGCCAAGAGCGGGCAGTATTTGAGCTGGGATTCGCGCTCGAAAAAGGTGATTGAAGCCAATGTTCAGCGCGCTAAGGCGGGTCGGAGGCTTTTGCCGGAGCATCGCTGCAGGGAAGTGGTGGGCAATATCCAGGAAGCGGTGACCGTGGAGCTGTCGCGCGCGCTGTCGGACATTGAGGCCATCCAGGCCGGCGGCGCGGGCGACAGCGGCGCGACGATCGATTTCAGACAGCGCAGCGCGCTGTTTGAACTGCCCCGGATGGAGGGCGATTCGCTGCGCGGCGTCATCACGTCGCCCCCGTATTGCAACCGATACGATTACACGCGAACCTATGCGCTGGAGCTGGTATATTTGGGCCTTGGCGAGGCGGAGATCAAGCGGATGCGGCAGGCGCTGCTCTCCTGTACGGTCGAAAACAAGCCGAAGATCGAGGCCATTCGCGACAGCTACGCTGAAACCGGGGCGCGGGACAGGTTTGAGTATATTCATGGCGCCATAGAGGCAAACGCCGCCTTCCGGGAGGTGCGGCAGGCGCTGTCCCTGCGCAAGGCCCATGGCGATTTAAACAACAACGGCGTCATTCGCATGGTGGAGGGCTACTTTACCGAATTGGCGTTCATCTTCGCGGAGTTGTATCGAATCTGCAAAAAGGGCGCGACGGTGGCCTTTATCAACGACAATGTGCGCTATGGCGGAGAGATCATTCCCGTCGATTTCCTCTCCACCAGCTTTGCTGAGCAGTTCGGCTTCACGGCGAAGCGCGTGTATTGTCTCAGACAGCAAAAGGGCAACAGCAGCCAGCAGATGAAGAAATATGGGCGCGCCGCCCTGCGCAAGAGCATAACGATTTGGGCGAAGGAATAGAGGACGATCGATCGAACGGCATAAAACAGTGTCAACCACGCTTTTGCTGGACCATATGGAAGAGAAATCCCGTGTATGTGGTTGAAACCTTTCGCCTGTCAAGGTCTGTCAAAGGATTTTGCGACATATTAGAAACCATCCAGAAGAAACACTTGCGGCTGGTGATTCTCGGCTCCATTACTGTGGACTGCTGCGAAGGGCAAGCAAATCGGCAGGAAACCCACGACCAAGAGGATATTCCTGCCGTCTTCTATAAGCATTACCCATCATACGTATCAGGGAATATGAACCTGTCAGAACTCGTTCGCGTCTGCCGTTTGAGTAGGCCCACAGTCTATAAGTATCTGGCGAGAAGGGTAAAGAAAATCATTAAAGGTTTTCGCGTGGGATTATGGGAAATCTGTGCGAAAACCTTTAAGGAAAAACGGATTAGGCTTGTACGGCGTTGAAGACCTCCAAATCCAGAAATTCGGAAAACCACTCGCCCTTGATGTAGGGCTTCACGTCAAAGACCCTTTCCTCGCCGTTGTCAAAGCACACCTTCAATTTGTAATCGGGCAGTGGTTTGACCTCTATCGCCTTTGGGTAAATCATTCTTCGCTCTCTTGTACCAAAGCTCTTAGCTGTCCTTCAAACACGGGTAAATCCTCAACGCAGGTGCTATACACGTCCTCTTTGCGAAGCGTTTGATACTTGTGCGCCGTTATGTCTCGCATTCCCGAAATCGCCCGCTACGGAATATCAGAATGGGCTTCCTTCAATTCGGGCGTGAGATTCTTCACCAACTCGCCTATGTTAATCAGCGTCATGCTGACGGCACGGGCCGTGCGTTCATCCGTCAGGAAAGCCTCAAGTGAAATTCCCTTCATCAACTCTCCCGCCACGGCGATTTCAGATAGTAGCTTCCCGCAAATCTGGCTGTCCCTCGAAGTCACAGAACGCGTACCACCTTTTCAGGCTGAATCATGCTGTCATCGGGCAGCGGGGCGTGAATCACGTCTACGGGCAGACCCAAGGCGTCCTCCAAATCGTACTTTAAAGCGTTCAACTGGATCAGGGAAACGCTGGGCTTGTCGAACTCCACCAGCAAATCCAAATCGCTCTGAGCCGTCGCACGGCCTTCCGCGTAGGAACCAAAGATATTCACAGTTCGCAAGGCGTAAGCTGATTTCAGACTGTTCACAACGCTCTGTATCATTTCCACAGTAGGCATATTCACACCTCCATCCGACAATAGTATAGCACGATGAGCAGGGAAATGGCAAGATTGTTTTGCTAAGACAAGGCTCCCTCCGGCAACACCGGAAGGAACCTTTTGGTTTTCAAACGAATTGATTCAGTTAAACAATATAGAACGCATATATGTTCTATTTAACTGCGCGCCAACAAAAACTATTTAATCTTAGCGCTGTTGTTCACTGAGACGGAAACAGAGGGATTCTTCTTCCAATGCTGGCTTCCCTTGGGATTATAACCTGCTTTGACGAGCAATTTGTTGAAGCCGTAAAAACCCTTGTAGGATACGATAACGGTATAAGTCCTTCTGGCCTTCAGATTAAAGGTCGCGCTTCTGTTGGATACTGTTTTGGTAACGCCGTCAACGGTGATATCGAAAACCGCATAGCCATTGGCCTTGACTTCCGTGTTCTTTTTGCCATTATAGCTGACAAATTTTTGCGCGTATTGTCCTGACTTTCCGGAGATAGTGAGCTTCGCGTCCTTTTTCCCAGTGGTGATAGTATAACTTGTCGAGCCTAGGCCTTTGTATGTCTTGCTTGCGGCAAGCGCCCCAGGAAGAATAGTGCAAAGAATCAGCAAAACACACAGTGAGATGCGAAAGAGACGTTTCATCTGTATTCCCTCCTAAAATGTTAATCGATAGTTGTTCTATATCGGACAATTCCCCATTGCTGTTCTGTAATCCTCTCCGATCCGCAATTGAAATTTAGGAATAGTCACTATAGAAAGCCAGTAAATATTGTCCGAATATAGACAATATTATTATAGACCAATATCAGATAATATGTCGAGTAGGATTTTATTTCAGTAGGGGGATTGCGCATGATTTCATACCAGCGATTGTGGGAAACCATGCGCGAAAAGGGCGTGACTCAGTATGCGCTCATCTATAAAAAGCATATCAGTCCCAGCCAAATCTCGCGCCTCAAGCACAACGAATACGTTAGCACCCATACGATCGAGATGTTCTGCAAGATTCTGAACTGCCGCGTTGAAGATGTGATGGAGTACATTCCAGACGAGGAAAACTGAACATTCGTGCATCACCCTTCTTAAACTGTGTAATTCCCTCGTTCCACAGCATAAAACAAGCCCCACTTTCCTGACATTCCTGCTTGGAAAGTGGGGCGAAACAGTTATCGTACCTTCGTAGGCATTTTTGAAAACAGCCTACGCGGGTAGTTCAACATTTTTCGTACCTGCGGCGGCCGCCGCAAGTGGGCGAAGGGGCGAAAACCCCTGTGCCGCAATTACTTCAGCTCGGAGAAGTACTTGATGGTGCGAACCATCTGGCTCACGTAGCTGTTCTCGTTGTCGTACCAGGACACGACCTGATTTTGCGGCAAAATGCCGCAAAATCAAGGGGTTTCGCGGTTTTCGTAGGCTCACATTTCGCACGGAATTAACAACAGTTATCGTACCAAATCCCAAACAGTTTATCAAACTGTGTATTCAGTTTATCATACCAGAAACGCCCTTGTCAACGCGGCGGCTCGTTAAATAAATCATGGTTTGTCGCGGCGGCGGTCCGTCTTAATCGTAACGGCTTCTAATCTCTTCCAACTTCTCGGGGAACTCCTTTTTGATATGCTCTGGGCGGGTAATGGTGACATAGTTTCCCAACCCGAACAGCCAACCATAGAACTGCTGGCTGATGGCGACAGGGACGCTTATCTGGAAATGCTCCCTATCGACAGGTGAAACGAACACATCAGCACCAAACCTGTCCAGCACCGCATTCATCATGTTTATGCGAAAGACCATCGTTACTGTCTCGATCTTCCCATCAAACATACTGAAGGTGGATTTTTGAAGCCTCGGCTTGTCTTTGCTGGCATCCGCCATTTCGTCCCTGCCCTCGCGGTCCAGCGGAAGGACGCTCACCAACGCCATGCGGTCTATGCGATAGGTGTTTCTGGCTTTCCTTTCCGCGTTGTAGGCGATGAGATAATAGCTATCGTCATTGTAAATCATCTCATAGGGACTGACCTGATAGAAGGAACCCTTCTTCCTGTATGCCCGCCGCTTGTTCACGTCATAGTCAAAATACCTGAACTGTATCTGTTTGTTCTGGGCGATAGCGGAGCCGATTTTATCCAGACTGTCGTGAATGTCCGTGTTCATGTTCTTCACGCGGTCCAGTATGACAACCTGTGATTTGATTTGCCGCCGCTGTTCCTGCGGGCATAGTTCCTCCAACGCCTCTATCAGTTCCCGCGTCTTGGCTTCTGACAGATACTTGGATGATTCTATGGCGTCGATCATCAGTCGAACATCAGCAGAAGAGAAAGGGCGGTTTGCCAAGTAATAGCCTCTACCTTTTTCGACAGACTCAATGTGGCGAACCTTTTTCCGCTTTTCCCCAAACGCTTCATAGTACATGTTGAGGGCTTCAATATCGTCATACACGCCCTTGCGGTTCGCGTCTATATTGATATACTGCTTCAGCTTATCGCACACCTGATTTGCGGTCAAGGGATGTTCCTTGTCCGTTTCCCGTTCAAATATCCGCATAACCGTCAATAGCTTCATCTTCGGGCCGCCAGGCTTCATGTTTATCACCCTATCTTACATCTTTTGGACTTGGCTTATATCTTCTGGGCTTAACAATACAAGTATAGCACAAAGCCCCATTCTTTTGAACCCCGCCGCCGATTTCCTTAAAGGTTTTCCGCTACAATTATTCAATAATCCATCTGAAAACGATTAAGGAAATGTTGGACAAAGATTGTTAGACACGTTCCCCGCTTTTTCATGTAATAATGAAAGGTGGAATACATTATGAATACGATTGCTTTTCGTCTTCCCTTTGAAGACAAACTGGCGGTTATGCGATTTGGTTTGAAGCACGATAACCTCACCATGTCGGAAACCATGCGGCGGCTGGTAATGCTGCTGCTCACAGATGAAACGATACAAAAGAGAATATGCGAGGGGGAAGACCTATGACGATTGGACAGAAGTATGGCGGGCAAGCCCTTGTCCTCGCCAAGAAGATGTAGATTGAAGCGGCGACAGAACAGCACCCACAGCATCAACAGCATGTGCGGAACACCATAGACTACGCAAACGCGGTAGCCGCCGCATACACGGAAAACCTGCGGGAATGGATGCTTGCGGAAATCCCTAAAATCGTGGACCAGACCGTGGACATGAAGTTGAAGGAAGGCAAGGTTCAGATGGAAGTGGATGAAGCATCCTATCAGGCGGTCAAAAAGAAGGTTGCGGACCTCTTCAAATCCATATTCTAACCGCAATCTGAAAACAGAACCCTCTTTGGGATTTTTCTGGGTCAAACAAAGCGGATTTTGAGGTCAAAATAATTTTTGTCCCAAAAGACCATGCGGGGGTATGGATATAAATTTAACGCGGGAACAGTCATAAATCAAAGAACTGTTCCCGCGTTTTCTGTTAAAACCTATCTCATATTTTTTCGCCTGTATCACGCATGATTAAATTGGCTTCATAGTCGCAATTCAAAGCCGCCGCCAGCACTTGAAGGTCCTTTTCCTGAAAATTGTCTCTTCCCATCTTGTTAGATAGGTTCTGCCGCGTCTGCCCTGTTGCTTCTGCCAGCTGTCCCAAGGTCATGCCACGACGCTTCATAACTACCTTTATTTTCTCGCCCATCGTCAACGCCATTGTAAGCACCTCACTTCATAGAGTATGATACACGATTTCGTTAAAATAGTCAAGTTATAATTTGATTTAACACATAATAGTGTCGATTTAACTTGACGTATAACACGAAATCGTGTATAATAATAACTGTCAAGAGGACATGAACACAACGAACAATCAAAGAAAGCGAGGAAAACACAATGTCTAACAACGCAATGGAAGCCAAGGTCCGCGAACTGGTTGAACTGAAAAAGATGGCTGCTGAACTGAACGACGAAATCACCGCCATTGAGGACGAAATCAAGGCGGTGATGGGCGAAGAGGAAATCCTGCTGGCGGGTCCCTTCAAGGTCCTTTGGTCGAAGGTCACTTCCCAACGCTTCGACA
>JAFVBK010000191.1 GCA_017480045.1 Clostridia bacterium
CGGCGAGATCATGCTCCAGTACCTGGAGCGTCGCCTGGACAACGTGGTTTTCCGCATGGGCTTCGCCGCGACCCGTCGCGAGGCTCGCCAGCTGGTGAACCATGGCCACTTCAACGTCAACGGCAAGCGCTGCTACATCCCCTCCGCCATGGTCAAGCCCGGCGACGTCGTGGCCGTGTGCCAGAAGTCTCAGGCTTCCGTGAAGTTCAAGACTCTGCTGGAGGAGTACGGCAAGAAGACCGTGCCCCAGTGGATCGAGAAGGCGCCGGACGCCTTTGAGGGCAAGATCGTTGCGATGCCGAGCCGCGAAGACATTGACTATGAGGTTTCCGAGAACCTGATCGTCGAGCTGTACTCCCGCTAATTGCTGTTTATAGACAGACGTTGCCTCTGACCGCGCGGTGAGCTACGAAACGATCCGCGCAGTCATTGGCCAGCACCGCACAGGCCGCAAGCGGCTTGAGCGACAGGAGAGGAGGAAACGCTGAGTGATCGATCAAATCGAAAAACCCAAAATTGAACGTGTAGAAGTCGGCGAGAACAATCGGTATGGCAAATTTGTCGTGAATCCCCTGGAGCGCGGCTTCGGCCAGACTCTGGGCAATTCTCTGCGCCGCGTGCTGCTGAACAGTCTTCCCGGCGTGGCCGCGACGAGCGTCCGCATCGAGGGCGTTCAGCATGAGTTTTCGACCGTTCCCGGCATGAAGGAAGATGTTGCGGAACTGATCCTTAACATCAAGCTTCTCTCTGCGAAACTCTTCACGGAGCAGCCCAAGACTGTCTCCATCGATGCGCACGGTCCCTGCGAGGTTACCGCGGGCGACATCAAGGCGGACGACGAGGTGGAAATCGTCAACCCCGAACTGCACATCGCTACGCTTTCCGAGGGCGCGCACCTGCAGTGCCAGATCACCCTCGAAAAGGGAAGAGGCTACGTTTCCGCAGAGCGGAACAAGCAGCTCGCAATGGAACGCAACAAGGTCGCCGGCATGCCCATCGGCGTGATCCCGGTAGACTCCATCTTTACACCCATTCGCAAGGTGAGCTACTCCGTTGAGGACACCCGCGTGGGCCAGGTTACCGACTACGATAAGCTGACCATCGAGGTGTGGACCAACGGCAGCATCCTGCCCAAGGAGGCGCTGGCCTCCGCGGCGCAGATCCTGACGAATAACATGCGCCTGTTCATCGACCTGACGGTAAACGTCGTCCGCGTCGATTACAACGAACCGGAGATTGACGACAAGAGCAAGGTTCTGGAGATGACTATCGAGGAACTGGATCTTTCCGTCCGTGCGTTCAACTGCCTGAAGCGCGCCGGCATCAACACCGTTGCCGAGCTGGTACAGCGCAATCAGGAGGATATGATGAAGGTGCGCAACCTCGGCAAAAAGTCGCTTGAAGAGGTGGAGCAGAAGCTGATCGCTCTGGGCCTCTCCCTCAAGACGAGCGAAGAATAAACCGGGACTGAATGATTTAAGCATCAAGGGAGGAACCAGAAATGGCCAATCGCAAGCTGGGTCGGCCGACCGACCAGAGGATGGCGATGCTTCGCAATCAGGTTACCAATCTGATCTGGTACGGCAAGATCGAAACCACTCTGGCACGCGGCAAGGAAGTTCAGTCTCTGGCTGAGCATCTCGTGACCATCGCAATGCGTCAGTGTGATAATACCATCGAAGTGACCAAGAAGCACATGAACGACAAGAAGCAGGTTGAGGAGCTGACCGTGCAGAACGACAGCCCCGCCCGCCTGGCTGCCCGTCGTCAGGTGATGCGCTATCTGTATGACATTCCCGCCGTTCAGAACGAGGGCTAGGATAAGGATGATTTCAAGAAGCGGCAGAAGGACGTCAAGCATCAGGTCGTCGAAAAGCTGTTCCGCGAAATCGCGCCGAAGTACAAGAAGCGCGCTGAGGAAAAGGGCCAGGGCGGCGGTTATACCCGCATCATCAAGAAGGGCCCCCGTCGCGGCGACGCCGCCGAGATGGTGATCCTGGAGTTCGTCTGATCGAAGGATCGGAAGTGAATCGCCCCGCACAAGCTGTGCGGGGCGATTTTTTGAAATTGGGCCGGTCGGGTAATCGGCCCAAAGCGCGGTTGGCCGGTTCGCGGAAAAGCATTGAGAAGAGATTTGAGAACAGTATTAATATTATGTAAAAGGATAACAATGGGCTGCAATTATATTGAACGCCAAATATTGATCATGTATAATTAGTTTAGTAGACTTTGTCTGCAATATCGTAAACGGAGGTTTGTTTTATGAAGAAGGTAGCAGTCATCTTGCTGGCTCTGGTCATGGCGCTGAGCATGTTCAGCGTGTCCGTGGCGGAGGGCGTCAGCGGCACCTTTGAGGGCGAATCCAGCGGATTCCATGGCCCGGTGAAGGTGGAAGTGACGCTTGAGGACGGCGCGATCACTGACGTGACCGTGACCGAGGCGGCGGAGACCGTGGGCGTGAGCGACTATTCCCTGAGCGAGATGCCCAAGCGCATCGTCGAGCATCAGACCTGGAACGTGGACGCCACCACCGGCGCCACCTTCAGCGCCTATGCCGTGAAGCTGGCCGTGAAGAATGCCATCGAGGCTTCCGGCGCGGAGGGTCTGGATGCGGAGGTGCACGAGACGGCCGAGGACGAGACCATCGATACCGACGTGCTGGTCATCGGCGCGGGCATCGCGGGCTTGAGCGCCGCCATCGAGGCGGCCAACGCGGGCGCGCAGGTCGTTGTGCTGGAGAAGCTGGACCGACTGGGCGGCAGCTCCGTCACCGCGGGCGGCTATGTGTACGGCACCGGTTCCCAGATGAACAGTGACGAGGAGATCGACGGCTATCATCCCGACGAGATCGTGGCCTACTATGAGGAGCGCACCGGCGGCGATATGGACGTGGATATGGTCACCTACTGGGCGGAGCACTCCGGTGAAACCGTGGACTGGCTGATCGATGAGATGGGCGTCGTGTTTGACGCCGGCGTCGTGGCCTCCGGCACCAGCCCGGCCCTGCGCGCGCACCTGACCAGCCAGGGCGGCGGCCCCATCATGGCGCCGATCTGGGAGAAGGCCCTGGCGAACGAGAACATCACCATCATTCGCCACGCGGCGGTGCAGGAGCTGCTGAGCGAGGACGACATGGTCACCGGCGCGGTGGCCGACCACTACGGCGCGGCCCTGACCGTGAATGCCAAGGCGGTCGTCGTGGCCAACGGCGGCTTTGACCGCAGCAAGGATTACATGGCGAAGTACGTGCCGAATTCCGACAACGTGCCCTCCATGTCCTCCGTGGGCAACACCGGCGACGAAATCGCCTGGGGCGAGGCGCTGGGCGCTTCCTTCGTGTTCAAGGGCGGCGTCATGGGTATGCACACCACCGACGCTTCCTACACCCTCACCGGAAGCATCAACCTGCTTTCCTTCCTGCCCACGCTGGGCGTGAACGACAAGGGCGAGCGCTTCATGAACGAGTCCCTGGACTATCCGCTGTTCTATGAAGCGATGGACAAGAACGGCACCAGCTGCGCGTGGTGGATCTTCGACAGCAGCATGGCGGACTTTGTTCCGCTGATGGAGACCGCCGTCAACCGCAACTATGGCTTCAAGGCCGATACCCTGGAGGCGCTGGGCGAGGCGGCCGGTTTGGACGCCGAGACCTTCGCGGCTACCGTCGCTCGCTACAATGAGCTGGGTGCCGCTGGCGAGGACGAGGACTTCGGCCGCGCGGGCATCGCGCCGCTGGCCGAGGAAGGCCCCTATTACGCCATCAAGGTCATTCGCTCCACGGTTGCCGGCTTCGGCGGCTTCGAGATCAACACCGACGCGAAGGTTCTGAAGGAGGACGGCTCCGAGTTCCCGAACCTGTTCGCGGCGGGCGAGTGCGCCTCCGGTCAGTTCTTCGCGACGGTCTATCCGTGCTCCGGCTCGATGCTGTCCATTTCCACCACCTATGGACGCGTCGCTGGTCAGAACGCGGCGGCGATTGCGCTGGCGGAATAATATTTGACCAACTGAGCCAAGATAAAGAGCCGTGCCGGTGATCCGGCGCGGCTCTTTTATATGCCATCGAATTCAGTTGCCTTCAGGGGAGAGCTGCGGATGGGGCGCGGTGATGCTGACCTTCTCCAGCACCTCGTAGCGGTCCATCTGCAAATGGCGCTTCATTTGAAGGGCTTCCTCGATGGGCGTCTCCACCATTTCACCCTCGCGGGTGCCGATGATGCAGTTGCCGCGGCCCTCGATCATGGCCTTGACGGCAAAATAGCCCATGCGGGTGGCGGTCTCGCGGTCGCGGGCGTTGGGCGTGCCGCCGCGCTGGATGTGGCCCAGCACCGTCACGCGGGGCTCGATGCCGATGGCCTCGTGAATCTGCTTGCCGATCTCCACGGCGCTGCCGACGCCCTCGGCCACGACGATCATGAAGTGGGTGCTGCCGGCCAGGCGGGCGCTGCGGATGCGGTCGACGACGTCGCGCTGGAAGTCCAGCTCGCGCTCAGGCACCAGCACGGCGGTGGCGCCGACGGCGATGCCCACGTAGAGCGCCAGGAAGCCGGCGTTGCGGCCCATGACCTCCACCACCGAGCAGCGCTCGTGGCTCTGCATGGTGTCGCGCAGCTTGTCGATGCAGTCGATGACGGTATTGCAGGCGGTGTCGAAGCCGATGGTGTAGTTGGTGCAGCCAATGTCGTTGTCGATGGTGGCGGGGATGC
>JAFVBK010000192.1 GCA_017480045.1 Clostridia bacterium
AGCTGACGGAGGGTCAGGCGCTTGCTCAGATTGAGCGGCACGAGGAAGCGCTGGGCGTATCGCTTTGCGCCGAGCAGCGGGAGGCGGCGCTGGCCGCGCTGATGGAGGGTGTGTGCGTGATCACTGGCGGTCCCGGCACCGGCAAGACCACCTCCATCAACGTCATCATCCGCCTGATGCGCCAGCTGGGAGACGTGGAGCTCTGCGCGCCCACGGGCCGCGCGGCCAAGCGCATGAGCGAGGCCGCCGGCTGCCCCGCTCGCACGATTCACCGGCTGCTGGAGTACAACGGCGAGCAGCAGGGCTTTGCCCGGGACGAGGACAACCCGCTGGATGCCGACGTGGTGATCGTGGACGAGATGAGCATGGTGGACGTGTTTCTGATGCGCTCGCTGCTGTGTGCTCTGCGGCCGGGCACGCGCCTGGTGATGGTGGGCGACGTGGATCAGCTGCCCAGCGTGGGCGCGGGCAACGTGCTGAAGGATCTCATCGCCTCTGAAACCATGCGGGTGGTGCGTCTGACGGAGATTTTCCGCCAGGCGGGGGAGAGCCAGATCGTGCTGAACGCCCACCGCATCAATCGGGGTGAATATCCCGAAATCCGGACGCGGGGCACCGATTTCTTCCTGGAGCGCCGTCAGACGCCCGCCGAGGTGGCCAATTCGGTGGTGGCGCTGGTGCGGACGCGTCTGCCAAATTACATGCACCTGGACAGCCTGCGGGACATTCAGGTGATGGCCCCGATGAAGCGGGGCGACGTGGGCGTGTTTGCGCTGAACGCGCTGTTGCAGGCGGCGTTGAACCCGCCGGGGGACAAGCCGGAGCTCAACCATGGCGGCGCGATATTCCGCCGGGGCGACAAGGTAATGCAGGTGCGCAACAACTACGACCTGGTCTGGAATCGCGGCAGCGAGGAGGGCGAGGGCGTTTTCAATGGCGACATCGGCTATATCCTGGCCGTGGATCGCCGGGCGCGGGCACTGACGGTGGAATTTGACGACGGGCGCGTGGCGGAGTACGACGAATCGCTGTTGGACGACCTGGAGCTGGCCTACTGCATGTCCGTGCACAAGAGCCAGGGCAGCGAGTTCGACGCGGTGGTGCTGCCGCTGGTCAGCGGCCCGCCGATGCTGATGACGCGCAACCTGCTGTACACGGCGGTCACTCGCGCCAAGCGGCTGGTGGTGATCGTGGGACGCGAGGGCTGCGTGCGGGCGATGGTGGACAACAACCACATCACCCGGCGCTACAGCGCCCTGGATATGCGGCTGAGAGGCGAGCGATGAGCGCGGGATTGTTTAACCGCGTCTCTGACGCGCTGCTGGGGCTGATCTATCCTCGCCGGGCGACCTGCATGGGCTGCGGCAGCCGGACGGGCTTTCCGCGCGACTGGCTTTGCGAGGACTGCCGGCAGGCGCTTTCGAGCCGCTGGGTCGGCGCGGGGAGGCCGCCGGAGGGCGGTCTGTTCAAAGGCGCGGCCTATGCCTATCACTACGGCGGTCCCGCGGGCGGATTGGTGCGCAACCTGAAATACCAGGGCGTGACCAGGCTGGCGGCGGGCATGGGCCGCTCCATGGCGAGCGTCTTTGCGCTGATTCAGCCCACTGGCGCGGACTGTGTGGCGCCCGTGCCGATGCATCCCAAGCGGCTGCGCGAGCGCGGCTTTAACCACGCGGCGCTGCTGGCGCGGGCGGCGGGCGATCGGCTGGAGCTGCCGATGGCGGATGCCCTCAAACGCGTCCGCAACACCCGCCAGCAGGCGCGATTGCCTGACGACGCGCGCCGCGCGAATATGGCCGGGGCGTTTGAGCTGCAAATGGATGTAAAGGGCAAGCGGATCGTGCTGGTGGACGACGTATGCACCACCGGCGCTACCGCCAACGCCTGCGCAAAGACCCTGCTGGACGGCGGCGCCGAGGCGGTGTATCTGTTGTGCTACGCCGTGGCGGGGGAAGAGAATAGGGGAGCATGAGGCTATGAAGGCGTTTTCGAGCCGATAAATCATACCTCCGGAGGTTTTTATGGATAAAATCACCAGCGCGAAAAATCCCACGATCAAAGCGCTGAAGGCGCTTTCGAGCCGCAAGGGGCGCGAGGCGGCGGGCCGATTCCTGGTGGAGGGAGAGGTCATGCTCCGGGAGGCGCTGAACTGCGGCTTGACCATTCATGAGGTGCTGGCCGAGGAGGCCAGCGCCGCGCTGGCGGAGGCATTAGCCGCCAGCGGCGCGCGCGTGTCCATCGTGCCGCGGGGACTGTTGGAGAGCGTCTGCGAGACCAAGACGCCGCAGGGCATTTGCGCGAGCTTCGACCTGCCCCGCCCGCTGCCGCTGGATGCGGCTCCGGCGCGGATCGTGGCGCTGGACGGCACGCAGGACCCTGGCAACGTGGGCACCATCTGGCGCACCGCCGACGCGGCGGGCTTTACCGGCGTGCTGTTCGGCGATGGCTGCGCCGACCCGCTTTCGCCAAAGGTGCAGCGGGCGGCGATGGGCTCCGGCTTCCGGGTGCCGTTTATGGCGGCGGAACACCTGCCCGCCGCGCTGCTTGAACTCAAGGCGCGGGGCTGGACGGTGCTCGCCAGCGACCTGCATGGCGCGGATTTCTACAGCCGCACAGACCCCGGCGATAGGTTTGTCCTCGTGATCGGCAACGAGGCGCGGGGCATCTCCGAGGCTACCCGCGCCTCCGCCTCTCAGCTCGTGAAGCTGCCCATGCGCGGCGGCGCGGAATCGCTGAATGCGGCGGTTGCGGCGGGAATCATGATGTATGAGCTGATGCGAGAGTAGGGAACAGGGAAAAGGGAGCGGGAATGGCGGCTGCCACTGTCTGAATGATCGATTACTCATAGACTGTCTCAAAATAGAAGTCCAACGACAGAAAGCAGCCCAAATTGTAGGGGCGCCGTTTCGGCGCCCGCCCAAATCCATAAGCCATATGGCGCGATTCCGCGCGGCAGCGGATGGGGGCCGGGGCAATGCCCCGGGGGGCGGGCGGCGATATGCCGCCCCTATATTTCATTTACACGCTGGCCGTAGCGCTTTGAGACAGCTCCATTACGTTTGTCGCTTTGCGCTCAGGGCTTCGCGTGGGGCTTGAAGATCAGCGCGTTCAGAAGCCCGAACACGATCGCGGCGGTGATGCCCGCGGCAGTTCGGGTGATGCCGCCCACGAACGCGCCCCAGAAGCCGTAGCGGTTCACGGCCTCGATGGCCCCCATGGCCAGAGAGTAGCCGAAGCCCGTCAGCGGCACGGTGGCCCCGGCCCCCGCGAAGTCCACCAGCGGCTTGTAGAGGCCGAGCCCCGTCAGCACCACGCCGCTGACCACGAAGATCACCAGGATTCGCGCGTTGGTCAGCTTTGTGCGCATGATCAGCAGCTGGCCCACGTCGCAGATCAGACCGCCCACGACGAACGCCTTGATGAATAACCATACCGTGTCCATGTCAGTCCTCCCTTTCGATGCAGGCCGCGTAGGCGATGCCCGGCACGCTCTGGGCCTGCTGGCTGCTGGTGGGGGAGAACATCGCCCCGCTGCCCACCAGCAGCAGACGCTTGATATCGCCGGCCTCCAGCCGCTTCATTAGCCAGCCGCAGGCCACCGAGGCCACGCAGCCGCAGCCGCTGCCACCGGCGTGGGCGTCCTGCTCCTGATAGAACAGGCTCGCGCCGCAGTCGATCAGCCTGTCTGGCGGAAGGTCTAACCCCGCGGCGTTGGCCAGCTCCAGCAGCAGCTCCCGTCCGATCCAGCCCAGATCGCCAGTGGCGATCAGGTCATAGTCCGCGCCCGCGCGCCCCATATCGGCCAAGTGCGCCGCGATGCAGTCGAACACCGCCGGGGCCATCGCCGCGCCCATGTGGTTGGCGTCGGAGACGTTCAGGTCGATGATCCGCCCCACGGTGCCGCAGGTCACGCGCAGCCCGCCGGGATTCCCGTCCTTCTTGAGCAGCGCGCAGCCGCAGGCTGTGGCCGTCCAGCTGGCCTGTGGGGGGCGCTGGGTGCCCAGCTCCAGCGGGAAGCGAAACTGGCGCTCCGCCGTGCAGTAGTGGCTGGAGGCGGCGCACACCGCGTTGTCCAGGTAGCCGCCGCTGATCAGCGCCGAACCGACGACCAGTGCCTGGGCGAAGGTGGAGCAGGCCCCGTAGAGCCCGATGAAGGGCACGCCCAGCGCCCGCGCCGCGAAGGACGAGGCGATGATCTGGTTGTTCAAATCGCCGCCCAGCATGGCCTGGACCTCCTCGTCGGTCAGCCGCGCCTCGTTCAGCGCCGCCTGCACGCAGCGCCGCACCATCTCCATCTCCGCCAGCTCCCAGCTCTTCTGCCCCAGCAGGTCGTCCTCCAGAACGGTGTCGAACCAGGCCGCCAGCGGCCCCTTGCCCTCCTTGGGGCCGACGACGCTCTGGTGGGCGGCAATCAGCGGCGGATTGTCGTAGACGAAGGTCTGCCCTCCCGCGCGGCTCACAGCACCCACCCCCGAATCAGCCAGTAGACGATGCCGACCGCCACCGAGGACGCGATGCCGTAGACCAGCACCGGCCCCGCCAGCGTGAACAGTCGCGCGCCGACACCCATGATCGCGCCCTCCCGCTGGAATTCGATGGCGGGCGCGGCCATGCTGTTGGCAAAGCCCGTCACCGGGATGGCCGAGCCCGCTCCGGCGTACTTGCCGATCACATCGTACACGCCGATGCCCGTGAGCGTGGTGCCCACGAAAACCAGCACGCTGGTGGTGAACATCGGGGCGGTGATCTCGCCCAGGTTCAGCTTTTCGGCCCACAGCGTCAGCGCCTGCCCGATGGCGCAGATCAGCCCGCCCACCCAAAAGGCGCGCCAGTAGCCCCGCAGCATCCGCGAGGGCGGGGTCAGCTTCGAGACCAGCTCCTTGTACTGGTCGGGGGTGAAGGGCTGGCGGCTCACGCGACCACCTCCCGCTCATTTCTGGCCTCGTGCTTGTCCGAGCGCTCCGCCGCGCGGATTTCGGATGCCTTGGCAGGAATATCCGGCTCAGTCGCCATCAGAGGCAGCTGCTGTCTGTTCATGAAGATCGTTCCTTTCCAATGCGGATTGTCGATCATATTTT
Organism: Clostridia bacterium; assembly: GCA_017480045.1. Classification (GTDB taxonomy): domain Bacteria; phylum Bacillota; class Clostridia; order Christensenellales; family Aristaeellaceae; genus UBA2862. The sequence goes on from JAFVBK010000192.1 coordinate 5,079, forward strand.
GAACAGCTTTTTCGGGAATTATGTGTTTGCGCTTCGCGCGAGACAGTTGAATGTTTTGGTACAATAGATAGGTAACAGAGAGAGGAGTAAAACAGAGAGCCAAGTGATAGAATAAAGTTACCACACCCAACTATCACAGGAAAGGCTCTCTGCATGAACAGAATAACACAAGAGGCGCATGCGCGTCAACGG
>JAFVBK010000193.1 GCA_017480045.1 Clostridia bacterium
GAGATGAGAAGATCACCGCGTGGCTTAGGGCTGCGCTGGAAGAGATTCGGTGCAAAAGGAGGATCCCGCGCCTGTTTTTCAAAGGAGAAAAGGATCCGGAATCGGAGAAGACGGCTGAGAAGAAGAATGAACGGCTGCTGCAGTTTCTCGAGCTTCTTGCGGGGAATGAAGACGAACTTCTGGAGCGGGTGGTCAGCACCCGACTGTATGGGGACAGCAAGTACTTTGAGCGCGAGCTTCGGAGCAAGGTCCTGTCCGTTCTGCGCAGGATCGAGGAGGATGGCTATGCGGAGGAACTGAACGGGGAGGAGCTTCTTGGCCGGTACGGCATCGTCCGCCAGCCGGATGCCGGGCCAAACGCGCGCCTGGCCCTGCAGGGTGGAAAAGGCGCCGGCTACGGCGCCTGCGCCCAGCACGCAGCCGTTTTGCAGCACCGCGCCCTGCTCCACTCGGGCGCCGGCGCATACGATGGCGCCGTCCAGCTGCGCGCCGTCGCCAATGACGGCGCCTTCCAGCACGCAGGAGCGGCTGATTGCGGCGCCGCGACCGATCCGTGCGCCGGAAGCCACATAGGAATCCGGTGAGATCATGGCGCCCTCCGCCGCCCGAATGCCGGGATCGGCCGGAATAAAGCCCGCCCGCCCGGCCAACAGATCGCTTTGGGCCTTCAAAAAGGCTTGGGCGTCGCCCACATCGCACCAATACGCGCCGCTTTCCCAGCCGTACAGCGCCATTCCCTTTTCCAGCATCAACGGAAACAGGTCACGGCCAAAATCAAAGGGCTTGTCCTCGGGGATCAGCGCCAGCGCCTGGGGCTCCAGCAGGTATACCCCGGTATTGACCAGGCTGCTGAAAACCCGGCTCCAGTCCGGCTTTTCAATAAACCGGGTGATCCGGCCCTGGCTGTCGGTCATCACCACGCCGTAAGCCAGGGGGATATCGGTGCGCTGCAATACCAGCGTGGCTGCCGCTTTGCGCTGTTTGTGATAAGCGAGCGCGGCGGTGAGATCCACGCTGGTCAGCCCGTCGCCGGACATCACCAGCACGGTATCCCGTGCCTTGCCCGCTGCCATCAGCACGCTGCCGGCTGTGCCTACCGGCTTGTCCTCTATAATATACGTGAGCGAAACGCCGTGCCGCCCGGCACCAAAGCAGCTTTGCACGTCCTTGGGACGGTACCAGAGCGTAACATCGGCATGGTTATAGCCGTGTTTTCGCAAAAGCTGCAGGGTGTAGTCCATGATTGGCGCGCCGCACAGCGGGGCCAGCGGCTTGGGGAGATCGCAGGTCAGCGGACGGAGGCGGGTGCCGGCGCCGCCTGCCATGATGATCGCCTGGATTGCCATAAAAATAACGCCTCCCAAATGAGTATTCGGTAAGCGTTATTCTATGCCGTTTATGGCCAAAACATGCCTTGGAAAACGCATGTTTTATCGCCTGTCCTCCGCTAAAATCGCGTAATATGCCACATCCATCCAGCTGCCGTCCTTGCGCCGCTGCGCTCCGCGGAAAACGCCTTCCTTCCGCAGCCCGCATTTTTGCATCACCCGACCTGAGGCCGGGTTTTCAACGTCATGACACAGCGAGATCCGATGAAAACCCACCGTTTCAAATAAATATGTGATTACCCGGTTCAGCGCCTCGATCATCAGTCCCTGATTCCAGAACCTGCGGCACAGGCAATAGCCAATTTCGCAGCTTTCGGCCTCTTCCCGCCATTTCACAATGGAGATATCGCCAATGAGCTCGCCGGCCATTTCAATGCCCCAGCGGTATACCGTGGAGCTCTCATAGCCTTCCACCCACATGGATACCAGCTCTTTGGTGACGGCTGGGGAATTATGCGGTCCCCAGTTCACGTATTTTGCCACCTCGGGATCGCTGGCCCAATTCCTGTACATCATGATGTAATCCTCCGGACGGTAGCGGCGCAGGTGCAGACGCCGGGTGTACAGATCGGGGGAGCCTGAATGATTCAGCATGGCAATTCTCCTTTATTCTTCCTTCAGCAGCTCCATGGCCAGCTGCCGGGCTGTTTTCATGGCGGTGGGGAGGGGCAAGGCGGCCAGCGCTTCGGCGTCGACCCAGCGCCCGCCCTTTACCGGCGCTGCCGCCGGCGCGGTAAAATGATACAGCCGCATGTTCCAGATCCGATGGGTAAACACATGCCTGGCATCGCCCAGATCGGCGGAAAAAAGGGCGCGCATCCCCATGGATTTCAGCTTTTTTTCCATGCCCTCCCGGGTATTATTGCCTTCGTTCAGCACAAATACCCATAGCCCCCGCAGCATGGCGGCATCGCGCTGCTGTAAAAGAATATGCCCCCCGCAGGTGATCAGTGCCACCCCCACATCCCCCGGCAGGGGCGGTTTTGCCGCGGCGCGCACCGGCAGCAGATCGGCATCGTCCTGCCTGTACGCTTCGCATTGATCCCGGAGCGGACAGCGGGCGCAGTCCGGCGTGCCGGGCACGCAGATGGAAGCACCGATATCCATCAGCGCCTGGTTCCAGTCGCCGGGATTTTGGCGGTCAATATTCTCCTCGGCCAGCTGACGGATGCGGCGCTGGACGGACGGAATGCCAACGTCCTCCTGGATATCGTGCACCCGGCTGATGACCCGGGTGAGGTTGCCGTCAATGGCAGTATAGGGCAGCCGGTATGCGATGGAGCAAATGGCTGCCGCCGTATAATCCCCGATGCCCGGCAGAGCGCGAACGGCCTCATAGGTGCGCGGAAACCTTCCGTTGTGTTCCGAAAGGATCAGCCTGGCGGCCCGATGCAGGTTGCGGGCGCGGGAATAATAGCCCAGGCCCTCCCATAGCTTGAGCACCTCTTGCTCCGACGCCCCGGCCAGCGCGGCCACGTCGGGAAAGCGGCTTAAAAAGCGGAGATAATACCCGGCCACCGTTTCGGTGCGGGTCTGCTGCAGCATGATTTCCGATACCCAAATGGCATACGGATCCTGGACGCCGCGGAAGGGCAGGGTTCGCTTGTTCTGCCGGTACCATGACAAAAGCTGGGGATACGCCATAAACGCCTCCTTACTGGGATTGTTATTTAGTATACCATAAACGGCTCCCTTCCGGAAAGAAAAAAGAAGAAAAAGCGCAAAAGGCCGGTTTTGCGCATTTTTTCATTTTTAATCAATAATTTTTAGAAAATTTTTTCAAAATAGGTATTGCATACTGGCGCTGTTTGCGGTAAAATACCATTTGAAGGGCGTTAGCACTCGTTGAATCTGAGTGCTAACAAGCTCTGAAACAATCAAAATCTTTTAAGGAGGATATATCATATGACTATCAAGCCTTTGGGTGACCGCGTGGTCATCAAGGATGTGGAAACCGAAGAAACCACCAAGAGCGGCATCATCCTGACCGCCGCCGCCAAGGAAAAGCCCCAGATGGCCGAAGTGCTGGCCGTCGGTCCCGGCGGCATGGTGGACGGCAAGGAAGTTAAAATGCAGGTGACCGTGGGTCAGAAGGTCATTTATTCCAAGTATGCCGGCACCGAAGTGAAGCTGGACGGCGAGGAAGTCAAGATCGTCAGCCAGAAGGACATCCTGGCCATCGTAGAGTAAAATCTGATTATAAGAAAAAAGGAGATAGATCATTATGGCAAAGCAGATTAAATTCGGTGAGGACGCCCGCCGCGCCCTGGAAAAAGGCTTGAACACACTGGCCGATACCGTTAAAATCACCCTGGGCCCCAAGGGCCGGAACGTAGTGCTGGACAAGAAGTTCGGCGCGCCGCTGATCACCAACGACGGCGTGACCATCGCCAAGGAGATCGAGCTGGAGGATCCCTTTGAGAACATGGGCGCCCAGCTGGTGCGCGAGGTTTCCGTCAAGACCAACGACGTGGCCGGCGACGGCACCACCACCGCCACCCTGCTGGCGCAGTCTCTGATTCACGAGGGCCTGAAGAACGTGGCCGCGGGCGCAAACCCGATGATCATCAAGAAGGGCATCGAGCAGGCCACCGACACCGCCGTGCAGAGCCTGGCCGCCCAGTCCAAGCCCATCGAGGGCAAGAACGAGATTGCCCAGGTCGCGGCGATTTCCTCCGGTGACGAGACCGTCGGCCAGCTGATCGCGGACGCGATGGAGAAGGTCGGCAAGGACGGCGTCATCACCGTTGAGGAATCCAAGACCATGAAGACCGAGCTGAACATCGTCGAGGGCATGCAGTTCGATCGCGGCTACGCTTCCTCTTATATGTGCACCGACATGGAGAAGATGGAAGCCGTGCTGGACAACCCGCTGATCCTGATCACCGACAAGAAGATTTCCAACATTCAGGAGATCATCGGCCTGCTTGAGCAGGTGGTGCAGCAGGGCAAGAAGCTGCTGATCATCGCCGAGGACGTGGAGGGCGAAGCCCTGGCGACCCTGGTGCTGAACAAGCTGCGCGGCACGTTCACCTGCGTGGCCGTGAAGGCCCCCGGCTTCGGCGATCGCCGCAAGGCGATGCTGCAGGATATCGCCATCCTGACCGGCGGCCAGGTGATCACCGAGGAGCTGGGCCTGGAGCTGAAGGAAGCCACCATCGACATGCTGGGCTCCGCGCGCCAGGTGAAGATCGATAAGGAGAACACCGTGATCGTCGAGGGCGCCGGTGATTCCGACGAGATCAAGGCCCGCATCGCCTCCATCCGCAGCCAGATCGAGGACACCACCTCCGATTACGACCGCGAGAAGCTGCAGGAGCGCCTGGCCAAGCTGAGCGGCGGCGTCGCCGTCATCAACGTCGGCGCGGCCACCGAGGTGGAGATGAAGGAGCGCAAGCTGCGCATCGAGGACGCCCTGGCCGCCACTCGCGCCGCCGTTGAAGAGGGCATCGTTCCCGGCGGCGGCACCGCGCTGCTGAACGCCTCCAAGTCCGTCGCCAAGCTGATCTCCGAGACCAGCGGCGATGTGAAGACCGGCGTGCAGATCGTGCTGCGCGCGCTGGAGGAGCCCGTACGCCAGATCGCCAAGAACGCCGGCGTAGAGGGCAGCCTGATCGTGGAGAAGATCAAGAGCCGCAAGTCCACCACCTTCGGCTATGACGCCGCCAAGGACGAGTACGCCGACATGATGGAGCGCGGCATCGCCGATCCCACCAAGGTCACCCGCTCCGCCCTGCAGAACGCCGCGTCCGTGGCCGCGATGGTGCTGACCACCGAATCCCTGGTGACCGACATCCCCGCGCCGGAACCGGCCGCGCCCGCGGGCAACCCCGGCATGGGCGGCATGTATTGATCCAAATTCGCCTTGCGAAACGCTTCGAGGCGCGATCCCCCATCGGTGACCGCGCCTCGGTCTTTTTTCCTCCGCGTTTCATCACGGTATCATATTAACTGTCTATTATACAAGCATAAAAATGAATTATTTAATGCAAAAACGACGCACAATATACATTAAATGATTTAAAATTGCTTGAAAAGTTCAAATTAATATGATACTATATTGTCAATCTATATGCTCTCACGGTACAGCAATTGGCCCGACCCGCAAACCTGAGCCGGTTTGTGTCCACGTTTAAAAAGGAAGGAATCCCGCCATGAAATATCTGCCACTGGACACAGCCGGCGTCAATCGCACCGGCTATCAACAACAGGTCAAGGAATCCAACATCAAGCGCATATTTGACCTGGTGCGCAGCGGCAAGTGCAAGTCGCGCGCGGAGCTCGTGCGCGTGATGAACCTGAGCGCCACCAGCGTCTCCGTCCTGGTGGAGGAGCTGGCCGCCCGCGGCCTGATTTATGAGACCGGCCCCAAGCAGACATCCCTGCCCGGTAGGCGGCCCATCAGCCTGCGCCTGAACAGCGACGAGCGCCAAATCGCGGTGTTCACGCTGTTGCGCGAAGGCGTGCGCTACACGCTGCTGAACCTGGAATGCCAGGTGCTGGAGAGCGGCTTCTTCCCCCTCAATTCCGCCGGGCAGACCGATGAGGATGCCGGCGACAGCTATGCCGCTCTGTTTGAGGAAATTCTGAGCAAGCACGCGAAGCGGTTCGACCGTCAGCGCGCGCTGGTCATCGGCATCAACTTCCCCGGCCTCTTCATCGAAAGCGAACATCTTTTCAGCAACAAATCCGCGCTGGGCACCAGATTCTCCGAGGCCTCCATGCGCCGCCTGCGCGAGCGCGTCGGCCTGCCGATATTCCTGTTCAACGGCACCCGGAGCCTGGCTTACGCCGAGAAAAAGCACCTGGACGCCGCCCACCCCGACAGCCCGGAGACGCAGGACATGGTGTTCATTGAGATTCGCGAGCGCATCAGCTGCGCCATTATCTCCGGCGGCGTCATCTATACCGGCCCCTACCACGTCGCCGGTGAAATCGGACACTTCACCATCGACTACAACGGCAGGCCCTGCTTCTGCGGCAATAAGGGCTGTCTGGAGCGCTATGTGAACCAGAGCGCCATTTTGGAGGACGCGCGGCAGGCCTGCGAAGCGGCGGGCCTGAAGGCGCCCGCCTCCCTGGAGGAGCTGGGGAAGCGCTATCCCAACGAGCCGGCGCTCCATGCCTCGGTGATGAATTCCGCCCGGCTGCTGGCCTTTGGCCTGTACAGCATCCTGTGCAGCTCCGGCATGCGGCGCATCGCACTGGGCGGCGGCATCGAGGCGCTGGGCGAAGCCTTCCTGCGGGAGCTGTACCGCGCCATATGCGCCAGGAATGTGCTGATTCGCCACCTGGATCTCAGCTATGCCCAGGCCGGGCCGGACGCGGTGAGCGTCGGCCTCGCGCAGTACTTTCTGGACAAGGTGTATACCATAACCACCTGATGGGCATGACAAACCGCCTCGATTGAGAGGCGGTTTTTTATTGGATGTTGGCCCGATTATCGACAGGCGAAATCGTCGCGCGGTCCGGCGGAGGCCGCAGGACTTCGCCGGAAATCGTTTACGCGCCGGGTGGCAGCGTTTTGATCGGCCGCCTATACCGCTCCATCCAGCAGCCGCTCCGTATCCCGCACGGAGGCCTCCTCATCCCGCCGGGGATCCGGCACGGATTTCTCCGGGAAGCGCGTGTGGACGGCATCGCGCACCGCGCGCAGCAGCTCGCCGGATTCCAGCGCCTCCCAGGGACAGATGAAGGGGTTCATTCGCGCCGGGTAAAGCAGATGGCTGGGATTGCCCCGGCGCACATAGGCCGTCACCTGCTCCACCGTCGCGGGCGCCCAGCCCAGCGCCATCAGCATCCGATTGCGGCGGAGATGCTCGTCCCGCGTCGCCGCCTGCAGGTTGTCCGCCTCCCGCAACCAGCGGGTGTAGATCGGCCCCAGCAGCGCCTCCTCCTCCGGCACGCCATACAGCCGCCAGCCCGGCAGGTTCACGCCCGCAAGGTGCATTCGATAGATCAGGCTCTGGGCCGCCGCGCGGGCGGTATCCCGATTGAACTGCCGTCGATAGTAGCTGCCCATGGCGGCGTGGCGGGCGTCCCTGGTATTCGGCAGGCCAATGAACAGCATGTGCGCCTGACGGGCGCGGCGCTCCAGGGCGTCGTCCCGCAGCGCTTCGGGCGCATACATCTCAAGCCCGCCAAAGGGGAACAGCTCGTATTGACTATACCCGCTGGCAGGCGCGGCCTTCGAAGCGGGACCGGCATCCAGCCCCGTGGGCAGGCTGCCAGTCAGCCAGCTCTCCAACGGCTGTGGCGCGTATACCGCGATAAAGGGCTGCCGCTCCGCCTCCAGATTCCGCTTCATCAGCTCTCCGCGCAGCAGCGCCGCCAGGCGAAGATTCAGCGCGTCGTCCGGCGTGGCGACCACGAAATAATTGCCATTTCCAAGGCCCTCCGCGCCATCCGCGTCCAGCCTGTCGCGCAGCGCCTCCTCCGGCGCGCAGTTGTGAAAGCGCGGCAGCGCGGCGCACAACTGAGGCGCCGCCGCCATGCCCGGACACAGCTGCCGAAGGCGCTTGCCCATGGCCTCCGCTTCCTCGCCGTAGACGTCGATGGTAAGCGCCGCCTGCTCCGGCAGAGGCAGCGCCACCGCTCGGCGCAGTACCGCCATGGCCGCGTCCGCGCAGCCGATCAGCTTCAGCCGCACCGGCGCGTCCTCCGGCGCGCGCAGCCGGGGCAGGAACAGCGGCGCGTCGGCAAACAATTGGTCCGCCGCGTCCAGCGCGGGATCGCACAACCGCACTCGGAAATACAGCTCCCCCATGCCCGCGAAGGCCGCGTCCAGCAGCAGCGCGGCATAGTCGTGCTCCGCCATCACGTAGATGCTGACCTGATCCACCAAATCCCAGGCCCGATCTCCCAGTGATTCGGCCAAGCGCTGCAATTCGCCCAGCAGGATCACGGCGTCCCGCAGGTTCTGCCGCCAATCCGACGACAGCAGCGCGATCACCAGCTCAGGAAACCGCGGCGCGCCGCCCCAGTATACGCCCTGAGACAGTTCCCGCAGCACGCTGTCCGGCGGGAGCGCGCGGATATGCGCGTTGGCCACTGCCGGCTCCTGAGGCACGCTGCCGCAGATTGTCACGTCCCACCGGCCTCGCAAGCGCTCCAAGAACAGGCGGTTGCAGCCGGTCAGGCCGTTCATCAGGCAGTATCCCGGCTCGCCGATGGCCGCTGACCTGTCAGAGACCGCCCGCTCGCGTCCGTCATCCAGCATCCAGTCCAGCCGCGCCAGCCGTTCAGCCGCCTCCGCGCTGCCGCTCTCCTGCGCGACGCGATAGGCGTTCACCGCCGCTGCGCGCTCACCCTGAGCCTCGTAGATCTGCCCCAACATGTAGGCGCAATGCGCGCCGTCCGCGCCGGGCATGCCGATGCCCCGCTGAAAGCACCGTCGCGCCGCTTCCAGATTGCGCGGTGCCGCCAGCCGCGCGCTGCCGCTGTACCAGGCCGCGCCCAGCTCCCGAATGGCGGGGGCATAGCCCAGCTCCACGGCATGCTCCATGGCCTGACGGGCCGGGGTACCGCTGGCGTGCTTTCCCAGCTGATAGTATGACTTCGGGTTCTCATCCAGCAGGCCCAGCTCGTCGCAGCGCAAGGCCTCCTTTTCATCCCGCGGGCAGCCCTCGCCAGTGAACAGCATTTCGCCCATCCGGCAATACATGGCGGATTCGTCCATCGTCTGCGCGGGCCGCTCCAGTTGGCGGGCAACGCGTTCAAAACCCTCGAAGGCGCGCTCGTGCCGCCCCCGCAAATCCAGCATCCGACAATAGCGAATGCTGCCGGCAATAGACGCATCTTCCCGCAGAAAATCGCAGTCGCCGCCCGTTTCGCCGCGCCAAATTTCGCCCATCACGTCGTCAGGCGCGTCCCCGGCCACCGCCAGCGTCAGCAGCATCCGCGCCAGCGCCGCGGCCTCGTCCACTTCGTAGAACACATCCAGCCGGCTGGGCTGGCCGTCGTCTCCCGCCCGCGTGATGTGCCAGCGCCCGTTTACGGCACTTGAAACGCGCACATCGGCGAGCGCCGCTCGCAGCGCCCGCCCGTCAAACACCGCATGGCCCGCCCTGGGCCACAGCGCCTCGTGGCACTTGCGGTGCATATCGTCCACCACCGCGCGGGGATCCTCCCGCAGCAGCGCGATCAGCGAGCGCCGCACCGATTTATTGCGGGGATCGCTGTTGAAAAACCAGGTCAGGTTGGACTTGGATTTGTCGGCATACAGCGCAACCAACGCCTCCGGAAAGAACAGCGCGAATAAATCCTCCCGAAGCGGGCGCTGGGGCTGGCGAACAATCGGGCCCGCACCTTCCCCCGCCTTGAACAGCGCGGCAAACAGATCGTTCAGGGTTTCGATATGCCATTGCGCGCACACGGCGCATCACCACCGTTTCATGGAGTATATACCCATCATAACAGTGCGTCGGCCGTCCGTCAATCATTTTTTCAAACTTTTGGCCCAAAGCGGTTATAATCCGGTCAAAATTGCGTATCACATCGCTTATTCCCATCTACTTTATTTGAAATTGGCGCTTCGCGCATACAATGCCTGTCGTTACAAAACATGTTGCTGTGCGGCCCCAATACATTTTGCAGGGGCGCCGTTGCGCCCCTGCAGAAGGAATTTGGTATTAGACTGCGTTATTAAGCTTGCGCTCTACTGCACCACTTTGATCTTCAAGCGCGCCTTCTTGCCGTTGGCGGTCCTGACCGTGATCGTGGCCTTGCCCCGCTTGAGGGCGGTAACGACGCCGTCAGCGGCCACAGCGGCCACCCGCTTGTGGGAGGTGGACCACTTCAGCGTGGTCTGCGCCGTGGCGGGCAGCACCGTGGCGTCCAGCTTCAGCGTATCGCCCACCTTCAGCGTGACAGTGCCCTTGTAGTTGAGCGCGACGGAATCGGGCGCGTAGGGATCCACAACCTTGATCTTTACCTTGGCCTTCTTGCCACCGCCGGCGGATTTGGCGGTGATGGTCGCCGTGCCCGCCCTGAGAGCGGTCACCATGCCCGTGCCGCTGACGCTGGCCACCTTCTTCTTATTGGTGCGCCAGGACACCTTCTGCTCGGCCTCGGCAGGCTCCACGGTGCCGCTGAGCTGCAGGGTGTCGCCCACATTCAGCACCAGCGTGCCGCTGGCGCTGAGAATTACCTTCTTTGCCTTCGGCGGGCTGACAACCTTGATCTTCACGCTGGCGCTCTTGCCATTGTCAGTGGTCACGGAGATGATGGTGCTGCCCTTCTTCAGCGGGGTCACCAAGCCGTCGGCGTCAACCTTCGCGATCTTCGTCTTGGAACTCTTCCAAGTCAGCTTCGCCATGGCATTGCTGGGCGCGTAGTTCACAGTCAGCTGCAGCGTGGCATTCCTGTACAGCTTCACGGTACCGCTGGCGCTGAGCGTCACGGAATCCGGCGACACGGGCCTGGCCTCCACCGCGACCGCCGAGCGGCTGGTGATGCTGGCATTGTGAGCGTACACTTGATAGTAGTAATCCTGATCCTCGAACACCGCGGCGTCCTTGTAGGAGGTGCCCGTCACATCCGCCACGATCTGGTAATAGCTGCTGGCGCTGGCCCTGCGGCAGACATAATAGCCCTGCGCGCCAGAAACCGCGCTCCAGCTGATCTCATTGCCGCTGCGGGTTTTGAGCGCAGTCACATTGGTCAGCGTATCCAGCGGATTGGCGGCACTCAGATCCAGATTGAAGAAATGCACCGTATAGCGGGTGAGCTCGCCCGACGCGCCGTCGGTGATGGACACATTGAAGGTTTCACCCTCGGCAAAGCTGTCCAGCCCGCTGGGCCGGAAAATGACGCAGCCCTTTTGGCCATAGGCGCTGTTTTCAACGGTAAAATCGCCATCCGACTTGGCGCTGGAAAAGCTCCAGGTCTTGCCGTCCCGCACACGCACCAGGCTCACCGACACCTTGTCGGCGGTCAGCTCCCTGCCGTAGGAAACCGACCAGGGATCGCTGGCGGAAAAATACTGGAGGGGCATCTCCTGAGCGGGCCAGGCCACCTTGGTCTGACCGCCTGCGCCGGACAGATCATGGGCATACATGGCGGAGAACCTGCCGTTCGCGCCAAAGATGGTCTTGCCCATCGTCGGGTTGAGAATCCAGCGCCTGTGGCCCACCGTCTTGATGTTGGCGTCGTCCGCATCGGACATATAGGCCAGCAGAGAGCTGGTGACCGTATAGCCCATGGCGATGTTCGAGCGGCCCGCGCCGGTATAGCCCTGGGAATACAGGCTGTCATAGCCAGCGTCTGAAATCGCGGCCGCGCGTCCAGGATAATGGGTCAGAATATCCTTGCCGTTCTGGGCCTTGTATTGCTCGCTGTACAGCCGAAGCACCAGCGCGGTCGACGCCATCGCGTCCTCCTGACCGGTGAGCGGCGCGATATCGGCGCTGAGGCCCGCGATATAGCGAATCTGGTTGACCATATTCAGCGCCGACTGCTGGTTTACCGCGGAGAGCTTGCCAGGGGCATAGGGCGCGTCGCTGGCGGCGACGCTGTAGATGTTCAGCTGGTTCCGATAAGAGGGATGCGCGTTGACAAACTTTTGAATATCTGCCTGGGTATGCGCGGTTACGCCCAGGCCCACGCCGGTCTCCCCGGCCATAACCGCGAAATTCACCGCAGTAAAGCCGACGCAGGGAATCGCCACGCCGTCCAGATAGCGGGTGCGCGCGTCCGCCGCGAGGGTACGGGTCAGAGCCTCCGCCTCCGCTTCGGTATAGGCCAGGGCATCCTCCGCCAGCACGTATCCGGTCAGGATCTCCTGATCCCAGCCGCGGCTGTCCTCCGTATCAAAGCGGATCTTCAACAGCGCGCCGCCGTTCTCCACCGACTCGGCATACACCGCCGCGCCCTCCGGGAACACGCCGACAGCCTGGGTGCGCGCCGCGTCGGCATACACCGGAGCCTCCGGCGCCACGGCCACATAGCCGGCGCTCACCACCGGCAGCGCCAGTATCTCCACGCCGCCCGCTTCGTCGAGCAACGCGTCCGGCGCCTCAACCGCCTCATCGGAGGGCTCGCCATCCTCGGCGACCGGCTCCTCAGCAAGCGCCACGTCCTCGATGGGCGCGTCCTCATATTCTATGGTAAGGCCGGTGTCGCCGGCATCATCGGCCAGCCCCACCTCCGGTTCGATCTGCCAGTCCTCTTCAAGGATCGCATCCTCCTGCGCGCCCTCGATCTCCTCAAGCTGGGGCGCCACATCCGTAGACTCCATCAGCGCCGTCGGCAGCAGCGTCAGCAGCAACAGCGCCGACAGCAGCGTGGCAAGCCCTTTCTTCATCCGCATATTGCAAAACCTCCTGAAGGAACGTATTACATCATATTATATATTATACACTTCTTTCGGAATTGTTACAATAATTTCCAAATTAAGATCATAAATTATTTCTGTGTCAAACCGTAGACACGACGAAAGCGCCAGGCAAAATGCCTGACGCTTCGCACACCGCGCCGCCTAATGGCGCGTGCCATGGGCAGGGCCTCACGTTGAAGCCGTCCGCGGTTCAATCCGGCCCTTATTCCTCGCTCTGCGCGGCCGCCAGATTGACGTAGTCCACCACATCCCCGTTCTCATCCAGGAACACAACGCCCCAATTCAGTTCGTCGCCGGTGATGGTCGCGGTGACGGCGCTGGACTCGGTATACTCCAGGGTCTCGAAGTACACGGAATCATTCTCGCTGTACATGACGGCCGTCTTGGCGTCGCCGCCCAGCACTAGATCAAAGTGGATAGCATCGCCCTTGGCGGGATTGTACTTCGGCTCGATCGGGCCCTCCGCCTCGGTCTCCTCAGCTTCCTCGTCCACCTCAGCGGCCTCGCTGTAATACAGACCGCTGATGCCGAAATCGCCGGTCACAGAGGGGGTCCAATATTGCTCCTCGATCGGCACCTGATCGGAATAGGGAATCCTGCTGCTCTTGACCTTGCCGCCGTTGCTGGTCAGGGTGCCCTCGTCCATGGTCACATAGTAGGCCTCATCGAACTTCAGAGAGATTGGCAGGTGCATCTCAACGCACACGCCGCTGCCCCAGTGCATGCTCTCCATTTCGACCTCCTCCAGGGGACGCAACTCCACCTGAGCGGGGTCGGCAAAGTCCACGATCGCAACCTCGCCGTCGGCGTCCCACAGCGTCGCGGTGCCCTCGCCCAGCTCAACGTCCGGGTTGGGCAGGTAGATTTCCAGCACGTCGCAGAAGCGATCCGCGGACAATCCCGTCCGGGGGAACATCAGCCAGTAGCCCACTGTCTGCGTGAGGTCGACCTCGCGCTTCAGGTTGGACGGCTTGGCGGGGCTGAGGCCCTCAGCCCACTCGGCGGCGTAAGCCGTCGCCATACAGAAGATGCATACCAGAATCAGCGCAACCAGTCTCTTCATTCGAATATCTCTCCTTCCCTTATCCTCCTGCACACCACAACAAACCTTCCGTTTCTGTGGCGCGCTCTGTTACAAGTTGTCAGGGTAATAAACTCATCCCCAAATTGCACGTCAACGCCGGTGTCGTACAACTGGTTTTCCCTTACTTCCTTCAGCCACTGCGCCGCATCCATCTTGTACTGGATATCGGCGTTGTAGCGGAAGCCCTCTTCATCCTCGTCATAGTCCGCGGAATAGAACGCTCCAAATATGACATACTGCTTGCGTTCCATCAGCGTGTCAAACTCCAGGAATTTGTGCTTTTCCCAGTAGCCCTTCGAACTGTACAGCGGCAAATCGCCAAACATGCTGCCATTCTTCATATGGTGTCCGCTGATGACCAGATTGTAACTGGGCGTATAGGGATCGCAGAGGGTATCCAGTATGATCTGTCCGTTGATATTCTCGTTGCCGTAAAAATCGTGTTCCAGATAGAACTCGCTGTCCCTCGTCTGCACCACCGGATAGTCGATTACTGTGCCAGGGATCATAATCCAGCCCACCAGATCATGGTTAAGCTCGTAAATCTCCCTGAGCTCAGGCAAAATCGCGCTCTCATCCAACTCCACCTTGTCCAGCATCGGATAGGGCAGCGGCCCGGTGTAATCGTCCCATACGGGCGTGGGCGTCGGTTCCGGCGTGGGCGTCGGCTCCGGCGTCGGCGTCGCCTTGGGCGTGGGCGTCGGCGTCTCCGGGCCCTCCAGCCACAGCAGCTCCAGGCTTGGATCCGCTATCGGCGTCGGCGCGGGTGTAGGTGTCGGCTCCGGCGTCGGCGTTTTGACCGGCTCCGGGATCGCCGTTTCGTTCAGAAACGCTTCCTCCTGTGCGGAATCCTCGTGCGCGGCTGTGCCGCCCTCTGGCCCGTCCGCATTTGCGCTATCCGCTTCAACGCCGGCCGTTGGCGACGCCTCGACAGGCGGATTATTCACGGCCTCGCCGTCCGCTGAGCCGGCGACATCCTCCGCGCCAGTGTCGTCGGGCGCATCCACGTCAGCGCCGGCCGCCTTGCTCTGCGCATCGTTCGAAATATCCGGCGCAGCCTCCTCCGGCGGAAGGGTGGGCCGCTTCGGCACGCCGGGCGCGACCGCTTCCTCCAACACATCGCTCTGATCGAAATCCTCCGCACCGGCGTCGTTCCCCTCGGCAGGGCCGTCCGCTTCGGCGTCTTCGGGGGTCTCATTCGCGGCCCGCGCCGCGTCCGTGGATGCAGGTGCGTCGGCGTCCGCTGTCTGCTGAGCTCTTGCCCGCATGGCGGAAAGCTCCTCCATGTTGGCATTGTTCTCATTCTGCGCCAATCGGTATCGGATTGGATAGGACAGCGCCACGCCGAAGCAGACCACGGCGATGATCACCAACAATACGCGTGTAAATCGCATGCTTACTTATCCCTTTTTCTTGCCGCGCTTTTTGCCGAATACCAGCAGCGCCAGTACGGCCAGCAAGCCAACGCCGCCAAAGACGTACGGATAGACGGGCGTCTCATCGCCAGTGCCCAGCAGGCCGCCCCACAACGGCGTACCATAGTCGAGCATATCCAGCAGGTCGTCCATCATCTCTTCGTCGAAGCCCTCAAACGGCGGGCGCGGCGTGGACGTCTTGCGGTTGGGAATATTGCCGGTGGGCGTGTACGGGGAATCCGGGTTGTTCGGCGTCCCCGGCGCCGTCGGCTTATCAGGCGTCAGCGAGGTGTTGGTCAGGTTCATGCCGTCCGCGCGGGAGAAGTAGCCCGGAACGCCGTCCTCGCGAACCGTGTATTCATAGATATTGCCGTAGCCGTCGTCCACCGGCTGGCTGCCGAAGCTGTAGCTCCAACCGTTGGCCGCCGTAACCGTGCGGGTCTCGATCTCCTCGCCGTCGCGCAGCAGGTGCACCGTTATGTAGCTGGGGCGCGTACCGCCGACGTTGTCGCCGTCGTTCCAGGTCTTGGCGCCGGAAAGCTCCGTGTATTCCTTCGGCGTCTGAGGGATCAGCCGGTTGGTGATGGTGGTGCCGCTCACGGCGCCCTCATAGCCGGCCACCGGCGTCTCGCGCACCGTGTACTGGATCGTCGCGCCGCTGGCGCTCACCGCGGGCAAGCCCGCGAAGGTATATGTCCAGGTATCGGAATCTGTGCCGCTCCAGGAGGGCGTCGCGTTCACCGCCGCGCCATCCGCGTACAGCGTCACGGTGATGCTCTGCGGGCGGGTCTTGTGCGCGTTGCTCTCGTCCACCCAGACCTTCCGACCGGTGACCTCTGTCGTCGGCGTAGGCGTGGGCGTCGGATTGCCCGCCGGCGGGGGCGGTGCGGGAGTCGTCGGGGTAGGTGTGGGCGTCGGTTCCGCCGTGGGCGTGGGGGTCGGCTCCTCGCTCGGCTCCGGCGTCGCGGTCGGCGTGGGCGTCGGCTCCACATACTTTTCCTTCACCATCACGTCATAGCTGTAGCGCAGCGCCTTCGTCTCAGGGTCTCTCGACGGCACCGTCACGATAAACGGCGTGACCTCAAGCCCCTCCGGGCCCTTCGTCATCATGCCAAAGTACACGCCTGCCGCCAGCCCGCTGAACACTGCCGTGCCGCCGGACAGGGACTTGGCCGTGCCACGATACTGGCTCTTGCCGACGATATCCGAAGCCAGCTGCGCGGCGATCTTGCCCAGGTCGTCGGAGGTCTTTGCCTCGATGATCCTGTAGCCGGAGAGATCGTCGTTGATCCGCCAGCCGGCCTTGGAGGCGGGATCGGCCACGCCAATCTGATAGAGTGTGATTTCAACCTCTGCGCCCGCGGGCAGCTTGCCAATGGTATCCGCCCTGAGCTTGATCGTCAGTCCGCCCTGCTCGGCGACAGCGCCCGGCAGCGGCAGCATGCCCAGCAGGAGCAGCGCGCTCAGCAGAAGCGCGAGCAGCTTCCCTCTGGATACATTCTTGCACCGATTCTTCATGGATCAATCACTCCATCCTTTATTGTCGGGATATTGTGCGCGTTTTCCAAAAACAGTCTTGCCGCGTTCACAGCCGCATCCGCTTCAGCCGCCGCCTGCCGACGGCGCGCCGAAGCCCTTCGACCAGCGCCAGCAGGATCAGGCCCGCCAGCGCCACCGGCGCGGCAAATATCAACCGGGCCGCCCAGCCGGGCAGCATCTGCGTATCGTCCTCCAGCGGCGTCTCCTGCCGCCCGATGCGCCGGGCGCGCACCAGCAGCCGCCGCTCGTCCCCGTCCTGGGTGATCGCGGTCATCAGCGTGCACAGATCCGCTTCCCCGTCGATGGGCTGCGCCTCAAGCGCCTCCGGCGCCACCGCGTCGATCTGCGCCACCTCATAGATAAGCGTATCCTGCAACGCCTGGACATAGAAGCAATCGCCGGGAATCAGCCGGTCGAGCCCATCGAAAAGGCCCGCGAACCGCCCGCCGCCCTGACCGGCCAGCACGCAATGCGTGCCCTCGCCGCCCACCGGCAGGCTGGTGCCCTCCAGGTGCACCGCGCCCCTGGCGAGCGCCCTCTGGGAAACGCCCCGATACACGGGCAGCGTCATTCCCAGCTTTGGAATTTCCAGCACGGCGATCACGCCGCTGCCGCTCACATCCAGAATATCCGCCCCGGCGTCCTCCGCGTATGCCGTCTGGGCAAAGGCGTCACGCAGGGCAATTTCTTCCAGCCCTTCGTTGTATCTGCGCGCCTCAGCCAGCAGCGTGCCGCGCGCCAGCGTATCCAGCGCGTTCACCGCGCGGCGGTAATCCCCTATGCTCCGCGCGTCGCGCCACAGGCGATATTGGTTGACGGCCGCCGGCGTCAGCGCCAAGGCGACAATGCCCGCCACCAACGCAAAAACCAGCAGTCCCAGAACAAATCTCTTCATTATATTCAATCGTCCGTCAGGCTTCCCACGCGGTGGATCGGCCAAATGATCGCCCGCGCCAGCCCCAGCACATCGGCCTCGCCGACCAGCCCAAACCGGCTGCTGCGGCTGTCCACGGCATTTTCGCGATTATCGCACAGCACGAACAGCTTGCCGTCCGGCACCGTGATGGGGTAATCCAAATCGTCGATCTGCGTCGGCGTCGCGTCGCTCTGGGCGGAAGCAACCGTCTCCTCCGGCGAAGCGAAGGGATTTTCCAGCGCGCCGCCTGGGGTCGCCTCGCCGCCGCGCCAGTCGCTCTCCGACCGATAGGCCGCATAGGGCTCCTCAAGCGCCTCTCCATTTACGGTCACGCGCCCGTCCCGCTCCACGGACACCACATCGCCCGCCACGGCGATCACCCGCCGCACGGTCTGCCGCTGCATGCCGCTATCCAGATAGCGCACCAGCGCCAGCGCGCCGCGCTCCAGCTGTCCGGTCCGAACCGGGGAGGCCATGCGCTCGCACAGCACCACGTCGCCGCCGCGCAGCGTATCGCTCATGCCCGACGTGCGGATATCCGCCAGCGCAAACAGGAATTGCGCCGCGAGCGCGCCCGCCAGCAGCGCCGTCGCCAGCACCACCAGCGTTCCTATTCTCCCGCGCCTGCGGCTCGCCTTCTGATCCATGCGGATCAGCTCGCGCCGCACCTGCGCCTCCGTCACCCTGCCGATTTCCCTGCTCATTTCGAAATCTTTCGCCTCTGCTGTTTTTTGCCGGTGGAGATCATCATCCACACCAGGAGCAGCAGCAGCATCGGCGCCGCCAGCACGGGCGCCACCAGCACGGGCTTGACCTGCGTGGCGTCGGCCACGATCTTGATGATCTTCTCCATCTCCTGGTTCTCGGTGCGATGGCCGCGCACCAGCAGGCGGTGGGAATTGATGCCGTAGGGCGTGCAGGTCACCAGCGTGCAGTAATCCTGCTGCGGATCGATGGCCAGCGCGTCCATCTCCTCCGGGAGCACGATCAGCACCTGGTCGACCTCATAGGTCATGACCTCGTCCAGCACGCGGATGACGAACAGATCGCCCTCCTCCATCTGATCCAGGTCGGTAAACAGCTTCGCCGACGGCAGCCCGCGGTGCCCGGAGAGCACGGCATGGGTGCCTTCATCGCCGGTGGGCAGGGACGTGCCCTCGATGTGGCCCACGGCAATTTGCAGCACGGCCTCGTCGGTGCCGTGATAGATCGGCAGCGCGCAGTTGATCTTCGGGATCTCTATGTAGCCCATGATGCCCGAACCGGTCAGGTTCAGCATCGATTCGTATTCCGCGTATTCCTCATCGCTGAGCAGAAAGCGGTTCGACTTATTGGTGAGCGCCGCGTTATACGCCCGCGCCTTCGCCCATTCCGCCGCGTAATCGGCGGGATCGATGTTTTCAATCTGTTCGATATAGCTGGCGATCGCCCGGCTCTGATGGAAGGAGTTCCAGTAATCGCTCACCGTCGGGTACAGCAGAATGGCCACGCCCAGGAACAATATCAACACCAGCAAAATGGTGGACAGATGCTTCTTCATGGCGCTCCCTTCAGCTGTCTATTCTCCGACACCTTATAATGCCATACCATGATAATTATAGCACTTTTTAAACACAGTTGCAATACATTCATCGGCCAAACGCGCCATTCTCTGTAACAACTTTATGCCCTTTGCCGCTTTATTTTTCGACCGGACAGCATAGTTTCAGCCACTTTCTATTATATTCACTTGAGGTTACATAAGGAGTTACATTCATTTCCGCGGCGCTCAAACGCCGGAAAAAAATTCCCCAGTCGCCTGAGCAAATGGCGGTGCCGCCGGGCAGGCGATCGGGATTGGCGCGGGCGTCAATGACGGCGGACCTGGGCATGCCTGGCGAAAAACAACCCCGGACGATTCGTCCGGGGTTGCGAAGTTGTCGATCAACGACCTCATCCGACCCGACCTTGCGGCCGGTCAGCCTCCCCCAAGGGGGATTGGAAAATTAGTCGTTGACATTCATGCGACGCTTGGTCACCAGCAGGATCACAGCAGCCAGCACCAGGATGGAGCCGCCGATGTAGAAGATGGTGGTGCCGATGCCGCCGGTGGTGGGCAGCTCAACGCCCTTCTCATTGGGAACCTTGACGTCGACGTCGGCCGTAGAAGTGGTCTCGCTGACCGCAACAGACGCGCGAGTCTGCATACGGGTGTAGCCAGCGGGAGCGATATCCTCCTGCAGGTAGTAGGTGGTCTTCGCAAGGCCAACCACGGTCGCCTTGCCGTCATCGCCCACTTCGATGTATTCATCGGCAGTCTCGCCAGCCTTGATCGGGCGATAGACGGTGCCATCCTTCTTCAGGGCAATCTTGTTGCCTTCAGTAGCGGCATCCCACAGCGTGAACTTGGCGCCCTTCAGAGCCTTGTTCTCATTGTCCTTATCATGCTTCAACAGCGTGAAGTTGTAGGTCTTCTCTTTGACCTCGTCTTCGGGCTCCTGATAGGTACTCTCGTCAGGATTGTTGTTGTACTTGATCTTGACCTTGTTGTTGGTCACGTCAACCTCAACATCGTTGTCATTGCCGAGCAGCTCCGCGCTGTAAGTGACCTCAACAGCCGCGTTGGGATGAGCCAGAATGTAAGCCTTCGCAAACGCGATGGACATCGTCGTGCCGTCCGCGGCAAGCGTCAGAGTATACGTGTCATCACCGGCGGTAACCGCGGCGCCATCAACCTTCACGGTCACAGGATAGTCAACGTTATTGACCAGCTTCAGACCAGTGGCGGTATCGGTGATCTCGAAGGTCGCTTCTTTGGAATTGTTCGGATAGCTGGGGATATTGGTGGTAACCTGGAAGGGGACGTACTCGCCGAACTTGTAGCCAACGATATCATCGTCGGTGTAAGTCGTCGATCCCTTTTCCTGCTGCTTCTTGTCTAAGCTCTCTGACGCGCTCTTGACGGTAGCTTCAACCGCAGCGTGGGTCGCCCAGATGCCATCCTCGCCAGCCTCAGGAATGGCGTCGATCAGCATGTTCTGATAGATAACCTTGGCAGTCTTGCTTGCGTCGCCCTGACGCACGAGAGCCAGATAGTAGCCGGGAGCCACGTCAACCTGAACAGACGTGTCCGTCGCTTCCTTGTGATAATCACCATTACCGGCCACGGAAATCTTGTTGTCAGCAACCAGCTTGGCAACGCCCGCCTGCAGCGCCGCGGTGGGGCTGTAACTCCAGTTCTCGGTGGTCTTTCCAACAATCGCTTCCTTGATTTCGTCATTATTCCACGTAATGGTCATCTGATTGTTGGCATCCACGGAGGGCGTACCGAGCTTGTACAGATGCAGCGTATCGCCGGTCTTCACGCCGGTGACAGTGACCGAAACCGTAGAAGTTGCAAGGAAGGCGTCAGCGCCAGTGGCAGCCAGCGCGCTGACCATACCGAGCGCCAGCAGCATCGCAACTACCAGAGCAAGAATCTTCTTCATAGTCTTCTTTTCCTTTCTTCTTCTTACGCGCTATGCGCGTGTTATTTTCTTGTCGACACCCAACCGCACGGGTTGCCGACCCGGAAAACGAGCCCGTTTTCCTAACTATCATCCAAATTATACCAAATCAAGGTTACATAGACGGTTACTTGGCATATATTTTGGACTGATAATTGTACAACTTTGGGACAAAACCATCCATCCTTTGGATTTAAGAGCCAGCGCTCGGTTTCATCCCTCCTTTGCCAGGCGGGCCGACCGCGCGTCGGCGGCGCCAGGAAACAGGCGGCCCCTCTCGGCAGCCTGTCGGCATCCATCCCACTGGCTTTCCCCGGATGTGAGGAGGAATTCTACTCAACACCATAATGTGGCCACCCCCTTTCCAAAATTCAAAGGTTATGCGACAACACCCGAAGGTGGTGTAGCTTCGTCGAGCGCGCGGATTTCCGGACTTGCCCGCGGCAAATCCGCAAGCGCGCTGGCGGGCCGGGATTCGCGCCTATGCGCCGTAATCGCGCTTCTTGGCGCTCAGCACCCAGCCGAGCACGGCCAGCAGCAGCAGGCCCGCGCCGGTGGCATAGATCAGGCCCGTGCCCATGCCGCCCGTGGAGGGCAGCCGCACGCCCGCCTCATTTTCAACGGTGAAGGTGGCGTCGGTCTCGTTGGTCGCCTTCGCGTAGGTCACCAGGCCGTTGCCGTCGTTGTCCTTGCTTTCATAGCTGACGACGCCCTTGTTATCGATGGTGAAGCTGAACGAGCTGAGCATGATGATGTAGCCCGCGGGCGCTTCCACCTCTTCGATGGTGTAGGTGCCGGGGAGGAGCCCGGAGAGCGCGAGGCCGTCAGCGCCGACCGCCACGGGGCCCGTCCGCTTCTTCGTCTCGGCATCCTGTTCGAACGCCGCGTTCACGAACACCGAGGCCGCGGTCTCGCCGGGCAGCTGCCGCTTGAGCTGGAACTTCGCGCCGGACAGAGCCGTTTCGGTGCCCTTCGCCACCTTCGCAATGCGGATCGTGGCGCTGTGCAGGTCGTTGGTGATGGTCGTGGGATAGAGCGCGCCGCTCTTATCCTCCCGCGTCTCACCCACATCGAACATGCCGATGCGGTTGTTCGAATCGGCCGGTTCGGCCTGCGCCTCAGCCTCCGCGTCGTCGTCGCTCGCGTCCGCTTTCGCGGCGTTCACGCTGGCGTCGGCGGCATCCTTCGTCTCATACACGCCGATTTCCTTCACCGTGTAGACGAACGCCGCGCCCGTTTCGGGGTTGTATTCGGGCAGACCATACCAGTGGTAGGACCAATTGTCGTCGGCCTTGCCCACGATCTGCGGATCCAGGAAGGGCTCGCCATCCCGCATCAGCTGGAGCTTGATGTAGTAGCTGTCGAAGGCGCTTCCGGCGTCCTCGCCGTCGATCGTCCACGCCTTGGTGTTGCTCGCTTCAACCAGATTGTTCTTGAGCGCCTGAACGTCGCCTTGCAGCACCGGGCACAGCCTGTAGTCCCTGTCCTTGGTGTACTCGTTGCCGTTCTTGTCGCACTCGACGATCGTGTATTCATTGCGCGTGCCGGGCAGGTCGGTGAATTCCTTCACCCAGTGGAGCGTCGTCTCACCCTCCACGACCTTGACGCCGGTACTCTCATTCTCCTCCGCGGTCTCGTCGCGCCACGCGAGCTTATCGGAGTCCGTGCCATAGGAAATGGACAGGATCTTTTCCGCGTCCGTCTCGGCGGGCGTGCCGTCGTCCTTGAAGTAAATCTTCTCGGTGCCGACGGTGCGATACAGCTTGAAGTAGATGGTCTTGACGTCGGTATCCGCCGCGCCATAGTCGGCCTTCCACTTGCCGTTGCTGTCCATCCAGCGCTTCTGCACCACATAGTCGGTCAGATTGCGCTCGTTGGTGACGACGATGCCCGTCTTATCCTTGCCGTCGCCCCGACCGATGGTCTGGGTTTCGTTCTGGTAGGTCACGGTGTATTCGCCCAGCTTATCGCCACTGGCCAGCTTCTTGGCCGCGATGGATTCCGCGTCGTCATCTTCCGTCACCGCCGCGCTCAGCTCATAGACGCGATAGGTGCTGCCGATTTCCAGACTGCCGAAGGTCACCTTGCCGCCAGCCTTGATGGTGTCGGAAGCCACATAGGTCTCCGTCTCCGTGGCGGGATCGGTGGAATCGTCGGTGGTCACCTTGAACAGGCCGACATAGAAATCCTGGTCGGTCGTATCGTTCCGCGGCGCTTCGCCCTCCTTGGTCACCTTGGCGATCTTTTCGACCTCGATGCTGCCGGATTCGTCGCGGCTGTTCGTCACGTTCGCCTCGACAATGTCGGTAGCGCTGATGGTGACGGGCTCGGTCGGGCTGGCAATCGTGTAGACATTGCCGTCCTGCATGGTGGCCGAGCTGCCGTTCTTCTTGACCGCGCCAGACCCGTCCATCTCATACACATAGTAGTCGCCCAGCGGCAGATCCTTGATCACGGTCCAGCCGGTGGCAGGCGTATCGAGCTCGTTGTCCGCGACGGCGTCGCCGTTCTTATAGCCCGTAATGATGTGCGCCTCCGCCACCTTATGCTCGCCCGCCTCGTCGCTGTAAACGCCGATATAGAAGTGTTTGCCCTTTGCCTCGGCATCCGGCTCGCCGTTGTAGTTGACGGTCTTGATGATCTTGATCGAGCCCGTCTGCGGGCCATCGGAGGTGTTGGTCGCCTTCAGGGTGGTCGCGGTCTCCCTCAGCGCGGAGCCTGAAACGGCCTGGGGGGTCGTTCCGCCGGGTTCGTAGCTGACGGTGTAGCCGTCGATCGCCTTCTCAACGATGGCATAGTAGTAGTCGTTATCGCTGCCGTCCTTCACCTGCAGGCCGCCTACCGTCTGGGACAGGGCCTGCGGGGTCAGCCGGATCACGCGATACCACTCGCTATCCAGCTCGTAGTCATCGGGCACGCCGGTGACACTCGCCGCCGCGGTCTGAATGTCCGCCGGCAGCGCCGTCAGATCGGCTTCGTCCGCGTAGGCGACGAAGGGGTTGAAGAAGGACTGCTGGGTGGGGGTGGAAGTATCATCTTCACCGTCCACTACTGCTGTGACAGTTGCTGAATTTTGCCAGTCATTACACTGTACACCTATTGCAGTATCACTCGTAAAGCCGCTTATTCTATAGGTATAAACCGTGAATTCGCCCTCGGTCGTAGTTCCATCAACACTCTCAGCAGCAGTATTGTTTTCATCCCAATTATGGCGGTCTACACCTACTGGCCAGTATTTTACTACAGGAGTTCCCAGCGTTTTCACCGTAATCGTGATTGCATCTTCACGGTCAATCTCTTTTTCGTCAAATCCCTCCACGACCTGATTTCGGTCATAATGGCCCCAGTTGATCGTAACCTTTACAGGCCCATCACTCGTTTTTTCGTTCTCTTCCTTATTATCATCCTTGTTGCCACCGCCAGTATGCGTACCGCTGCCGCCGCCGCTGGACTGCTTCGCAGTCAATTCATGGGTGACGTTCGCGGTGGTTGTCTGGCCTGCCGTGACATTTACGCCATACACCGTCTGCACCGGCGTCGTTACATTATAACCCGTGTCGCTGCCGGTCACCACGACGGTGTAGCTGCCGGCGGGAACCTCGATATCCTGGGTCGCGTTGCCCGTGTAGACGCCGGAGGTGATCTCCGTATCGCCTTGCTTCACCACAAAGCTGGCGCTGAAGCTGGAGGAATAGTTAACGGCACCGCTGAACTGCTGGTTGATCTTGATTTTACCGGTGGTCGGCTGGGTTTCGGTATTGCCTCCGTTGTTCTCGTCATCGCCCAGGTTGGTCTCTGTCTTCGTCACGGTCAGGGTAACCACATCGCCATTTTGCAGATTATACTGCTTATCCGCCGTTACCGTGTAAGAACCTTCCAACTCACCCAGGGAGTAACCGATCAGGTAAGAATCCGCCTCAGCTGTGGTGCTAAATGTCCACTCCCAAACTCCGCCATTATTATATTTTACACCCCAGTGAGAATCGTAAACATCGTATCCTTCGCTACCCTTTTGCAGACCGATCCACCAATTCTTACCATCTGGCGCGCCAACTACCTTCACCGTAACGGTGATGCCGCCACCCTGGCCCTGGCCATTGTCGCCCTGGCCCTGGTTGTTATCGCCCTGGTCAGTGCCGCCGCCCTGGTTCTGGTTCTCCTGGTGCTTCTTATAGCGCAGCAGATACAGCTCGGCCGTCTTGGCATCCGGGTTGCTGTCCGACCAGGCCTTCTGCACCGTCACGCTGGTCTTGGTGTCGTCCACGGTGTTGGTGAAGATGGCGGTGCTCTCCTCAAGATCGCTGCTCACATCGAGGGTGCCGTTGCCGTTATCCCGCACCGTGACCGTGACGCTCTTGACCGTCGCGTCATAGATGACGCCGTCCTTCGACCAGCGATGGGCGTCGACCGCGTTGTTCTGAACGGCCGTCGCGTAGGTCAGCGTATCGTCGTCCGTGGCGACGGCGTCGTCCGGGATGCGCTCGAAGATCTTGAGGGTATAGTTGGTCGGAGCGCTGGCGACGGTGAAATCGTATTCATTCTCGTCGCTCTCCAGCTGATTGCGCACGAAGCTGAGCGCGCTGAATTCCTTCGTCTCGCCCTGCTTGGCCGTCACAGTATTCAGTTCGATTTCGCTCGCGTCGGCCAGCACGAAGGTGAATTCCCTGTCGCCCAGGGCCTCGTTCGCGGCCTTGCCCGCGCGCAGCGTCAGCTCGCCGCTGGCGGTATACGCGTTGTAGATCGTGGCCCGACCGGCGGCGTTCTCGTCCAGCTGGCCTACGACCGTCACGGTGTGCGCTTCCTCGTCGACCGTCGCGCCGAGACTGGTCACGCTGTAGCCGTCGGGCAGGGAATCCGTGCCCGTCTCCACCAGGGCGAAGTGCATCTCCGCCGCGAGACCATCGACAGTCAGCTTCTCGCCGTTCTTGAGAGTAAAGCTGTTGCTCACGCCGGCGACGTGGTCGTCGTACGTGCCCGGGGTAAACGTCAGCTCGGTGTCGCCGATGAAGCTAACGTCCTCCAGGTTCGTGAAGGAATATTCCGTCCGATTGCCTTCGTTGTTCTCGCGCTCGTTCCACAGATACAGCGTGAAGTTGAAGGACTTATCGCTGGCGTCGGTGCCCACAACCTTCTTTTCGAGCACCAGGCCGGTCTTTCGGATGGTATTGTACAGAACAGCCTTGGCGGTTTTGCCCGCCTCGATCTCGCCGGTATCGCCTTCGGCGCGCACATAGGTGAAATGCGCGGTCTCCGGCGTGACGAGCTCCTTCACGGTATAGGTCGTCCCCTCAGGCAGATTCGCGATGGTGACGCTGTTCTTTGCGCGCACCTGCACCGTCGCCTTGCCTTCGGCGTCAAACGTCACCGTGTTGCCCTTGCGCAGGCCGGAAGCCGGGAACGACTGGCCCGCAACCTTGGACATGTCGGCGTTGCTCAGCTGCACCTCGAAGGTGAAGTAAGTGATCTTATCCTTGGTGGTATCGTCGTCGTAGTCCTTCCGCAGCTCCAGAGAGCCGACCTTGGGCGTGCCAATGACATTCTGGATGACCGCGTTCAGAGTCTGAATCTGGTTGGGGTTGTTGGAGTGCAGCTCGTTGCCCATCCTGTTGACCCGGTCGGTGATGATCGTGCCGCCGAAGGGACCGTCCAAAATGTGCGCGTTCGCTGCCGGGGCGAGGATGATGCCCGCGCCCGCCCTGGAGGTGTTGACCTCTCCGGTATAATAGGTGCCATTCTTCCGCAGATTATAGAGCACGTGGGAAGAATTCGCCTTGCCGCTCTGGCCGTAGTCGGATTCGAGCAGCTGGCCGTCCAGGTGAATCGCCGGGGAAAACTTGTCCTGGTCCATTTCGATGTTGAGAACGATATAGCGCCCATCATCGTCAAAGTTAAGTCCGTCTAGTGGGATTTGAGAGGCATTAATATTGATGATGCGAACGGTGTCGCTGCTCTCCGCCTGGGCGAGCTCGTCGGAAAGCTGCTTGAGCCTGAGCATATCGCTCTTGATATCGTACTTTTTATAGCCCTCCGTACCGTTGATGACAACATCGATGTTCTTGCCAAGGTTCTGCTCTTCCTGCGCCTGTTGTATCCGCGCCTTGTCCGCCTCGGTATCCGTCAGAATGACGACATCCACACGAGACGCCTTCTGGAGCATGGTCTTGAGCTTATCGAGATCCTGATTTTCTCCGATGGTGCCGAAGTAGTTGACGTTCTTGTTGTTGGCAAAATGCGCCTTGTCGATGCTGAAATTGTAGAAGATCGTCTGTTCGCCGACCTGGGCGCTGCCCGCTCCGGACACCACCTGGCCGTCGATGACCTCTTCGATCTCGTATTCGCCGGAATTCAATCCGTCAAACTCCAGTTCCAATTGGCCCGTCGTCGCGTCCGTGGTGCCCGTCTTTGTGGCGACCACCTGGCCGTTCTGCTTCAGGCGGACCTCAACGGCCTTGGAAACGGGGTTCCCCTCGCTGTCGGTATAGATTTTCAAAACCTTCAGACGGTTGACGTTGACGTTGGCGCTGGAATAGCCGAAATCAGCCTCGAAGTTCGTGTCCATGTAGTCCGCGCCGATCGTCGCCTCGATATCGCCGGAATGGCCGATGTAATTCAGCGTATAGTAGCCGAAATCGGTGGCGTCGTCCAGCAGGCTGTCGATGTAGCCCTTGGTGATGTTGCCGTTCGGCGTGGTGAACCGCACGACGTCGTAGATATTGGTCCGCTTATTCGCGTCGTCGGAGCTTTCCTCTCTTGCGCCGCCATAGTAGACGTTGTACTTGTTGAGAGAGCTTCCCTCCGCGACAAGGACCTTCGTCTGGGTGTTCTTCAGACTATTGAGCGAATCAAAGCTTACCTTTGAACCGTCGCTCTTCTTGTCCGTCGTGTAGATTTCGATGGTTATATCTTCATTGCCGGTGAACTTCTCATTTTGCAGCTTGTTTCCATTCGTATCGTACCAATCGGTGATCGGAATATCCACAACGCTCTGGGACGGATCGACGGTGATCTTGGCATAACTGTAGGTCGCGCTGGAAGTCTGATGCCGCGCCGTTATGAACAGATAGTATTCGTCCGCCTCGGTGACGGTCAGACCGGCAGGCTCAATTTCAAGCCGCACATTGTACTGCTTGTCATAGGCCCGCTTCAGGTTTAAAGTAGCGGTTTTGCTGTCAACGGACACCACATTTCCGTTGGGCTTCGCCAGGAATTCATAGCCCGTCACGGAATCCGGGTAAGCGATGATACTGCCATACCCGCCCTTATGCTGCCACTGATCGCTGGCAAAATCGCCTTCGTAAAGGCGGAATTCAACGGTATGGCTGCTTGCGTTATAGGCGATGGATCCATCGTTGCCCTCTGTCCAGTAGTTGTCGCCACGCGTCAGGCTTCTGCAATTATCCAGATCAATCTCGCATTGCGCCGTATTAGTCCCGCTCTTGAAATCCACGGCGGCCTTGTTGTAGCCCACAACGTTGCCCGCGCTGTCCTTCAAAACCGCCACGATGGCATAGGACTTGTCGCTCAGAGCGCTCAGGGCATCGGAGCCGACAGGCGTGGCGCCATCGTAATCAAACAGGTTGACGTTGACGGTCCAGGGCTGGGCGTCCGTAACGGTGATGGTGTAGACATAGCCGTCCACCACCACGGTCAGCTCATAGGTGTCGTCGAACGCGGCGTCGCTGTTGATCCACCATTCGCCGTCCTCATCCTGCGTCAAATAGAGGCCGCTTTCGGTCTCCTCGCCGGACAGCTCCACCAGTCGCAGCTCGGCCTTGAGGATGGTTCCCTCGATGCCCAGCTCCGCCAGCACCTCGCTCAGCCGGTAGCTGCCGGCGTCCCGGAACTGCCAGAAGCGGACATTGCCCTCCGCGTCGGTATACTCAAAGTCGACAGTGTACTTTATAATATAGGTAGAAAAGCTTTCCGTGATGAAGGAGAAGCTGTTGACGGTGCCGTCTTCAGACACGTCAAATTCCACATCCTCCACGGGTTCACACACACCGTCGTCATGGACATGGTACAGCGTATAGCGAATATCGCCGGCGGTCGCGCCCTCAGGCAGGTCGGCCAGCACGTTCAGCTTTTCGGGGGTGACGGTGACCGCGACCGCGCCGGTCTCGGAAATCTCGTCGCCGTTGTCGTTGGTGATGGTGATGTCGTAGGCCTTGGCGTCCTCGATCACCTGCTCCTCGGTCTCCTCAACAATGCCCTCCGGCACGGCCACTTCGCTGATGGACGCGGTGGCGTCGGCGGGCAGGCTGTTGCCCTCCAGCGGCACGACCTGCACGTTCGGGTCGCCGCCGATCTCCTCGGTGGTGCGCCCGGTATAGCCGGTCAGCTCAATATCGACCGTCTGGGTGGTGACGGTGGTCACGTCGCCCTCGGTCTCCTCGGTCTGCAGCTCCAGAGAAACGCTGCCGCTCTCCAGGGCGTCGGCGGTCAGGGTGATCACGCCGTCCTGCACGTCCACGTTGCCGCCGGTCACGGTCGCGGCGCTGGCAAACGCGTCGTGGTCGACGTCCAGGTCACCCGCCACGCTGACGGTATCGTCCTCTGCGGACAGCAGCTTCGCCACGGACAGGCTCACGGTATCGCCCTCGATGGTGGCGGCCTCCATCAGATCGACGCTGGACAGGTCGACGCTGACGCTGGCGCTGAGGGTCACCGCTTCGGTGGTCGCCTCGGCGGGCGTTTTGGCGTCCTCGCCGTCAACGTGCTCCTCGATCGGGGCCTCTTCTTCCGTCATGGCCGGCGCTTCCGCCTCGGCCAATTCCACGGCGGGCTCCACGGCTTCCTCTGTCGGCTCGGCCTCCTCGGCCGCGGTTTCCTCTTCAATGGTCTCGGCCGCTTCCGCCTCAACCGCTCTCTCGGTATATTCGGCCTCGGCCCGTTCGGTCTCATTCACGACGGTCTCTGCCGGCTCGGCCTCAACCGCGGCCTGCTCCGGTTCGACCTCCGCGCTCTCTTCGTCCGCGGCGGCATCCGCCTCAGCCGGCTCGGTCTCTTCATCTGCCGCCGGCGCGCCGTCCGTCAGCTTCACGACCAGTATGTCGTCGCTCGTGACGATCGCCAGCTCCGCCTCGGCAAACGCGCGCAGCGCGCTGATTCGATAGTCCCCTTCCTCGGCCTCCACCAGCAGCAGGCCCGTGTGCGCCTCGTCGTTCTCCACGGGGCCCACGCTCTTGACGTCGCTCAGCCGTACGGGCATATCCAGCGCCGCGACGATATCGCTCAGCAGCGCGGAGGCATCCAACGAATAGGTCCACTCAGCGGCATCCATCTCGGCCTCCGCCTCGACCAGCGCTTCGGTATCCAGCGCGCCGTCGGCGAGATCGAGCTCAACCTCCTCGACGAGCTCATCCAGATCGATCTCTTCCTCGTCATAAACCGGTCGCTCCTGATAGCAGGCGTCCGTATGCTCGTGCGCCTCCTTGCCGCAGATGAGCGCGCCCTCCGCGTCATAGCAATCCGCGGTATGCGCATGCTCCTCCAGGTGGCACATCGGAACGCGCTCCAGCGTATCGGCATTTTGCTTCAACGTGTTCATCGTAAACAGCATCACAAATGCCGACAAGAACGCCACGCCCCGTCGGAGATATTCATGTCTTTTCCGATTCTTCAGAAAGGTTTCGGCCTGAAAGCTCTCAATCTTCTTCATGGCTTCATTTCCTCACTATATCGGTTTCCCGGTTTCTTTCTACTTGCTCTATAGGCGCGCCGCGGCTACTTGATGACGCCGAAGCGGTTCAGCGGCCACACCCGCAGCACCACGCGCCCCACCACCTGCTCCTGAGCCACGCAGCCAACGGCTGTGTTACGGCTGTCGGAGGAAGTGGCGCGATGATCGCCCATCACGAAAATTTTGCCATCCGGCACCTGGTAGGGCAGCGTGATGTTGCAATCGCCAAAGGCCTTTTCGCTCACATAGGGCTCATCCAGCGGCACGTCGTTGATGAACACATTGCCGTCGGCATCGATGTTCACCCACTCGCCCGCGTTCGCGATCACGCGCTTGACCAGGATCTTGTTGTTGTAGTAGAAGGCGATGACGTCTCCCTTTTGGAAAGCGGTCCCCTTGGGGGCCACGACGATCTCGCCCTGGTAGATGGACGGCGTCATAGACTCTCCCACAACCTGCAACACCGGCAGCGCCAGCATGGAGACCAGCACGGCGATCGCGGCCACGATCACCAGCGCGCTGATGGTGCTCAGCAGGGTGCTGCGATAGCTGCGCCGATGGCGCTCGCGCTGCAGCTCGCTCTCCAGCTGCTCCACGGTCAGGTTTTCGGTCAGTACACGCTTCATGCCTTCCTGTTCCTCCACAGCAGGCCACGGCGCCGCTTGCTCTCCTCCGGCTGAGACGCTTCGTCCGCCTGAGGCGCTTGCGCTCCGGTATCCCGGCGCGTCTCGCCCGCCTCGGCCTTGATGCGCCCGGCTTCAGCGCGGGCCTCGCGCAGAATGCGATCCGCCTCCGCGCGAGCGGTGCTGAGCACATCCTCTGACACGCGCTTCGACTTTTCGGCCTCCGCCTCGGCCTGGGCGCGGATGTCGTCCGCCTGGTCGCGCATCTGCTGCGCATACTGGTCGGCGGCGGCCTGCGCCGCTTCAAACACGCCGTTCAGCTTCAGCGCGGCCTCCGCGACGGAGCCCGATTGCTCGATCGCGATGTTTCGCTGCTCCAGCGCCGCCTGCGCCTTGTTCAAGGCTTCGCTCAGTTCGTCGATCTGGCGCTGCTGATTGATCAGAATCTGCAACAAATCGTCTCGCCTGAGTTTACGAAGCTCCTTATCCGTCATCGGCTCTACCCTTCAATCCAAATATTACGAAAACGTATCTCCTTCGCATGCCGAATTCAACACAGAAATTACATCGCGATTTTCGGCCTTCCGCCGAACATCTTCCAGCGCTTCGCGCGTCTGCCGCGCTACTATAATAACGCGCTTCCCTTTGCGGGCAATTTGCGGTGACAATTTACTACTTTCACCTACTATACCCACTTTTACATTCTCATGATACCACTATATGGTTACATACTCGGTTACATTTTTGTTTGTCATACTTTTGTAATAATTTTTTGCCCGAAAAAAAGCCGTCCCGCCGCTGTTTTTGCGTCGGGACGGTGGGGTAACCTGTTAAATCATTAAGATTCGCGCTTCTTGGAGAGGATGTCGAAGGCCACGGCGCCCAGCAGCACCACGCCCTTGACCACCTTCTGGAAGTTGGCGTCGATGCCCATCAGACTCATGCCCAAGTTGATGACGCCGATCAGCGTCGCGCCGATGACCATGCCCATGACGGTGCCCGCGCCGCCGCTGGCGGAGACGCCGCCCACCACGCAGGCGGAGATGGCGTCCATCTCAAAGTTGGTGCCAGCGGTGGAATTCGCCGCCGTAAAGCGCGCCATGACCGTCATTGCGGAAACCACGGTCAGCACAGCCATGTTCAGGTAAGCCAGGAACATGATCCTGCGGGTATTCACACCGGAGAGGCGCGCGGCCTCCATGTTGCCGCCCACCACGTAGAAGTGGCGGCCGACGGTGGTCTTGCTGGTGATGAAGCTGTAGATCAGCACCACCGCCACCACCCAGATCAACACGGTGGGGATGCCGCCCGCGTTGGCCAGCTTGTACATGAACAGCAGGATGACGCCCGCGCCCAGCACGCTCTTGACCAGCGCCGCCGTCAGGGAATCCGCCGTATAGCCCTTCCTGAGGCGGGAGGCGCGGGACCAGAAGATCGCGACGACCACAATCACAGCAGCCGCAATGCCCGCGACCATGCAGGGCACGTTGAACACGCTCATCTTGGTCTGGAACACCTTGCCGGAGAATATCTTCAGGAAATCATCCGGGAAGGGGGCAATGGAGCCGGTGGAGGAATTGCCGCTCAGTATGGAGGTGCCCAAACCGCGGAAGGCCAGATAGCCCGCCAGCGTGGCGATCCACGGCGGAATATGCACATAGGCGATCAGATAGCCCAGGCCGCAGCCGTAGGCGATGCCGACCAGCAGCAGGATCAGTACGGCCAGACCGGAGTTCATCTTGTTGATGACCATCAGCACGCCGCCGATAGCGCCCAGCAGACACACGAAGGAGCCGCAGGACAGGTCGATGTTGCCGCCGGTGAGCATGCACATCAGCATGCCGCAGGCGAGGATGTAGACGTAGGCATTCTGCGTAATCAGCGCGTTGAACTGCATCGGCTTAAAGATGCTGCCCTGCGTTGTGATCGCAAAGAAGAGGTACACGAGCACCAGAACGATGAGCATCGTATTCTTCTTCAATACAGCGGTTATGTTTTTCGCACTCATTGTCGTCCTCCTCCCTTATCTCTTCTCGCGCTTGGACAGCACGTCGAACATGACGGCCAGCAGCAGCACGATGCCCTTGACCACGCGCTGGTAGTTGGCCTCGATGCCCATGATGCTCATGCCCTGGTTGATGATGCCCATCAGCGTGGCGCCGATGATGACGCCGGAGATCTTGCCCGTGCCACCGTAGGCGGAAGCGCCGCCGATGAAGCAGGAGGCGATGGCGTCCATCTCATAGCCCTGGCCGTAGGTGGGCTGGGCGGAGGTGGCGCGCGCCACGGTCAGGATGCCCGCCAGCGCCGCCAGCAGGCCCATGTTGGCATAGGCGAAGAAGTAAACCAGCGGGGTATTGACGCCGGAGAGGCGCGTGGCCTTCTCGTTGCCGCCCACCGCGTAGAGGTGGCGGCCGATGGCCGTGCGGTTCGTCACGTAGTTGTAGACCAGCAGCACCAGCGCGATCCAGATCAGCACGGTGGGAATGCCCTTGTACTGCGCCAGCTTCCAGAACAGCCACAGGGCCACCACGCCGATGATGACGGTCTGGATCACCGTGCCGGTGATCGACTGGGCGATGCCCATCTTCTTCTGCACCGCGATCTTGCGCACCGTCATCAGCGCGTAAATCGCCACGATGACGATACCCGCCAGCATGCAGGTCATGTTCAGGCTGCCGCCGCCGAGGAAATTGGGCACGTAGCAGTCCGCGCCGCCGCCGAACACGTTCAGGAAGGTCTTGTTGGTGATGGACACCGCGTAGCCCTGCAGCACCACGTTGGAGAGGCCGCGGAAGGTATACATGCCGGCCAGCGTGGCGATGAACGGGGGCACCTTCACCCAGGCGATCCAGAAGCCCTGGAACGCGCCGACCAGCAGGCCGACCGCCAGCATCGCCAGCACGGCCACCCACACGTTCATGCCCGCCTGCATCATCACCGCGCCGATGGCGCCGGTGAAGCACACGACGGAGCCGACGGACAGATCGATGTTGCCGCCGGTGAGGATGCACAGCAGCATGCCCGCCGCCAGCGCGAACACGTAGCCGTTCTGGGAGATGAGGTTATTGATGTTCTGCGGATAGAGTATTCTGCCCTGCGTGGTAATCGAGAAGAAGATCGCCACGACCACAAGGGCCAGCACCATGGTATACTTCTTGAAGAAGTCGCCCACTGCGTTCGCCTTCATCATCACGCACCCCTTCCTGATTTCAGTATCGCCGCCATGATGTTCTCCTGCGTTGCCTCGCTGGCGGGCATCTCGCCCACGATCTTGCTGGCGTTCATGATGTAAATCCTGTCGCTCATGCCCAGCACTTCAGGCAGCTCCGAGGAGATCATGATGACGGACTTGCCCGCCGCCGCCAGATCGTTGATGATGCAGTAAATTTCATACTTGGCGCCGACGTCGATGCCGCGGGTGGGCTCGTCCAGGATCATGATGTCCGGCTCGGCGAACATCCACTTCGCCAGCAGCACCTTCTGCTGGTTGCCGCCGGAGAGGTTGCCCACCAGCTGCTCCACGGAAGGCGTCTTGGTCTTGAGCTTGTCGCGGTATTCCTCCGCCACGGCGTATTCCCGGTCCTGATCGATCACGCCCAGTCGCGCCAGGCTGTCCAGGTTCGCCAACGAGGTATTCACCTTGATGGACTGGGACAGGATCAGGCCGTTGCCCTTTCTGTCCTCGGTGACATAGGCGATCCTGTGCTTGATGGCGTCGGACTCGCTCTTCTTCAGCTTCACGGGCTTGCCGTCGATCTTCAGCGTGCCGGAGAAATTCACGCCGTAGCTCTGGCCGAAGATGGACATGGCCAGCTCCGTGCGGCCCGCGCCCATCAGGCCGTAGATGCCCAGCACCTCGCCCTTCTTGAGCTGGAAACTCACATCCTTGAGCAGATACCCGCCGCCCTTCTTGGGCAGGGTCAGGTTCTCGACTTCGAGAATCGTTTCAAGCTTCTCGTAGTCCAAATGCCTGTCGTGCCGGGTATAGTCTGCATCGCGCCCGGTCATGTGGCGCACGATCTGCGGAACGGAGGTGTCCTTCACCTCCTCGTGAGCCACCCGCTTGCCATTGCGGAAGATGGTCACGTTGTCGCCGATGCGCATGATCTCCTCCAGCCGGTGGGAGATGTACACGATCGCCGTACCTTTGGAAAGCAGATCCCGCATTACCTTGAAAAGCGCCTCCACCTCCTGCTCGCTCAGCGAGGAGGTCGGCTCGTCCATGATCAGGATCTTCAAGTTGTCCTCCACCAGGTTGCGGGC
>JAFVBK010000194.1 GCA_017480045.1 Clostridia bacterium
AGTTCCGATTCGTCCAGCTGGCCGTCGTTCAGCTTGCTGCGCACCAGCTTGTGGATCAGCGCGTCGATCTTCTCCGGGCTGGGATCGGGCAAGCTGCGCGCCGCGGCCTCGATGGTATCGGCCAGCATCACGCAGGCTGCCTCCTTGGTGCGCGGGCGGGGCCCCTCGTAGCGGAAGGCGTTGATGTCCACGTGCTCCGCGCCGTAGAGCTTCACGGCCTTATCATAGAAGAACAGCGCGATGCCATCGCCGTGGTGCTAGCGGATGATTTCCAGCACCGGCTCCGGAATGCGGGCCTTCTGGGCCATCGCCGCGCCGTCGCGGGGATGGGCCGTGAGAATCGCCGCGGAGACCCGCGGGTCGGTGCGGTCGTGGGGATTGTCGCCCATCTGATTCTCCTTGAAGTAGATGGGGCGCTTGAGCTTGCCCACGTCGTGATAATACGCGCCCACGCGGGCCAGCAGGGCGTTGCCGCCCACGGCGCTGGCGGCGGCCTCGGCGAGGTTTGCCACGATGATGGAGTGGTGGTAGGTGCCGGGGGCCTCCAGCAGCAGCCGGCGCAGCAGCGGCTGATTGGGGTTGGAGAGCTCGATGAGCTTGCTGTTCGTCGCCAGGTTAAAGATCGCCTCCAGCACCGGCTGCAACCCGATGCAAAGTATGGCGCTGATGATGCCGCTGGACATGGCCCACAGGGCGTTGGTCAATACGCTGCCCAGCTCCGCGCTGTTGATGAGGCCCACGGAGAGCGTGCACACAAAGTTGGAAAGCCCGACCAGCACGCCGGCCAGCAGAGTGCTCGTGCGCTGCATGCTGCGGGAGAACACCGCCAGCACGATGGGACCGGCGATCATGCTCATCAGGATGACGGAGAACATGGTGACGCTGAACAGGCCGCTGCCGGCGTTCATCAGCAGCGAGGCGAGGAAGCCCAGCGCGATGTTGAAATACAGCGCCATGCGCTGGTCAAACAGCAGCGCCGCCAGCATGAGGCCCAGCGATATGGGCATCATGTAGGCGTTCCAGCGGCTGAAGGCCAGGCACAGGCCGGTGACGAGCACGGCGATCAGGCACAGCAGCAGTATCGATTTCGGCGTCAGTTTGTGCCGGATATAGCGCCGCAGATAGAGCGCCGCGCAGGCCATGATCAGGAGCACGATCAGCGCGTTGCCCAGCAACAGCGGCACGTCCAACGAGTCCTCCTTCAATAGCCCCAGGGAGGAGAGCATCGTGTACTGCGCCAGCGTCACGATCTCGCCCCGGCGCACGATGACCTCGCCCTTCACGCAGGTCTCCATCTCGACGGCATCCCGCGCCTTCTGGCGGTTGGCCTCGGTGATCTCCTCGTCGATCAGCATGTTGGGCCGTATACACGCGCTGATGACATCCGTGGCCAGCGAAACCAGCGGCAGGGGATAGCCGGTCGCCGCCAGCGCGCGGGAGAGGCGGTTGACCGCCGCGCCCTCCTGCCCCTCCAGCAGCGTGGAATTCAGCGTGTCGCGCACGCTGATGATGGCGTCGTTGACCAAATGGCTCAGGTTGTCCTCGTCGCAGGTCATCAGCGCCTCGTATTCCTCGCGGCTGACGCTGACGGGCAGCGTCTGGTTGAGCGCGCTCAGCTCCGCGTCGGTGATGGCCGCGGGGTCGGGATGGCCGTCCTCCCGCAGGGACACCAATTGATTGAACATGGCCTCCATGCTTGAGGAGACCTCGCCCACCACAGAAAAGTCGATGCTCCTGTAGCTGGGCTCCACCAGCGCGGCGGCGGCCTCGCGATGCTCCTCGGTGGTCACCACGTCGTTGACGTCCTTGGTGGCCAGTATGTCCATGGGGGCGGGGGAGCCGACCTGAATGTCGTGCTGCTCCGGGGTGGCGCCCAGCACCAGCATTGCCGACAGCAGCAGATAGGTGACGGCGATGATCAGCGCGTTTTTCAGCACCGGGGCGAAGCGCGCGGCGCTCGCCATCCTCTTCTTTCTCTTCATGGGGTTCTCCTTTGAAGGCGTGTTTCAAAATTCCACTTTGGGCATTGACGGTGAGAAACACACTCTAGGGCCGAAAAACGCGGGGCCGGCGTTCGCTTCGCTCGTTCTTCTGCGCGTGCTTTTCATAGGCGCGCACAATGGCCTGCACCAGCTCGTGGCGCACCACGTCTCGATGGGAAAGCTGCACGATGCCGATGTCGTTGACGCCCTTCAATACCTCCAGCGCCTCCACCAGGCCGGAGCGCTTGCCGTTGGGCAGGTCGATCTGGGTGACGTCGCCGGTGATGACCATCTTGGAGCCCATGCCCATGCGGGTCAGGAACATCTTCATCTGCTCGCTGGTGGTGTTCTGCGCCTCGTCCAGAATGATGAAGGCGTCGTTCAGCGTGCGCCCGCGCATGTAGGCCAGCGGGGCTACCTCTACCGCGCCGCGCTCCAGCAGCCGCTGGTAGGCGTCGACGCCCAGCATCTCGTGCAGCGCGTCGTAGAGCGGGCGCAGATAGGGATCCACCTTCTGAGCCAGGTCGCCGGGCAGAAAGCCCAGCTTTTCACCGGCCTCCACGGCGGGGCGGGTGAGTATAATGCGCTCGATCTCCTTGTTTTTCAGCACCACCACGGCCATGGCGATGGCCAGATAGGTCTTGCCCGTGCCGGCGGGGCCTACCGCGAAGGTGGCGGTGTTCTCCTTGATGGCGTCCACGTACTGCTTTTGTCCCAGCGTCTTGCACTTCACCTGGCGGCCACGGTAGGTGATGGCGATCACATCGCGCATGATCTCGCCAATGCGGTCGGCCTTGCCCTCGGCGGCCAGCTCGATGGCGTAGCGAATGCGGGTCCGGTCCACGGTCTCGCCCCTCAGCACGATTTCGTTCAGCTTCTCCAGCGTCAGCCGCGCCAGCGATACCTTCTCCGGCTCGCCGCTCAGCGTGATCTCGCCGCCGTGGGCGAAGATTTCCACGCCCAGCTCCTCCCGAAACAGCGGTATGTTCTCCTCTCGTATGCCAAACATGCCGATAAACTGTTCCGGAGAGTCCACGTTCATGCGTTCGGTGTAGGAATCAGAATTGTGCTCCAAAATTGCATAGCCTCCCTGTATAATTCTCGGCCAACGGAGTGCCGAAGATTCATCAATTACTGTGGTATTTCAGCAGCGCGTCCCGCGTCACGGCGGCGTTGGCGCTGATCTCGTAGACGGCTCTGGCGCACAGGCTGCCGCCGGACGCCTGATAGTCGATCCAGCTTTGAATGACTTCGAACTCCTCCGGCCCATCCGTCGCAAGGTGAAGCGCGGCGTCCGCGAAGGCCAGCGGCGCGAGCTGGGCGAGAAGCCGGCCTGGGTCGCGCTGAACCTCGCTCCGGGACACCTCCCGGCGGGTGACGCGCTCGATCTCGATCGGGATGAACAGCCCGCCGATGGGCAGGCGCTCCGTTTCCTCCAGCTGGTCGGCGAAGCGCTCGCCCTCGGTAATGGGCAGGCTCAGCCACGGGGCGCGCAGGTTGCCGGCGGCGGCGCTTCGCCCGGTATACGCCGTGCGCACCTCATACAACGGCAGCTTCGCTTCTCCCACGAACCAGGCGCGCACCAGGACCTCGCCCAGCGCGGCGATGGCGTGGGTCTCATCGGCGCTCGCGAGCTCCTCGCCTCGAATCAACAGCTGGCCGCGGCGCACCGCGTCGCCCGGCTGCACGCACAATTCGCCCGAACGCGCCACGGCGGAGAGGACGATGCCGTCCCGATCCGATACAAGATCCCGCGGGGCGGAGATGTCGTAGAGCGGGGGCGAAGGCGTCTCCGGCACGGCTTCGATCAGCAGCCGAATGCCTCGCAGATGCGCGCCCACATAGCTGTAGGCGTCTGAGCCGGCCTGCAGCGTCTGGCCGAGCAGATTCAGGTCGATGCCGCGCTCCATGCCCGCGCGGATGCCCTCCGCCGCCACGGCCTGCCGCAGCGCGGCGGGATCGCCCAGCGCGGCGGTTTCGCCGGAAAAGGCCACGTCGATCAGCCAGATTCGCCCCAAAAACAGCCAGCAGAGCGCGGCGCACATCAGAATGCCCACGGGCAGCGTGATCCGGCGTCTGGCATATGCGACGAGCGCGCTCTTGCCCCGGCGGGCGAGCGTCCGCGCCGGCAGCCTGAAGCGGGCGCACTGATTCAGCAGGATTTCGGCGCTGGCGGCATCGCACTCCACGAGCAGGCCGTGCGCGCCCTCCCGGCGCACCGAGTGAAATCGAGCACCCTCAGAAAGCGCGCGTTCCAACAGCCTTTCCGGCATCAGGCACTCCGTTCGGACGGTGATATCACCCCTCATCGGGCGCGTCACCTCCCACGCAGGGCAGCTCCACGCGGCTGATGCTGCCGCGGACGATCAGCGCGCCGGGGCGCACGTCTCGCAGCGTAAGATCGCTGCCGGATACGCAGAGCGGCCCCCTGGCCGTATTCAGGCGAACGCGTTCGTCCGAAAAACTCAATATGCCGGTGTGGTTTTCCACCAGCAGGCTCCGACTGCCGACGACAGTGGCGCGGGCGCACTGACCGGCGGCATCCTCCACCCATTCCAGCGCCGGCAGGCTGCGCCGCCTGCGCCTTTCGGGGCGGACGGTCGCGGCGGTCTTCGCGCTTCGTGAAATCTTCATAGACATCCCTCCGCTTCGGCAATGGACGTTCCCTTCACCTTATGCGGCGGGTATAAAACTATGCTATCTTATTATACACGATTGTATGTGTGAAATGCAAGCAAAAACACCATTTGGATGGGGATTTCAAGCGGTTGCGATTGACAGGAGGAAGCGCGAATTGCTATACTGGCCCTGATAAAGAGGCTCGGAGGCAAAAACATGGCTTTTGAAATAACCGATTTGCTGAGCGCGAAGGGCGCGGGCCTGGCGCCCATGGCGGGCGTCACAGACGCGGCGATGCGCCTGCTCTGCCACGAGCAGGGCGCGGCCTGGGCCGTCAGCGAGATGCTGTCCGCCAAGGGCTGGGTGTTCTCAAAGGGCAAAAATCGCGCCGCCAACGACCTGCTGGCGCGACTGCCCGGCGAGGGCGTCGTGGGCCTGCAGCTGTTCGGCAGCGAACCGGCATACATCGCCGAAGCCGCCCGACAGCTGGCGGACCGGGGCTTTCAGTTCTTTGATTTAAACTTCGGCTGTCCCGCGCCAAAGATCACCGGCAACGGCGAGGGCAGCGCCATGATGCGCGAACCGGCGAAGATCGGCGCGGTGGTGCGCGCGCTTGCGGACGCCACGCCGCTGCCTGTGACCGCGAAGATCCGTTCCGGCTGGGATGCGGACAGCGTCAACGCCGTGGAGGTCGCCCAAATATGCGCGGACAATGGCGCGCGAGCCATCGCCGTGCACGCCCGCACGCGGGCGCAGCAGTACGCCGGCAGGGCGGACTGGCGCGTGATTCGGGATGTGAAGCGGGCGGTAACGGTGCCCGTGTTTGGCAACGGCGATGTGCGCGGCGGCGCGGACGCCCTGAGAATGCTGGATGAGACCGGCTGCGACGCGGTGATCGTGGGCCGCGCGGCGCAGGGGAACCCCTGGATATTCCGGGAGATCGCCGCCGCGCTGCGGGGGGAGACCGCCGAACCCCCGACACCCCAGGCGCGGGTGGACATGGCGATGCGCCATTTTGAGCTGGAAAAGGCGCTGTGCGGCGAAAAGCTGGCGGTTTTGCAGATGCGCAAGCACATCGCCTGGTACGTCCATGGCATGCGCGGCGCCTCTCGCTTTCGGGAAACCATCAACGCCCTGGAGCGCGGGGAGGACGTATTGGACGCGTTGCGGCGCTTTGCCGGCGCGCAGTCTGAATGATGCTGCGTATGAAAAATAGACTTTGGTTTGTTGTTGGGTTTGCGACCGTAGTCGGTTTGGAAGTTCTGATCGGAAGGTATGTCCACGATCGCTTCATCAGGCCCTATGTGGGGGACGTGCTGGCGGTGGTCGCGGTGTATCTTCTCGCGCGGATATGCCTGCCACGGGACGATGCTTGGCTGCCGCTGTGGGTATTCCTGTTTGCCGCGGCAGTAGAGTGCATGCAGGGGCTCGGCTGGGCCAACCTGCCGCTCGTGCGGGACAGCCGCGTCCTGCGCATCGCGCTGGGCAGCACCTTCGATCTGGCGGATATCGTCTGCTATGCCGTGGGCTGCGGGCTGATTGCGTTGGCGCGATGCGCAATTCAAAAGCACGATTTGTAGGCGTGCTATACTATTTTCTATTCAAAAGTAAAAGATCCTTCGCTTTGCTCAGGATGACGGCGCTTCATTTCGTCGTCATCCTGAGCGAAGCAAAGGATCTGTACGGTTTCAATTGATCCCTGATCGGGCCGGGGCTATTCGATCCGTTCCGACTCCCGAATATCCATCCGCTTTGGCACGCTGCCGATAAACGCCGTGGCGTCCTCGGCAGATTCCACGTGAATTTCACCGCCGTATTCCTTCAGTATCTCCTCGACGATGCTCAGCCCGGAGCCGTGGCCGTCGCTCTTGGTGGTGAAGCCCATCTGAAAGATGCTGCGCTGAATGGCGGGGGGAATGGCCGGGCCATTGTTCTCCACGCGAAAGCAGTAGGCACCAGGCGTCTCGTCGATGGTCAGCGAGATGCGCTTATCGGCGTTCGACGCGTCTTCGACGAGCGCGTCACGGGCGTTGTCGATCAAATTGCCCAGCACGCGGCACATCTCCCAGCCGGGCACCGGCATGTCTCGCCAGCCCGCGGCGATGTGGATATCCAGTGTGATGCCGCGCTCCGCGCAATCCTGACGCTTGGCCGCGATCAGGGCGTTTACGGCGGGGATGGCGGTCTTGAGCACGCTGCCGGTCTTTTTGATATCGCCGTAGACATTCTCCACATACTTCATTGCCTCGCCGGGATCGTCGAGCTCCAGCAGTGAAAACACCACCTGTAGGTGGTTCATAAAGTCATGCCGCTGCTTGCGCAGCGTGCCGTTCAGGGCCTCCAGCTGGCCGTAGGCCTCCTCCAGCATGCTGGCCTGCTCGGCGATTTTGCCGGCGCTCAGGGCCTCTCGAATATCCAGTACCGCGCCCCATGACACGATCAGCAGCGCGGCGGCGATGGCGCCGATCTCCACCACGCGCCCCTCCAGCCGGGCGCGCAATACGGCGTAGAGCAGCACGGCGACCATCGCCGCGATTTGCAGCGCGTTGATCACGACCGCGAACCGTGCGGCCTTTTTGACGTTCAGTTTTTCCTGCAGCGTTCGTCTCATGCTTCCCTCAATTGAACGATTTCCGGCGATGCTCTGCGGTCTCCGGTGCGGTGCCAGAATCTCTGATTTTACCATGTCTGTCTACAAAGCAGACCGCGAAATCTTCGATTTCGCGCCTTGCGGTCCGCCCGCTAATTGTGCCCAATTCCAAGAATATCGGCGTCAATCGCAGATCGACGCCGATATTGTGTTGTTGTTCGATGACCTGAAGCAGCGAAATTACTTCGCCAGCTCGGAGGTGCAGTGCGGGCAGCGGGTCGCCTCGTCGTCGATCTCGCTCTTGCAGAAGGGGCACTTGCGCGCGGCCTTGGGAGCCGGAGCGGGCTTCTTCAGCTTGTTGATGCCCTTCACAACCGCGAACAGGCAAATGGCGATGATCAGGAAGTTCACGACGGCGTTGATGAAGTTGCCCAGCGCGATGGGGCCGACCTTGATGCCGGAGAAATCGGGCTGTCCGAAGATCGCGCCGATCAGGGGGGTGATCAGGTCTTCGACCAAGCTGGTGACGATGGTGCCGAACGCGCCGCCGATGATGACGCCGATCGCCAGATCGACGACATTGCCCTTCATGGCAAACTCTTTGAATTCCTTAAGCATCTTTCCCATAGTACATTCCTCCCAAACTTCCACATGATGTGAATACTGGATACACTTTCATTATAGCATACTTTCGACCGCAAG
This sequence comes from Clostridia bacterium, assembly GCA_017480045.1. Taxonomy (GTDB): domain Bacteria; phylum Bacillota; class Clostridia; order Christensenellales; family Aristaeellaceae; genus UBA2862. The sequence goes on from JAFVBK010000194.1 coordinate 7,894, forward strand.
TAAATAACTTTCTGCTTCAATTCGGTTTTAATCGGGAAATGTTTTTTTAACAGTTTTGAATGGTAAAGCGATAGAGTGAAACGACGCGACCCGACCGGGCGGATTGGAAGCGCCGCATTGCCTTCGACGGCAAAGGGAGCGGGAGGCGGCGATGCCGCCTCCCGCGTGGGAATCTCGCAGTGAAAAACTCACTTGCTCTTGATATAGGGCTTGCCGTTTGCGGAGGGAACGTGGGATTTGCCCACGAACAGGATCAGTACGATCACCGTCACGACATAGGGGATCATCGACAGCAGCTGCATGTTCACGCCGGAGGAGCCGCCAAGCACTACCTTCAAGCCGGAGCACAGGCCGAACAGCAGGCAGCCGAGCAGCGCGCCCTGGGGCCTGAACTTGCCGAAGATGACGGCGGCGATGGCGATGAAGCCCTGGCCGACGATGGAGATGGGCCGGAACTGCACCGAGATGGCCATGGTGACGCAGGCGCCGCCGAGGCCGGCCAGGAAGCCGGAGATGCACACGCACAGAAAGCGCATGGCCAGCACGTTGATGCCCAGGTTTTCGCAGGCCTGGGGATGCTCGCCGCAGGCGCGCAGTCGCAGGCCGAAGCGGGTCTTATAGAACACGAACCACACCACGATCACCGCCGCGAACACCAGGTAGGTGGAGGCGTAGGTGGCGAACACATTGTCCAGGAAGCGCCCCCAGACGGTGCTGGTGTCGAACACGCCGGAGAAGAGCTTGGGGATCTTCTGGGCGGCGGTCAGCGGTTCGGTGTCGGTGGAATTGAACATGACGCGGGCGATCATGATCACGATGCCGGGGCCGAGCATATTGATGGCCGTACCGGCGATGGTCTGATCCGCGCCCAGGCGCACGGTGGCCAGGGCGTGCAGCGCGCCGAACAGCGCGCCGGCGAGGCCGCCGCAGATGAAGCCGATCAGTGGGCTGCCAGTGAAGTAGGCGACCACGGTGCCGGTGAAGGCGCCGGCGGTCATCATGCCCTCGATGCCGATGTTGACCACGCCGGAGACCTCCGAGAAGCAGGAGCCGAGGGCGGCGTAGAGCAGCGGGGGCGTGTAGAGCAGGGTGGCATAGAGGATGATGCCGAGGCTGTTGATCAGGCTGGTCATTGCTTACCCGCCTCCTTTCCGGTGTTGCCGTTGGCTGGGAGCGCCGCCGCTTTGGGCTGTCGCTTCAGATATTTCAGGTTGCGGAAGATCACTGAGATGGCGATGAAGAACACCACGGTGCCCACGATGACGTTGATCAGCTGGGTCGGCGCGCCCACCAGATTCAGCTTGCTGCCGCCATAGATCAGCGCGCCGTAGAACACGCCCGCGATAAACACGCCGAAGGGATTGGAGCAGCCCATCAGCGCCACCACGATGCCGGCGAAGCCGAAGCCCTCCTGAGAGGAGAAGATGCTGATGCGGTTGCCCATGCCCATCAACTGCAGCGCGCCGGCCAGCCCCGCCAGCGCGCCGGAGATGGCGAGCGCCGTGAGGATGGAGCCGTTCACGTTGATGCCGCCGTATTCCGCGGCGAAGCGATTGGAGCCGACGGCCTTCAGGCTGTAGCCCAGGGTGGTCTTTTCAATGATGAACCAGACCAGCAGCATCGCCACGATCGCGACGATGAAGCCCCAGTTTGCCGTGGGGGCCAGGCCCACGCGCTTGATAAAATCCTTGGAGAACAGCATGCTGGCATTGTCGGAGATGTTCTTGGTAGCCTCCGCGGTGCCGTCGCTGTGGATGGCGGGGATGCCGGCGATGAAGTTGGAAAGGTAGAAGGCGATCCAGTTGAACATGATCATGCTCAACACCTCGTTGATGCCCCACCGGGTCTTGAGCAGCGCCACGATGGTGCCCCAGAGGGCGCCGACCACCATGGCCGCGAGGAAGCAGAGGGGAATCAGCACGGGCTTGGGCAGGTTCGGCAGCAGTATGCCCACCACCGCCGCGGCCATGGAGCCGCCCCCACACCGGCCCTCCGCGCCGATGTTGAACACGCCCGTCTTGAACGAGAAGGCCACCGAGAGGCCCGCCACGATGTAGGGCACGGAATACACGATCACGTAGGAAAAGCCCTTGAGGCTCGTCACGCTGCTGATCAGCCGCCCGTAGGCCTCACCCACGGAGAGGCCCATCACGGCCAGGAAGATCGCGCCGATCAAAAAGCCCAGTATGATGGACAGCAGAATGTGAATGAACGTGTTTTCAGAGACGAAATCCAGAAAGCTCTTTTTCTTGGTCATGCCTGCTCACCTCCTGCCATCATGAGGCCAAGGTCGTTCTCGTTGGCTTCGCTGCCGGGAATGGAGCTGACGATTTTGCCGTCGAAGATGACGTCGATCACGTCGGACAGACTCATGATTTCATCCAGCTCGAAGGAGACCAGCAGCACGGCCTTGCCCTTGTTGCGCTGATCGACGATGTACTTGTGCACGTATTCGATGGCGCCCACGTCCAAGCCGCGGGTGGGATTGACGGCGATCAAAAGATCCTTGTCGTTCTGCACCTCGCGGGCGATGATGACCTTCTGCTGGTTGCCGCCGGAGAGGGTGCCCGCCGGGCGTTTCTCGCTGTTCTTCGGGCGGATGTCGTAGTTCTCGATGGACTGCGTGGCGTGCTCGAAGATCGGGCTGCGCTGCAGAATGCCCTTCGCGGCGAAGGGCTCGGAGGTGTAATTCTGCAAAATCAGGTTGTCCTCGATGGAGAAATCCAGCACGAGACCGTGCTTTTGCCGGTCGGCGGGGATGCTGGAGACGCCATGGGTGAAGCCGAACCAGGGGCTCTTGTTGAAGATGCTGACGCCGTTGACGGTGGCCTCGCCCTTCGTGCCCTTGCGCAGGCCGGTGAGTATCTCCACCAGCTCGGTCTGGCCGTTGCCGTCGATGCCCGCGATGCCCACGATCTCGCCCGCGTGCACCTGCAGGTTCAGCCCCTTCAGGATTTCCACGCCGCGATAGTCCACGCCGTGCAGATCCTTCACGTCCAGCACCAGCGCGCCGGGCGCCTGTTCGGGCTTGTCCACCTTGAAGGTGACCTTGCGGCCCACCATCAGGCTGGCCAGATCGTTCTCGTCCACGCTGTCCACATCCACGGTGTCGATATACTTGCCCATGCGGATGATCGTGCAGAAGTCCGCGGACTCCTTGATCTCCTTCAGCTTGTGGGTGATGAGGATGATGCTCTTGCCGTCCTTGACCAGGTTGTGCATGATCTGGATCAGCTCGACGATCTCCTGAGGTGTGAGGGAGGAGGTGGGCTCGTCCAGGATCAGTATGTCCGCGCCGCGGTAGAGCGCCTTGAGAATCTCAACGCGCTGCTGCATGCCCACGGAGATGTCCTCGATCTTCGCGTCCGGGTCGATGGACAGGCCGTAGCGCTCGGAGATATCCACCACGTTTTTGCGCGCGGTGGCCATGTCCAGCGCGATGCCCTTGACCGGCTCGGTGCCCAGCACGATGTTTTCCGTGACCGTAAAGGGCTGCACCAGCATGAAGTGCTGATGCACCATGCCGATGCCGGCGTTGATGGCGTCGCGCGGGGTGTTCATCACGATCTTGCTGCCGTTGACCAGTATGTCGCCGGAGGTGGGCTTCAGCAGGCCGTACAGCTGATTCATCAGCGTGGACTTGCCCGCGCCGTTTTCGCCCAGAATCGCGTGGATTTCACCCTTGTGGACGGTGAGGTTGATGCCGTCGTTGGCCACAAAATCGCCGAACTTCTTGACGATGTTGCGCATCTCGATGACGGGCTTTGTCATGTCCACATACTCTTTTGACAAGGAATCCGCCTCCTTTTCGTATGTTCCGGGGCAGGGGCGGCGCTTCGATCCATCGCGATCTCAACGCGCCCGTGGCATACACCCAGTGATGGTTGCTATCATATTTATTTTAATGTATTTGTGGTTCATGGTCAACCGCTTTTTGAAAAAAATGTCGTGAAAAGGTTAAAAAAGCGATATTTTGGCAGCGGGTCATCCGATCGATTTTTGCCTCGGAAACGCGAACGGGGCGGTTGACAGCCCGCCGCAAATCGACTACAATATGTATGGTTACAAAATTTCCAAACTACATAATGCTGTATTGGAGGGCATGAAAGTGTCTGAGGCGCTGAATATCATAAAGGATCCCACACTGACCTACCGGCAGGAGCTGGTAAATCTGGCCCGGCTGGGCGAGAGCACGGACGACAGCCTGCGCTATTCCGACGAATACTACGAGGCCAAGCGCAAGGGCGCGCTGTGCGATCTGAACGAGGGCGTCATGCCCTTCAGGCCGCGCTACATCTGCCCGGACTACGAGCTGCTCTTTGAAAAGGGCTGCCAGTTTTTGGAGCTGGATCCGCCAAAGGATCTGCTGGAGGCGGTGAACGTGCTGGAGATCTTCTACTGCCACGTGCCCTCCATCACCACCTATCCCGTCTATCTGGGCGATCTGGACAAGCTGCTGGAGCCCTTTGTGCTGAAGGAGGACCGGACATACGCCAAGAAGGTGCTGCGCCTGTTCCTGCGCAACATTGACCGCGTGCAGACCGATTCCTTCGTCCACGCGGATATCGGCCCGGAGGATACCGTCACCGGCCGGCTGCTGCTGGAGCTGACGGAGGAGATGCAGCTGGCGGTGCCGAACCTGACGCTGCGCTACGATCCTGAGCGCACCAGCGACGATTTCGCGCTCGCCTGCGTGAAATGCATGCTCAAGACCGCCAAGCCCTCCTTCGCCAACCATCGCATGTTCGTGAAGGAGTGGGGCGAGCGCTATGCCATCGCCTCCTGCTACAACGGCCTGTCCATCGCCGGCGGCGGGTTCACGCTGCCCAGGCTCAGGCTGTACGAGTGCGCCCTCGACGCAAAGAGCGTGGAGGACTTTCTGGAGAATGAGCTGCCGAAGTACATCGATCTGCAGCTGGAATACATGGACAAGCGCGTGAAGTTCATCGTGGAGGAGTCGTCCTTCTTCAAGACCAACTTTCTGGTCACCGAGGGCTTCGTGAAGCTGGAGAACTTCACCGGCATGTTCGGCGTGGTGGGCCTGGCGGAGTGCTGCAACCATCTGCTCGGCATCGCCGACAAGCGCGCGGGCTTCGGCATGAATCCGGCGGCCACCGACCTGGGCGTGCGCATCATGGACGCCATCGAAAAGCGGGTGAGCGCGCACGTCGCCCCCTACTGCGACGCCTACGGCCACAGATACCGCCTGCACGCTCAGGTGGGCATCGATACCGACGGCATGGACGATTCTCCGGGCACCCGCATTCCCATCGGCGTGGAGCCGACGATGCTGGAGCAGCTGGAGGTCAACGAGCGCTTCCACCGCTACTTCCCGACCGGCACCGGCGACATCTTCAAGTTTGAGGAGACCTACCTCAAGACGCCGGACGCGGTGCTGCCCATCATCAAGGGCTCGCTGGCCAATGGGCTCAGATACTTCTCCGGGTATCTTGAGAACAACGACGTGGTCCGCGTGACGGGCTATCTGGTCAAGAAGAGCGAAATTGAAAAGCTGCGCCAGAAGAAGCAGTCCCTCAACCAGGTCACGCTCTACGGCATGGGCGCTCAGGACGGCGGCCACGCCCTAGACCGGAGGATTCAGCACCATGAAGACTGCGCCGGTTAACAAGATCATACCCTTTTCAAATGTGGACGGTCCCGGCAACAGGACCTCCATATTTTTTCAGGGCTGTCCCTTCAACTGCCTGTTCTGCCACAATCCGGAGACCATCCACATGTGCCGGAATTGCGGCGCGTGCGTGGCCGGCTGCCCGGTGGG
>JAFVBK010000195.1 GCA_017480045.1 Clostridia bacterium
GCCAGCTTGACCAACCGGCGGGGCCAGGGCTTTATCTTGGCGTCCAGCCGCCACTTGATGGCGGGGTAATAGCCCAGAAAGGAGAATAGCAGAGCGGCTTCCTTGTCCGCGCACAACATCAGGCCGAGGGCGCTGACGGCCAGCCACGCGCCCAGCGCCATGCGCGTTCCGCCCTCGACCAGCACGGGGATCAGCATCAGTCCCGCGAGCGCCGGGCCCACAAAGGTCGCCGCCGGAATCACGCCGCCCATCAGCAGGATCGCCGTAGCCAGCGCGACCATCATGCCGCTGACCGCGACGCGGCGGGTATTCTTATTCATGGATCTATCGCCTCCGGCGGTCAGTATTCGACGGGCCGGGGGCGATTTCCTGCATGAAAATAGGCAATGGGGAGCAGGCGACAGGCATTAGTCAATATGCCGCGCAGAATGGGATTTGTGCAGTAATCACCTTTATCTCCCGCGAATTGCCCTGCTGATTCGTCCGCGAGAACCGGAGGCTTTGTTGAACAAATCCAGTCTTCGCGGCACTCTGCCCTATGCCTGTTGCCTAATGCCTCAAAAAAATGATAGCTTTCCCCGCCGAAATTGTGTATAATGATTACCATAATATCGCTCATCTCCGGAGGTTGATAATATGAGCAAGGTCGTCATCATTACCGGCGGCACCAGCGGCATCGGCAGGGCCGTCGCCACTCAGCTGCGGGGCCAGGGCTGCAAGGTGTACGAGTTCAGCCGCCGGTCCAATGAAGCGGATCCCGATCACATCAGCGTGGACGTGACTGACGCCGCCGCCGTCAGGGCCGCTGTGGACGAAGTGGCCGCCCGGGAGGGACGCATCGATATTCTGATCAACAACGCGGGCTTTGGCATCTCCGGCGCGATGGAGTTTACCGATCCCGCCGATGCCCATCGACTGATGGAGGTCAATCTGTTTGGCATGGACAACATGATCCGCGCCGCGCTGCCCTATATGCGCGAGGCGGGGAGCGGCCGCATCGTGAACATCAGCAGCGTTGCCGGCGTGTTTGCCATCCCGTTCCAGGCCTGGTATTCCATCTCGAAGGCCGCGGTGCGCTCCCTGACCATGGCCCTGGCCAACGAGGTCGATCCCTTCGGCATTCAGGTGACCAGCGTCATGCCCGGCGATATTCACACTGGCTTTACAGCCGCCCGCAAGAAGAACAACGAGGGCGACGACGTGTATCAGGGCCGCATTTCCCGTTCTGTGGCGCGGATGGAAAAGGACGAGACCAACGGCATGACGCCGGAAGCCGCCGCTCGAACCATCGTGCGGGTCGCCCTGCAAAAGCGGCGCGTGAAGCCCTATTATGCCATTGGTTTTTCCTATAAATTCCTGGTGCTGTTGGACAGCCTGCTGCCCTGCCGCCCGGTGCGCTGGCTGCTGTATCAGCTGTATGGGAAATGATGAAGCAGACCGTGGGGAGCGGGAAGCAGTAATAATGGAGGCGGGCGTCGGTGTGGCGCCCGCCTCCATTTGTCATGATTATGTCTAGTTTTCTACTCAATTATTCTCCATTGTAATGCTATACTGATAGCTGAATAAGTATATATAGGGCGGGGGAAAGCGCGCCAGCCCTGAGGGAATGGGCTGCTTTCGCGGTCTCCGGCTGGAAGACAATGGAACCATACGGGCGCGTTTCGCGTCTCAGCAGAGAATATTCCGATCAACACAAGCAACCCGGAGGTGCGTATGGATTTTATTCAATCGTTCTTTTCCAATGCGCTCAGCGGCGTTTCTAACCTACTGGTCTACATCGGCATCGTCGCGCTCTTTGTGATGGGGCTGATCCGATGCATCGCGCCGGTGATGCGCACCCGGGGCACGCTGCGTCGGGCGATTCGCAGCATTCGGTCTGACGGAGACAAGAAATACGCCTGGCAGCAGGACGATTTTCTGGGCAAGGGCGCGCTGTATCCCCATTGGAGCGAATACCTGAACAACCTGTTTTTCGCGGACGGCGTATATCACAACGCCAGCAACGTGGAGGACTACATCAATGAGGAAACCGTGATGTACGGCCCGGGCCGGGCCTCGTTCGCGGACGCTCTGCCGGGACTGATGACCTCCCTGGGCTTTTTGGGCACGCTGATTGGTCTTGCGCAGGGCCTTTCCGGCTTCAACATGACCGACTCCGCAGCGGTGCAGCAATCCATCGTCACGCTGATTCCCGGTATGCGCTACGCCTTTACCACATCCATCTTCGGCGTGGTCGGCAGCGTGCTGTTTACGCTGATTACCCGCGCCGTCTACGGTTCCAGCGAGCACACGTTGAAGACCTTCTATGGAGCGATGAGCCGCCATGCCGGCGTGCTGAGCGTCGATCCGATGACCCAGATCGCCATCTACCAGCAGGAGCAGACCGCGTTGATCCAGACCATGGCGAAGGACCTGAACGGCGCCTTTACCGAGAACATCGCGGCCGCCGTGCACCAGGCGATCGACCCGCTGAATCAGTCCTTCAAGAACTTCGTGAACGTGTCCACCAAGGAGCAGATGCGCTTCATGGACGCCGTGATGCAGCGCTTCGCGGATCGCCTGGACGAGTCCATGCGCAGCCGCCTGCAGCACTTCGGCGAGGTCCTGGACGAGACCAGCCGCCTGCAGCAGGAAAACTGCGTGGTGGTGCGCGCCAGCCTGACGGGCGCC
>JAFVBK010000196.1 GCA_017480045.1 Clostridia bacterium
TGCTGGGCGTGGCGCTGCCCTTTGAGAGCACCGTGTTTGAGGCGGGCCGAACCCTGGAAACGGACATCCCCGAGGGCATCCTGTGCCGGGGCGACGAGGCCATGCTTCAGCAGCTGGCGGTCATCCTGCTGAGCAACGCGCTGAAATATTCCAACGCCGGCGGCACGATTCGGCTGTCCCTCGCCCAAAAGGGGCGCGGAGCGACGGTCACCGTGTACAACACCGGCAGGGTATCGCGCCGGAAAACCTGGAAAAAATCTTCGATCGCTTCTATCGAGAAGACCTCTCCCACAACAGCGAGGTGGCCGGCAACGGCCTGGGCCTCGCCATCGCCCGGACCATCGTCCAGGCGCACAAGGGGCACATCCGGGCCGAGAGCGAATACGGCAAGAGCGCGACGTTTATCGTGACGCTTCCATAAATATGGCCCTTCCACCTCGCGAATCCTTTGGTATAAGCTTTAACGGCCCTGACGGGCATGCCGTCAGGGCCGTTTTGAAGCTCTTTGCCTGAAGCGCATTTCTGTGTCGCGCTTCCTTGGCCTGCTTAAAGGCGTCGCCGCGGCACCTTTATGTGTTTCTCCTTATTCTCCCAAAATAAACCGGCGCAGCAGCGCGGCGTTCGCCTCGAAATCGGGCTTGATGCACCAGGTGCCGCTGAAGGTACCGGCCTGATAGGTGCCCTCCGCGGGCAGGCGCAGCTCAGTCAGGCCGTCCAGATCCGCATTCAGACAGGCGCCGGCAATGGCCATGATCTCGTCGAAGGTCAGGTTGGTCTCCACGTATTGCAGCATGCCGGTGACGATGCCCGCCAGGCTCAGCAGATCCTGCTGCTGCAGCTGCTTGGCAATGACCACCAGCACCTGGCGCTGGCGGTCGGTGCGGGCGTAATCGTTGTCCAAACTGCGAATTCGGGCAAAGGCCAGCGCCTGCTTGCCGTTCAGCAGCACCTGGGAACCTGCGGACACGTTGTCGCCCGCGAAGTAGACGTTTTCGTCATGGGAATTGCGGTCGTCGGCGAACAGCTTATTGATAGCGCTGGCCTCGCTGCCGCTGACATCCATGCGGATGCCGCCCAGCCCGTCCACGATGGCCGCCAGACACTGCATGTTTACCAGCACGTAGTACTGTATGTTCAGACCAAAGTTTTCATTGACGCATTGCACGGTCAGCTCCGGACCGCCGTACACACAGGCCGCATTCAGCTTCCCGCCGCCGTGTCCGGGGATGTTCACCCATATATCGCGCATGAGAGACGCCAGCCGGATCTCGTTGGTTTCGGTATTGATGGAGAGCACGATCATCGTGTCGGTGCGGGCGTCCTTCTCGCTGGTGCGGGAATCCGTGCCCAGCAGCAGTATATTCTGCCACGCCTCCATCAGGCGCTCGTCGTTGGCAAGCTGGCTCGCGTCGGCGGTCTCGTCCGCCGTGATGGGCTGGTCGACCACGATGGGCATCTCGCCGCCGGCGTATGGGTCTTCGGCCTCATACACATTCGAATCGGAGCCGCCCGCCTCCGCGGGCGCATCCTGGGCGGTGGCGTCGAGGAAAAAGCCGAGCAGATCGTTCGCCGCGTCCGACTCCGCCAGCGCGCCCATCGCCCCGCCCAGCATCAGGCACAGCGCAAGCAGCGCGGCTATCGCCTTCTTCATGCTCATTTCACAAACCTCCAATATGTATGTAATATTCGGATATACTGTGCTCTTATTGTATCAGCGCCACGTTATAAATTCAATCTCGCCAAAGAATCTCAAAGTACAAATAAAATCCGCTTCATATTTGCGGAAAGAATGTGGACAGCCGCCAAAAATGCGCGTCTGCCAGGCTTTTCGCAGGATTTTGACGGGCTGAAGGCGAATAATACACCATCGCCCGTTCGGACGATGCCAATCATTCCCAGTGAAGATTTCAGGAGCCAAGGATGAACGTCTACGATTTTGACAACACCATTCTGCGGGGCGACAGCACCGCCCGCTTCTTCGCCTGGTGCCTGCGCCATCGGCCCGGCATGTGGCGGGACATACCCGCTCAGACCGTCAACGGATTGCTGTTCCTGTTGAGGCTGCGCAAAAAGCAGGCCTTTAAGCAGCGCATGCTCCATTTCCTGACGCTGATCGGCGATGTCGACGCGGCGGTGGACGCCTTTTGGAAGGTCAATTTCACCCGCGTCAAGGCATGGTACCCGCCCCGGCATCGGGACGACGACGTGGTGATCTCCGCCTCGCCGGAGTTTCTGATCCGCCCCGCCTGTCAGCGGCTCGGCATCCGCTGCGTCATCGGCTCGCCGGTGGACAAGCATACCGGCCTGTTTCTCGGCCCCAACTGCCACGGTCCGGAAAAGGTGTCCCGATTCCGGGCGCGCTTCCCCGGCGAAAGGATCGACGAATTCTATTCCGATTCCCGCTCCGACGATCCCCTGGCAAAGCTGGCCAGGAAGGCGTGGCTGGTGAAGGGAGAGCGGTTGGAGGCGTGGTGAATTCTGATTTGTCTCAAAGCGACAAATCGGAATTTAAAATGTTCGGGAATTTACCCGCCGGCATCCCCGTCGGGCATTATTTCCGACCAAATCCGGCACAAAACCCGAACTTTCATTGCAATTCTCCCCACAATTTACAATATCAGCGTTCAGTTGTAACTTTTTTTGTGTATGATGGCTTCACAAGCCCCCGCAAGGGGGTGAAAAAGAGAAGGAGACATTGATCATGAAGAAAATCGCATCCGTCCTCCTGGTACTGACCCTGCTGCTGTGCTCCGTCGCCTCCGCGGAAATCGCGAAGGAAGACGTGAAGGTCGGCCTGATCTGCCTGCACGACGAGAACATGGGCTACGACGCCAACTTCATCGACAGCATGAAGGCCGCGCTGGCCAACATCGGCCTCGACGAGAGCCAGCTGATCATCAAGACCAACATCCCTGAGAGCCAGGAAGCCTACGACGCCGCCGCCGACCTGGCGGACATGGGCTGCCAGTATGTCTTCGCCGATTCCTTCGGCCATGAGGACTACATCATCCAGGCCGCTTCCGAGTTCCCGGAGGTTCAGTTCTCCCACGCCACCGGCACCAAGGCCCAGAGCGCTGGCCTGGAGAACTACCACAACGCCTTCGCCTCCATCTACGAGGGCCGCTTCGCCGCTGGCGTCGCCGCCGGTCTGAAGCTGAACGAGATGATCGAGAGCGGCGCCATCACCGAGGACGGCGCGAAGATCGGCTATGTGGGCGCGTTCCCCTATGCCGAGGTTATCAGCGGCTACACCTCCTTCTTCCTGGGCGCTCGCACCGTGTGCCCCTCCGCCACGATGACCGTGAAGTTCACCAACTCCTGGGGCGACCAGGCGCTGGAGCAGGAAGCCGCCACCGCGCTGATCGCCAGCGGCTGCGTGCTGATGAGCGAGCATGCCGACACCATCGGCGCTCCCACCGCCTGCGAGGACAACGGCGTGCCGAACGTGGGCTACAACGTGCCCTTCCGCAAGCAGGCCAACACCTGGCTGATCTCCTCCCGCATCGACTGGGCGCCCTACATGCAGTATGCCATCGAGTCCGTCATCGCCGGCGAGAGCTTTGAGACCGACTGGAGCCAGGGCTTCAACGAGGGCTCCGTCGCGCTGACCGAGCTGAACGAGAACGTTGCCGCCGAGGGCACCGCCGAGAAGCTGGACGAGGTCATCGCCGCCTTCAAGGCCGGTGAGCTGCATGTGTTCGACACCAGCACCTTCACCGTGAACGGCCTGACCGCCGAGGAGTATGTGCAGACCGAGGATTACCTTGAGGATACCGCCAACGGCGGCTTCAACGCCGCGACCCACCAGGTCGCCGCGGGCTATGTCACCGACGGCTACTTCCACGAGTCTGAATTCCAGTCCGCGCCCTACTTCGATCTTCCGATCGACGGCATCACCCTGGACTAATTCGAATTCGATCGCATAAAGCGCCGGCGCGGGTTTCCCGCGCCGGCGCTGTTGTGTTTAAAACGTCATACTTCCCTGAATATACAGATATACTCCACCTTGTTGCTCCTGTCGCTGACGTAATCCGTCTTCATGTGCAGCTTCATCGGCTCGCCGCCGGGCACGGTCAGCGTGAAGTCAAACTCAAAGGGCGCCTGGTTCTGGATGGCGTTGCGCGTCACCTCGGCCAGTCCGGCGACCTCCCTGGGCTCGACCCAGCCGTACAGCTCCCCGCTGTTCAGCGCCTTCTCAAAGGCCTTGGCGGATATGCCCAGCCTGGACTCCAGGCCGTGTATGATCACGCGGTGCTTGAAGCCCTCGCCCTTGCGCCGCACGAACACCACGTCGTCCGACGAGAACTTGCTGAGCAGTCGCATCTGATTGCGCAGCTTCACCATATCCGTCACATCGATGGCCACGCTCTTATAGCATATCTGGCCGGACTGCTCCACCACCTGGCTCTGATTGACCACGTAGATGAAGCCGCCGTCCTTGCGCTTGATTCGATAGGGCTTATTTGGGGGCTGCTTGCCCGCCCTCAGCGCGGCGACGCGCTCCCGCATCAGCTCTATATCGTCGCGATGCACCATGTTGGTATACGCGTTGCCGAACTGCTCCCGGATCTCCTCGACAGTGTAACCCACCAGCTCCTCAAAGCCCTGGCTGATGTACAGGAACTCGCCGCTCAGCGCGCATCGGAAGTAGCCGCCAGGCAAATCCGAGTTCACGTACTGTATCTCGGTCACGTCTTCGGCGGAGCCGTAGAAGTGCATGCCCTGCTCGTTGTCCTCCATGAAGTACAGCTGCAGCGAAATCCACACCATCACGCCGCTGGGCTTGTACACCCGCAGCACACCCTTCGAGCCGTTCAGGCGGTCCTGGGCGGCGCGCTCCAGCATGGCAAACAGCTTCTGCCTGTCGTCCGGATACAGATATCTCTGCATGCCCGTCAGGCGGGCGTTCAAATCGCCGGTCTCGATGCCCACCATCTGATAGAACTGCTGGTTGTAGCGGATGATATCCACATTGTCGCCGTTCCAGCGGTAGATGCTCACCGGCCCCAGGATGTTGTTCAGCATGGCGTCGTTGAACACGTTGGTATCCAGGAACTCGCGAGTATGTATCTGCTCATTGGCCTTGAACTCAAAGCCGTGCAGATCAATGCGCCTTTCGTCGCGGATCAGGTCCTCAAATTCCTCCACCGGCATGGGCCGATAGAAGTAATAGCCCTGCATGTAGCGGCAGCCCAGGTCGGACAAAAAGTTGATCTGCTCCGGCGTCTCCACGCCCTCCACGATGACGGGGATGGTCATGGTCTTGGCCATGTTGATGATGGATTCCAGTATGCTGATGCCCTTGCGGGATTCGTTTTCGCTGATGTGCAGGAACTGGGCGTCCAGCTTGATGACATCCACATTCAGGCTGCGCAGCATGTTCAGCGAGGAGTAGCCGCTGCCAAAGTCGTCCATCAGCACCAGGAAGCCCGCGTTGCGCAGGCGGCGCGCGGTCTCCCTGACCATGGCCGTGTCCTCCACGTAGGCCGACTCCGTGATCTCGATCTTGATCAGCCGCGCGGGCAGCTGGTATTTTTCCAGCAGCGCGTTGAAGAAGGACGGCACATCCACCGTGAAGATGTCGATCTGCGAGACGTTCACCGAGATCGGTACAGCCGTATGGCCCTCGTCCAGCCACTTGCGCAGCCACCTGCACACGCTCTCCCAGATGAACTTGTCCAGGTTCGTGACCATGCCATACTTTTCCAGAATCGGCACGAACCGCGCGGGCGGGATCATCTTGCCGTCCTTGGTGCGCCAGCGGGCCAGCGCCTCCGCGCCCACCACGTTGCCCGAAGACACGCGGCACTGGGGCTGCAGGCAGAAGAACAGCTCGCCGCTCTCCAGACTGCGCTGGAACTCCGAAAGGATCTTGTATTCCTCGGTATTGCGCTTGTAGGTGGCGGGATTGTACACCCGAATGCGGTTTCGGAAATCGCCCTTGATCTGCTCGGCGGTCAGCGCGGCATGGTTGTACAGCTCCATCACCTCGTCGGCGGCATCCTCCACCATGCAGAGGCCGAAGATGGGCTGGAAGCCCACGGAATCGCCTTGGGAGACGATCAGCGCCTGCAGCTCGCTGAACAGCGCGTTCAACCGCTGAATGTCATAGGGCACCAGCAGCGCAAAGTCGTCCTGGCCGCGATAGCCCGCCAGGCCGCCCGTCTCCTGCTCCACGCGCAGCAGTATCTCGCCGATCTCCGCCAGCAGGAAGTGCCCCACCTGCTGACCGTGCCAGTCGCAGAACAGCTTGAAGTTTTCGATGTCCACGGCCGCGACACACCACTGCCCCACCAATGTGGGCAGCTTCTTCTGGGCCAAGGTGAAGAATTCGCGATCCAGCAGCAGGCCGGTCAAATCGTCGCGGCGAGCGAGCGCGGCGCTCGACGCCGCGCTGCCGATGCGCCCCTGCTCGCGCTGCTTCTGTATGCTGATATCATAGATGTAGCAATAGACGACGCCCTCCGGCAGGCCGTTGCGCGCGCCGGCGACCATCACCTGCCGCGTCCATATCCAGCCGCCGTCCATCGTGCGATAGCGGAATTCCGCGCTCAGCACGCCGGGCGACTGCGCCGTCTCCAGCCGCGCCTGCAGCTTGTCCGGGTCCAGCAGCGCCGAGTAGGCGCCGCGATCCGATGGATGCACCATATGCTCCGCGGCGTAGCGATACAGCTCGACCCAGCCGCCTTCCAAAAAGGGCACGAAATACTTGCCCTCAACATGGTAGATGTTGCGGCAGCGGTCGTGCCAGAGGTCAATTTCCACCAGCTCGTCAAAGGGCGAACCGTTCAAGCGATCCACGATCGTCTGATAATCGGCGCTGTGGCCATCGAGGTTCAGCCAATCAACCTTCATATTGACCC
Organism: Clostridia bacterium; assembly: GCA_017480045.1. Lineage (GTDB taxonomy): Bacteria > Bacillota > Clostridia > Christensenellales > Aristaeellaceae > UBA2862. Next base: position 6,864 of record JAFVBK010000196.1, read on the forward strand.
CCTTTCCGCTTTATTTGCTATTGGATAAAGCAGACTATATTTTCGCGCTTTATAATATTACCATTTTATATTAACATACAGAAAATGGTATTTCAAGGGGTAAAGGCCTTCCCAATGTGACTAAAAGTGTACAAATCTTCACAATCAGGACAGTTGCCTGCATTTGAAGAGACAAAAAACGCGGTATTGCATTTGCCCGCGCCATGCCTTATAATGGTCGAAAACAGGCAACCCGTCCCGACCCATGGAAAGGAGCGTCCCGTGCAATACCGCAACAATCCCAAGAATGGCGATTCCCTGTCAGTGCTGGGCTTCGGCTGCATGCGCTTCACCAAGCGCGGCGCCGCCATCGATCAGGAAAAAGCCAACCGTGAGATGGCCCTGGCTCTGGAGCAGGGCGTCAACTATTTCGACACCGCCTATATCTATCCCGGCAGCGAGGCGTGCCTGGGCAATTTCGTGACGGCTTACGGCTGTCGCGACCGGATCAAGATCGCCACCAAGCTGCCCCAGTACCGGGTGAACCGGATCGAGGACGCGGAGCGCTTCTTCGCCGAGGAGCTCTCCCGGCTCAGGACCGATTATGTGGACTACTACCTGATGCACATGCTCAACGACGTGAAAAGCTGGGAGCGCCTGTGCGCGCTGGGCATCCGGGAATGGCTGGCGGAGAAGCGAGCGAGCGGCGCCATCCGCAACGTGGGCTTCTCCTTTCACGGCGGCACGCTGCAATTCAAAGCCCTGATCGACGCCTTCGACTGGGACTTCTGCCAGATTCAGTTCAACTACATGGACGAGCGCAGCCAGGCTGGCATCGACGGGCTGAATTACGCCCACGAGAAGGGCCTGCCGGTGATCATCATGGAGCCTCTTCGAGGCGGCAAGCTGGCGGGCAACCTGCCCATGGCGGCAAAGAAGGTGTTCGAGGCCGCCGAGCCGAAGCGCAGCCCTGCGGATTGGGGCCTGCGCTGGATCTGGAACCATCCCCAGGTGACGGTGGTGCTCTCCGGCATGAACGACGTGAGCCAGGTGGAGGAAAACTGCCGCATTGCCGGGGAAGCCCTGCCGGGCGCGCTCTCAACCGACGAGCTCGCCCTCTACGACCGGGCGCTGGCCGCCATCCACAAGAGCACGAAGGTGGGCTGCACCGGCTGCGGCTATTGCCAGCCCTGCCCCAGGGGCGTGGATATTCCCACCTGCTTCGCCGCCTACAACGCAAGCTTTTCCGACGGCATGTTCACCGGCATGCGGGAATACATGATGTGCACCACCCTCAGAAAGGTGCGCAGCAACGCCGGGCTGTGCGTGAAATGCGGCAAGTGCGAACGGCACTGCCCCCAGCACATCGACATCCGCGACCAGCTGGACAACGTGAAAAAGCGCCTGGAAAACCCGATCTATAAGATCGCCGCCTGGGGCGCGCCGAAGATCATGAAATACTAAGTAGACGATGATTAATTCAAGCACCGCCCGATCGATGCGGGAATTGGTCAGCGGCTACCTAAGTCCTGAATTCGCGGCGCAAGCGGCGATATAACACATCCTCCGTTGACTTTGCTATTCATTTTTTCTATAATTGCGGTTGTAAAACGCATGACAGGAAGGAAGTTATACATCATGGCAAAGCGCATACTGGCATTGGCTCTGGCGTGTCTGCTGCTGGGCGCGGCAGCGCTGGCGGAGGTCACCGGCCCGCTGTTTGAAGCGGAGCGCATGTCCGACAGCGGCGCCGAGAATTCCGGCGCGTTCATCTATACCCAGGATCGCCTTGAGGGCCTGGTGGATCTGGAGGGCAACGTGCTGGCAGAGGCTCAATTCGGCGATTTGAGCTACGTGAGCTACGGCTACTATGAGGCCACCAACGAGGGCGGCTTCAACAACTCCGCGCTGGTGACCACCGCCGGTGAAGCGTTGACGCCCTTCGAATACAGTGATTTCACCGTCGTCTCCCCCAACTGGGCCATCGGCGTAGTGCTGGAGGGCACGGACGACAAGGACGCGGCGGACTACAACGTGATCTTTGGCGAGAGCGATTACGCCACCATCGTGCGCAACGATGTGTACTACCTGCCGGAGCAGCGGCTGGCGGGCACGCTTGAACGCAAGCAGTACAGTCGCGCCCGCGAGGCCGGCATCGGCGGCTGGCTGCTGGTGGAGGACTGGGACGGCGGCATCACCGCCTACGACGCTCAATTCAACGCCGCCGAAACCCTGCTGACCAGCATGTATGACGCGGAGCTGATCATCACCAGTGAAAATGAGCTGTCGCCCAAGGCGCTGTATTCCGCCGTCACCGGCGAGAAGCTGAGCGATAAGACCTATGCCAGCCTGAGCGGCATCGCCAACGGCTACACCGCCTACTACGACGGCGACACCCGCCTGTACGGCATTCTAAACGCTCAGGGCGAGGAGCTTTGCGCGCCCTCCTTCAACGTCGTCTCCTCCAGCCTGTACGACGGCCATTACGTAAAGGTGACCGTGAACAAGGAAGACGGGACCAGCGCCGAAGGCCTCTACGATCTGGAAGCCCGTGCGCTGGCCGTGCCCGCCCTGTACGAGCGCATCTACACCTGGGGCGACAAGAGCCCCATCAACGACGGCTATGTGTGCGTGGAACAGGATGGCAAGCTGGGCTTTATCGATCTGGAGGGCAACGTGACCTGCCCCATCCAGTACGCCAAGGACAGCGTGAATTACTACGGCTGCACCCTGGGCGCCACCGACCTGACCGGCACAGTAACCATCATCGCCGCCGACGGCGTCGTTACCCCGCTTGAAGGCGTGAAGGAAATCGCCACCAAGAACAGCCTGACCGATTCCGACGGCTACTTCCTGACCGTGAAAAACGCCGATGATCAGCAGGGCGTAGTAGACTGGCACGGCGAGCAAATCGTGGACTTCGTGCTGGAGTATTCCGCGTGCGTCTACGGAAGCGACTGCCTGTTCACCGGCGCCAGCATCTACAAGCTGGAAAGGTAATATGGATATGTTGAAAAGCCGCCGTTTGGCGGCTTTTTTCATGGATATATGCCGTTTTGAGAGGAAATCCAAAAGGTATGAAGAACGCTTTTGGGCGGCCTGCTGCCAAAACCAAGAAACTTCGCGCCTGCGCACAGGCCGCTCGTTTTAATGGTTTGTTGCAGCGGGCCGCTTTTTAAGAGGAAAGCAGCGAGTAAAGCGGTAATTATCCGGAGGGCAATAGAACCATGCCTCTTTCGCTGTTCCCCTGCGCCCGGCGGCGGGGTTCCCCGGCACGATTAAATCGAGGCGGCTTGACCGCAGCATGGACAAGCGCTGAAGATTTTGTGCGGGGAATCCCGTCGCAAAAGATCGCGTCCCCATTACATATCGAAATCCCATAAGGGATCAGAAAGAGAAACAAGAACGGATTTCAAATTCTTATTTATGCCCGCTCGGCAATTTCCCGCGCCACATACACGCCGCTGGCGGAGGCATGGCTCAGCGAGTGGGTCACGCCGCTGCCGTCGCCGATGACATACAGCCCCTTGTGGCAGGTCTCCAAGTGAGAATCCAGCTCCACTTCCATGTTGTAGAACTTCACTTCCACGCCGTAGAGCAGCGTATCGTCATTGGCGGTGCCGGGGGCGATCTTGTCCAGAGCGTAAATCATCTCGATGATGCCGTCCAGTATGCGCTTGGGCAGCACCAGGCTCAAATCGCCGGGGGTCGCCGCCAGCGTGGGCTTCACGGTGCCCTCGTCGATGCGCTTCTGGGTGCTGCGGCGACCCCGCTCCAGATCGCCGAAGCGCTGCACGATGGCGCCGCCGCCCAGCATGTTGGAGAGGCGCACGATGCTCTCGCCGTAGCCGTTCGAGTCGTGGAAGGGCTCGGAGAAGTGCTTCGACACCAGCAGCGCGAAGTTGGTGTTGTCGGTCTTGCGGCCCTCGTCCTCAAAGCTGTGGCCGTTGACGGTGACGATGCCGTTGGTGTTCTCGTTGACCACGATGCCGCGGGGATTCATGCAGAAGGTGCGCACGTTATCCTCGTACTTCTCGGTGCGATACACGATCTTGCTCTCGTACAGCTCGTCGGTGATGTGGGCAAAGATCACGGCGGGCAGCTCCACCCGCACGCCCAGATCCACCCGGTTGGACTTCGTCGCGATGCCCAGCTCCCCGCACACCTTCTCCATCCACGCGCTGCCGCTTCGGCCCACGGACACCACGCACCAGCGGCACTCGGCGATTTCCTCGCCATAATGAACCCGGTAGCCCTCGTCCGCGCCGACGGCCTCGATGGCCTCCACCTGCGCGTTGAAGTGGAAGTCTACCTTCTCCCTCAGCTGCTCGTAGAGATTCCCCAGCACCACATAGTTGATGTCGGTGCCCAGGTGCCGAACCGACGCCTCCAGCAGCGTCAGCCGGTTCTGCATGCACAGCTTCTTGAACTGAGAGCCCGCCGTGGAGTACAGCGACGTGCCCTCGCCGCCGTTGGCGACGTTGATCTCGTCCACGTAGCGCATCAGCTCCATGGCCTCGTCCCGACCGATGTACTCGTACAGCGTGCCGCCGAAGTCGTTGGTGATGTTGTATTTGCCGTCGGAGAAGGCGCCCGCGCCGCCGAAGCCATTCATGATGGCGCAGGTCGGGCACTTCACGCAGCTCTTGATCTTCTTGCCGTCGATGGGGCACTTGCGCCTGTCCAGCGGGTTGCCGCTCTCAAACACGGCCACCTTCAAATCGGGGCGCTTGCGCGTCAGCTCCCAGGCGGAAAAGATGCCGCCAGGGCCGGCGCCAATGATGATGACATCATACTTATTCATAACAAATATCCTCCAGGGATTGTTTCCCCGCGATTCAGCCGAACAGCGCCGCGGCCTTCGCCATGCGCTCGGCGATCTTCACGCCGAAGGGACAGTTGGGCTCGCAGCTCCGGCATCCCACGCAGTCGGCGGCGTTGCGGGGCAAGTCGCGATAGTGCTCCCGCAGGCTCTGAGGCAGCGCGTCCTGCTGCACCGCCAGGTCGTAAAACTTGTTCACCATGGCGATGTCGATCTCCATCGGACAGGGCTGGCAGTGGCCGCAGTAGGTGCACTGGCCCATATAGCCGTGCAGCGGCGCGCCAGCGATGACGGAGGCATAGTCCCGCTCGTCGGGCGTGGCGGTCTCATAGGCCACGGCCTGATCGATCTGCTCGACGGTATCGTAGCCGCAGAGGATAGAGGCCACTGCCGGGCGGGTCAGCGCGTAGTGGATCAGCTGCGCCGGAGTGAAGGTCACGCCGAAGGGCGAGCGCTTTTCGTCGAACAGCGCGCCGCCGAAGAAGCCCTTCATCACCGTGATGCCCACGTCCCTTTCCTCGCACAGGCGGTAGAGGGCCGCCCGCTCCGGGTCGATGCCGCTCAGGGATTCGTCGAAATGGCCGTTCAGCAGATCCATCAGGTCTTCGCTGGCGGGGTGCATGTCAAAGGCCGGATTGATGCTGAACAGGATCATCTCCACAAAGCCCGTCTCCACCGCCCGCTGGGCCATGATGGGGTTGTGGGTGCTCAGGCCGATGTGACGGATGATGCCGTCGGCGTGAAGCTTTTTCACATAATCCAGGTACTCCGACTCCATCGCGGCGCGCCAGTCGGCCTCGGAATCGATGTAGTGGATCATGCCCAAATCGATATAGCCGCCGCCGATGCGGTTGAGCAGATCCTCAAAGGCGGGCTTCACGAAGGCCATGTCCCGGCTGCGCACATACTGTCCGTTCTGCCAGGTGGCACCGATGTGCCCCTGCACAAGCCACTCGTCCCGGCAATTGGCGATGCCCTTGCCGATGATGTCGCGGCTCTTGGGATCGGGCATCCAGCAATCGATGATGTTGACGCCCTGCTCATGGGCATGGCGGATCAATTCTATGGAATGGGCCTCGTCGTGGCGCTCCAGCCACTCGCCGCCAAAGCCCACTTCGCTGACCTGCAGGTTGGTTCTGCCCAGTCGTCTGTAGTTCATGTATATTCCCTCCATATCTTCGCACCGCGCGTTCTCATCCAATCAACAGTCCCGCGCAGGCGATCAGCGCCAGCGTCAGCCCCGCAGACGCAAACATCAGCAGGTTCACGCGGCGGATGTCCCACCCCTCCGGCGGCCGCAAATCATCGCCGATGGTGGGCTTATGCACGCGCTTTCCAAAGTATTCATGGTCGCCGCCCAGCCGCACGCCCAGCGCCCCCGCCGCCGCGGATTCGCTCCAGGCGCAGTTGGGCGAGAGATGGTTGGCGTGGTCCCGTCGCACGGTGGCAAAGGCCCGCCGCCCGTCCAGGCCCAGCGGAAAGGCCGCGAGGCACATCATCAGCGCCGTGAGCCGCGCGGGCAGGTAGTTCCACGCGTCGTCCGCCTTCGCGGCGAACCAGCCCACGTCCCGGTATTTTTCGTCCAGATAGCCGATCATGGAATCCAGCGTGCTGGCGGCCTTGAAGGCCATGCCCAGCACCGGCCCGCCGATGGCCAGATACAGCATCGGGGAAATCACGCCGTCCGTCAGGTTCTCGGCCACCGTTTCGATGGTAGCGCAGAGCACCTCCCGGCGGGAGAGGGCCTCGGTATCCCTTCCCACGATGCGGCTCACCTGCCTGCGACCGGCCTCCAGCGACTCCTCCAGCGCCCGGCGCACGCCCTCGGCCTCGTCTGCCAGATTCCGCGCGGAGAGGCAGGTCCAGCTGATGAGCGCCATGCCGATAAAGCGCGGCCAGCAGCCCCACAGCCTGAGCAGATAAAGTATACTCGCCGTCGCGCCCGCTGTCAACAGCACCGTGGAGGTCGCCACCCAAATCGCCCTTCGGCGCAGGATTTTTGCGGGCGGATCACCCCGCTTCGCCGCCCTCTCCGCGAAGGATATATACCTGCCGATGATCCGAACCGGGTGCGGGAACCACTCCGGGTCGCCGACGATCAAGTCCAGCAGCGCCCCGGCCAGCAGGGCAAAGATGTGGGTGGGCATTAGGGCCTCCTCTGTAAGTTCTGATTTCGGGCGGCGCAACGCCGCCCCTGCAACAGCGGCAGGCTCGTTGCTCTTAAGGCAACGCCCATCACGCCTCACCTCGCAGTATCCGATACACGGCCGCCATGTCCAGGCTCTCCCGCACGACGTCCGCCAGCTTGTCGAACTGGGCCTCGCGATAGGCGGCCATGTTGACGGCGGCCTGTGCGGCGGCGTCCGTCTCCGGCAGGCCCTTCAATGCCCGCGCCCGGCGCACGACGGCATCCGCCAGCGCGCCGTCGTCGAACAGCCCGTGCAGGTAGGTGCCCAGCACGTTGCCCGCGGCGTTGCAGGCGCCCAGGGGCTCGCCATCCGCGGCGTCGGCCAGCCAAAATTGAGCACCCGGTCCAAAGGCGTTCGCCCCGCTGTGAATCTCGTAGCCCTCGATCCGCGTCCCCTCCAGGGGCGCGAGCCAGTCCGGGCCGCCCGTGAGCGCGCCCACCGCCTGCACGGTGCGCTTTTCCGGCGTGAAGGAGACCTCCATATCGATCAGTCCCAGCCCCGCCGCCGCCCGCGCCGCGGATTCCACGCCCTCAGGGTCGCGCAGCGTCTGGCCCAGCATCTGATAGCCGCCGCAGACGCCGATCAGCAGCTTGCCCGCGCGGGCGTGGCGCACGATGGGCGCGAGCATGCCCCGGTTCTTGAGGTCGATCAGATCGTCGATGGTATTCTTGGTGCCGGGCAGGATGACCACGTCCGCGTCCGCCAGATCCGCGGGCCTCAGCGCGTATTTGAGCGTCACGCCAGGGTGCAGCGACAGCGCCTGGAAGTCGGTAAAGTTGCTGATGTGCCTCAGCCGCGCCACCGCCACGGTGATCTCTCCACCGCCGCCCATGCCGCTCAACCGCCCGGACGCGCTGTCCTCGTCCTCAATGTCCGCGTCCGTCCAGGGCACCACGCCGAGCACCGGGATGCCCAGCCGGTCCTCGATCATGCGCAGTCCCGGTTCCAGAATGGAGACGTCGCCCCGGAATTTATTGATGATCAGGCCCTTGACGCGCGCCCGCTCCGCCGGCTCCAGCAGCATCACCGTGCCGTACAGGGCGGCGAACACGCCGCCCTTGTCGATGTCGCCCACCAGCAGCACCGGCGCGTCGGCAACCTCCGCCATCCACATGTTCACCAGGTCGCCGTCCCTCAGGTTGATCTCCGCGGGGCTGCCCGCGCCCTCGATCACCACGGCCTCATACTTCGCCTCAAGCCTGTCATAGGTGTCCTTCACCAGCTGGCGCAGGTTCGGCTTGTAGCTGTGGTATTCCGCGGCACTCATGCTGCCGATGGGCCGGCCCATGGCGATGACCTGGCTCCTTCTGTCGCTGGTGGGCTTCAATAGGATGGGGTTCATCTCCACGCTGGGCTCCACGCCCGCTGCCTGGGCCTGCGCCACCTGGGCGCGCCCCATCTCAAGGCCCTCCCTGGTGGCGAAGCTGTTCAGCGCCATGTTCTGGCTCTTGAAGGGCGCGACGCGCAGGCCGTCCTGCTTAAACACACGGCAAAGCCCCGCGCACAGCATGGACTTGCCCACCGACGAGCCGGTGCCCTGGAGCATGATGGATTTCCCGCGCATGGCGCACCTCCAAGCTGGAATTTGTGTCGCTAGCCGCGAATGAATTTTTCATCCGCGCCCAAAGCTTCAGAAACATACCTCTCAACCTTCATGTGGAGATCGTATTTCTCCCTGAGCCTGGCGAGCTCCGCCATCATCGGCGAAGCGTGATGCATATCGATCGCCTCCTGGTCCACCCATGAATCAACCAGCAGGATTGTTTCGGGGTCGTTGAATGGTTGAAAGTATTCATACCGAAGATTGCCCGGCTCCCGCCTGATTTGATCGGCGATTCCGGATGATTCCATCTCTCTCACAAATTCCATTGCCGAACCGGCATTGCCCGTATAGTATAAATTCAGCGTAATCATGGCCCAACGCCTCCATAGATTTGATGCCACTTTGGCGGGAACGGACTCTTCCGTCCCGCCGCGCGAATCACAGCTTCCTCACCGCTCCCGCTCGAAAAACTCAGGCTTAATGAAGGTCACGCCTTTTTCCAGCAGGTGATCGATGAACAGCCTGTAGTAGCCGGGCAGCATGGCCTCGGTCTCGTCGTGGGCGTGCAGGAGCAGTATGTGGCGCCCGCCCTCCGCCAGCAGCGGCGCGCCCGACCCCGGATTGGCGTCGCGCATCCTGCGCCAGATGTCCGCCTCGGTGAAATCGCTGCCAGGACGGAGGTTGTATTCCGCGAAATCATAGGTCCAGAAGGTGTCTATGTCCCTGTCCAGCCCGCTTTCACGCCACCACGGGTACGGAATCCCGGTATCCTTTACCTTGTTGAAGCCCTTCTCCGCCAGATAGGCCTGAAACGCCGCCTTGCTCGCCCCGCCCTTGTCCCCGTAGGGGAAGCGGAAGGGCCTGTAGCGCCGCTCGACGCCCGCCGACCGGTACAGCTCCGCAAGCAGCGCCTCGCATCTTTCGATCTCCGCGACGCCCGCCTCAAAGGACAGCGATGAGAACGCGGGATGGGAATAGCTGTGATTCCCGACGATCATGCCGCGCTTCAGCGCGTAAACGGCCTCGTCCCAGTTGCGCTCTACGTTCTGCCCCCAGGCGAACAGCAGGGCCTGTATGCCCTTTTCCTTCAGATAATCCACGATCGCCGGCGTATTTTTCGACGCGATATCGTCAATCGTCAACAATGCCTGAATCATTTCGCACACGCCTCCCTCAATGCCTCGATCAGCCGCGCGTTCTCCGCCTCCGTCCGCACGCACAGGCGAAGGTGCCCATGGGTGAGGCCGGGAAACATGCCGCAGGGCCGGACGAGGACGCTCCGCTCCCTCAATCGCTCTATGGCGGGCCGCATGTCCCGCCCAAAATCGCACAGCAGGAAGTTGGCCGCGCCGGGATACACCCGTGCGCCCAGCGCCTCCAATGCGGCGGCAAGCTTTTCACGCCGATGAGCGTTCAGCGCCCAAACGCGCTCAAAATCCGCCGCGTGTCCCGGCAGCGCCGCCGCCACGGCGTCCGCCAGACAGTTCAGCCGCCAGGGCGGCAGCCCGTCCCTCAGTCCGGCGATCACCGACGGATGCGCCGCCAGATAGCCCAGCCGCGCGCCGGGAATCGTCAAAATCTTGGTCAGCGAGCCCAGCACGATCAGCGCCGGATGGGCAGACACGGCATCGACGACGCTGTGCTCCGGGCAGTAGCCGACGAACGCCTCGTCCACGATCAAGCGCCCGCCCGCGGCCTCCATCCGCGAAAGCAGCTCCAAAACCTCGGCGCGGGTCAGCGCCCCGCCGGTGGGGTTGTTGGGGTTGCACAGCCAAAGACACTCCCCCGGTTCGGGAGCGTACGTCCTCAATCCATCCCATGACGCGTCCCTGTGCTGGCGGCACAGGCGAGCATACTCCTGAAAGGTGGGCTGGACGATCACATGCCTTTCCGACATGCCCGCCGCGATGGCCGCCGCCTCGATGCCGCCGTTCGCCGGCAGCAGGCAATCCGCCGGGATAGCCAGGTGGGCGCTCAGCCCCGCCAGCGCCGCTTCCGAGCGCGGGTCCGGGTAGAACGCCGCGTTTTCAAGGCCCGCCGCCATCGCCGCGCGCACCCAGTCCGGCGGGCCCTCCGGGTTCAGGTTGGCGGAAAAATCCAGCCAGCTTTCGGGCGCGCCCCTCCGCCACACGTCCCCGCCGTGCGTGATACTCATTGAAACAACCTCTCAATCAGCTCCGGGCGATCGAAGAAATGGAGATGGGGATAGCCCGCCAGCACATTCCGATATACATAGCCCTCCCGGTAGTGGGCATCGCCCTTGACGACCTCAAACCGGGTGGGAAGCGGCGCGATGGGCTCCGTCACGGAATGGTGAAACTCGTGGGCCGGGAAGGCGCGGCCGTCGCCATCCGTCACGGTGACGTAGCCGAAGCGCCGCAGCCGCTCCGTCATCTTCCAGCGCAGCGGCAGCGCGCCGATCATCGCAAGATACAGCATGCCGCCGCACTCCGCGTAGATCCGCATGCCGCCCTCCACGGCGGCCCTCACCGACCGCGCCATCGACGCGTTGGCCGTCAGCTCCCGCTCAAACACCTCCGGGAACCCTCCCGGCAGATACAGCGCGTCCAGGCCTTCCGGCAGCGCCTCATCGCCGAGCGGCGAGCATTCGACAAGCTCCGCGCCCATAGCCCGCAGCGCGAATAAATTCGCCTCATAGATGAAGGAAAAGGCGGCGTCCCGCGCCAGGCCGATCCGCTTCCCGGCCAGCGTCCGGGGATATTCGAACGGCGTCGCTTTGATTTCGGTCGCGCCCTTCGCAATGGCTCGCAGTGCGTCCAGGTCGATTTGAAGCAGCGAAGCCGCCCGCGCGATCTGCGCCTCCGCCTCCGGGCGCTCCTCCGCGGGCACCAGCCCCAGATGCCGGTTCGGCATGGCGAGGCCCGCGTCCTTCGGCAGCCAGCCGACGCAGCCAAAGCCAATATCCGCCATCGCCGCACGGATCAGCTCAAAGTGGCGCTGGCTCGACACGCGGTTCAAGAGCACCCCGGCGACGGTGTTGTCCGGGCGGTATTTCAAAAAGCCCAGGGCCGTGGCCGCGGCGCTGGCAGCGCTGCCGGAGGCGTCCACCACCAGCACGACGGGCGTGCCGGTGTGCTTCGCCAAGGCGTAGGCGCTGCATTCGCAGCCGCCCCCCAGGCCGTCGTAAAGGCCCATGGCCCCCTCGATCACAGAGATATCCGCGCCCGCGCCGCCCAGCGCCAGCAGGCGTTTTATGCTCTCCGGCGCGCACAGCCACTCATCCAGGTTGTGGGAGATCCGTCCGCAGGCCGCCTGATGAAAGCCTGGATCAATGTAGTCCGGTCCGGCCTTGAACGGCGCGACCGCCATGCCCCGCGCCCGCAGCGCCGCCATCAGCGCCAGCGCCGCGGTGGTCTTGCCGCAGCCGCTGCTGACGCCCGCCAGCATGATTCGCATCTGTCAACCTCCGTTCCCGGCCCGCTGTCTTCGAATTATTGTATCACCGCCATTACGATTCGGGCACGCACAGGTAGTTCCCGCCCAGCTCGGTGAACCATTCCCATGCCGCGCTGCCCTCCGGTGTATACACGATGCTGCCGAAAGGCAGGCAAGCCTCGCCAAACTGCTCGACAGAGGCGGGAATGTGAAACACCACGCAGGGCTGGCTCATGTCGGCAAAGGCGCGCCTGTCGATGGACGTCGTGCCCTCCGCAATGACAACGCGACCGGCATCCACGCCGACGAAGGCCTCCTCGCCAATCTTGCGCAGTCCGCTGGGCAACGTCAGTGTTGAAAGCTCGTCCGGGTGCCAGAACAGGTTGCCTCCGGCGCTGGCGCGGGCCGCAGCGGTCCAGCCCGCGCCAGCGGCGGGATATACCGCCTCGGCCATCAGCCCCGGGAAGGCTTCGCCCGGCTCATCATCCAGCGTTCCAAACGCCGGGGCGTTCCCCAGGAAGCGGATATAGCGCAGGTTGATCGCATCGTCAAAGCAATAGGCGCCAACATAGGTCAGTCCGGCAGGCAGCGTCAGCGTCTCCAGGCCCGTCCTGGCAAAGGCCGACGCGCCCAGGCTCGACAATCCTTCTGGCAGCTCGATGCCCTTCAAAGACGAATGACCCGCAAAGGCGCCATCCCCAATGGATTGAAGGGTGGACGGCAGCTTCACATCGCGCAGCGCCCCACCCGAAGTCGCCCAGAAAGCGTAGTCGCCCACATGGGTGATACCCTCTTCGAATTCCACCGTTTCCAATGAGCCAGCACTGAATCGTTCCACAATAGACCGTTGGGAATCATAATCCGGCATCACGCCGTCGCTGCCCCGCAGCAGGCGCAGCGTCTTGACCGTGCCGCTCTTCAAATACTCGTCCGCGGAGTTCCACTCCAGCTCCGCCGGGGCGGACACCTCCGCCAGCTGCTCGCAACTGGAAAACGCCCCTTCCCCGATCGCCTCCAGGCCACGGGGCAGGTCGAGACGCTCGATCGCCGTGGCAGTCAGCGCCAGGGAACCGATGCGCTTCAAGCTCTCCGGCAAGTGGATTTCCGCCAGCCCGGTGCAGCTATAGAAGCACGCTTCCGGAATTTCCTCCACGCCCTCCGGCAGCGTGACGGCGGTCACGCCCGATTCGTAGAAGGCGCCTTCTCCCAGCGTGGTAAAGCCCTCCGGAAATTCCAGCGGGACGGCCAGCGCGCTCTGTCCGTTAAACGCCAAATTGCCGATAGATTTCAGCGTCGTAGGCAAGATCAGCACTTCCAAGCGGCCTTCGCCATCCGGTAAAAAGGCCATATTGCCGATGTGGGTGCAGCCTTCCTCGAACGCTACCGCTTTTAGCGCGTTGGAGGATTGGTTCTCCAGGGTAGTAACGTACCACTCTTCTCCATCCGGAAGCGACGAATCGGCGCTTCGATCGGGCATGACGCCGTCGCTCCCCGCCAGGTAATAGATGGTTTCGACACCCGTACAGCCGTTGAATACCTCGCTGATGGAAAGCTCAATGGGCAGCGTCACGGTTCGCAGCCCTTCGCAGCCGTTAAAAGCGAAATGACCCAGGTGTTTCAGCCCCGCGGGCAGAGCGAGCACGTCCAGCCCGGCGCAGCCGTCAAAGGCTGAATCGCCCACCCATTCCAGCGTCTCCGGCAGCTCCAGCGTGCCCCTCAGGCCCGATTGCGCGAAGGCCTCGTTGCCCACCGCCCGCAGCGCGTCGAGGCCGGTCAGGCTCTCCAGCTGCGCGCAATTGGCAAAGCAGCTCTTTCCAACGCTGGTGATCTCCGCGTTGGACGCGGCAAGATGCGCCGCCGTCGCGTCGCTTTCAATCCAGCCGCGATAGCCGAAATACTGGTCGTTGGCCCACACATTGTAGATGGGGGAATCATGCGCGTCTCCTATCGAATCCAACAGCTCGCCGTTAGATTGGTACAGCGCATCGACCACCCCGCTCGCCAGCTGCGAGGCGTCGTCCATGAAATCCACGGCCTTCTCCAGCTTTTGGCGCGCCTGGCCGAGCGTGGTCAGGTTGTTTACAACCACGCCAGTCTCCGCCAATAGCGTGCCAACCAGCACGTTGCCGATTTGCTCCAGAAACGGACCCTTTTCCGGGTCGTAATTTGCCGTCACCTCGGCAATCTGGGAGATGAGATCGTCATAGACCTCTCGGGTCTGCCGCAGCGTCTTGTTGACGTAGCTCAACCCCGATCCTCGGACAACGCTTTCAATTAAACCGATGGTCAGCGTCTCTTTAAGATGGCACCTTTCGGCGAGTACATTGAAGTCCACACTGTCCTCTTCCGCCATGGAATTTGGAATACAGAGAATCAGGAGCTGCCGCATATTGTCATAATAGGCGCTCTCCTCAGGAACGAGAGTCTTCAAAGCCTCGACGACGCCGTCCGTATTGGTCATGCCTCGATAGGCATGCCCGGCCGCCATAGCGTATCGCCGAAGCGTGTTGGCGCGACCCTTTGGGTTGATGATGTGGTCAACGCCGTAACGGCCGTAGCCCCAATCCTCCAGCGGCACAACCGTCACCACATCGCCCAGATTGTTGAAATTGTGAATGTTTGAATAATTGACGACTTGCTTGCTCACAGCGGGGCAGGCAAAGGTATAGCAGAACATGTGCTGCCGCTGAACATAGCTGCTCTGGTTCAGCCACGCGCCCAGGATATTGGACACCGCCGCGCCGCGGCTGTGGCCCGTAACCCACACGACGCGATGGGCGGCGTCCGCGCCGTCATTCGCCAGCAGCGGCTCCAGCTCCTCCCACACCTGCCCGGCGGCCTTATGGAAGCCCAGGTGGTTGCCGCCATTGTTCTCGCCCAGGTTGAAATCACTGAACCATTCGGCGTTCTTCCCGGTGCCCCGGACAACCACGCAGTACACGCGGTAGTCGGCAATGTCCTTCTCCGCGATGGTATAGGCCACGATGTCGTTGTAATCAATTGAGCGGTCAATGGTATAGCTTTCTCCGCTGTCCAGGATGCGGTAGCCCATTCCGTCCGCCAGCAGATCAACGACCTCGCCGCGCTTGTAGGCCGCCGTGGACAGCATCACCGAAGCCTTTACCAGATCGGTGGAGCTCCCCCCCCGCGTCCGCCAGAAGCATAGAATCGCTGTACAGCGCGCCGCAATAATCCACCCTGTTTCCATCGATCAGGCTGACGTATTCGTAATACGCCGCCGCCTCAGTCGGTTCCTCCTCTGCTTCCGCCGAAGCCGACAGCGGCAGGACGATCAGCGCCAGCGCCAGCAGGACAGACCACAGCCGAATCCGCATCTTCATATCACATGCTCCTTTCATATTCCAGACCGCCAAAAACGCGCGGCAGCGTCTGGCAAGCAGGCAAACCTTTTCAATTATTATTGTATCACAGATCAGGTTGGCATGCAATTGGAAAGCGGTAAGATTATTTCATCAGTTGTCATACTATCGAAATACTTTCGTAAATGCGATACCACACATCCATCGTATAATGAATTTTGCTGGAATTATGACTTTTTTTCGATAACAGGATGACAAATGTCGATGAACGATAAAAGATCTCAAGCTCGACGCCCCGCAAACGCGAAGCGCGGCGGCGCCATCAGGGCCAGGCAGCGCAGAAAAAAGCGGCTCGTCAACATCACGGCGGCCTCGGTATGCCTTTTGACGGCGCTGGGCGGCGGCACGCTTTGGGCGATCTCCGCGCTGACGCCAAAGCCAGCCCGGCCTGCGCCGGAAGTGGAGGTCGCGGCGCCCCCGCTGGACGCGCTGGAAATTGAGCGCACGGACGCAATGGGCACAGTGCCTCGCCACGCGGCGACGGAAGCGCCCGCGATTGCCGGGACGCCCGCCGCCACTCAGGCCCCCGCCGCCACGCCCCTGATTACACAAGCCCCGGCCACCCCTGAACCCACGGCTACATTGGAGCCCGTGCCAGACCTGATCCAAAAGCAATCCAGCGCTCTGAACGGCTCGGTCTATCACCAGATGGCCGCGGCTGCCGTCGACTACGCCGACCCCGCAAGCAACCAGCTGGTGAGCGCCACCGAGGTCTATGCCGACGCGGCGGTCGAAGCCAGCGCCGCCGAGGATGAAATACACATGGGCTCCTCCGCCGAATACGCCGCGCTGGAGGGCGTGACCACCTTCCGAGGCAGCAACTACCGCGACGGCGGCGCGTATGGCGAAATTCCCGAAAACCCCCAGCGCCTGTTCATCGCCTGGCAACGGCGCATAAGCGGGCTGGACAGCTGGACCGGCGTGGGCTGGACCGGCCAGGCCAGCGTGGTGCGCTGGCCCGCCGACCTGCGCCGCCAGATGAACATCAACCGCGCCAAGCGGGACAAGGACGGCCTGGTGGAGGTGATCTACGCCACGCTGGACGGCCACATCTACTTTCTGGATCTCTCCGATGGACAGGAGACCCGAAGCGCCATCAACATCGGCGCTCCCATCAAGGGCAGCCTGGCGGTGGATCCCCGCGGCGTGCCGCTCCTCTATTGCGGTCAGGGCATCTACGAGGTGGGCGACAAGCGCGTGGCCTGCGGCACCCGCATATGGAGCCTGATCGACCAGAAGCAGCTGTTCTTCCTGAACGGCAGCGAC
Organism: Clostridia bacterium; assembly: GCA_017480045.1. Lineage (GTDB taxonomy): Bacteria > Bacillota > Clostridia > Christensenellales > Aristaeellaceae > UBA2862. The sequence continues at coordinate 23,439 of JAFVBK010000196.1, forward strand.
GCCCGCGCCCATCGAAATTGGTTCGCCTTCGACTGCTCGCCGCTGATCGACGGCGCGACGGATACGATGATCACCGCCGGTGAAAACGGCGTGCTCTACAAGGTGAAGCTGAACACCCGCCAGAGCGCGGGCGAGGTGTCCGTCGATCCCGCGATCACGCGCTATGTGTACCAGCAGACCGCCGGCGGCAAGCTGGGCACCGAGAACTCCGTGGCCGTGTACAACGGCTACGCCTACTTTGCCACGAACGCCGGCATCATACAGTGCGTCGATCTGAACAGCATGGCGCTGGTGTGGAGCTTCGACATGAAGGACGACACCGACGCCAGCCTGGTGATCGAGCCGGAGTCCGACTGCCTGGTGGCGCTGTACGCCGTCAATGAGGTGGACAAGCGCGGCAGCCGCGGCAGGAGCCAGATGACCAAGCTGAACGCGCTGACCGGCGAACTGCTCTGGCAGGTGGATTCCGACCCGATCTACCAGAACGACGAGAACGGCGGCGGCGGCTTCGCCACCCCGGCGGTGGGCCGGCAGAGCCTTTCGGACCTGGTATATTTCCACATATGCCGCACCGAAGATACCCGCGGCATGTTGTACGCGCTGAACAAGCGCACCGGCGAGACGGCGTGGTCGAAGTCGCTGGGCAGCTACGGCTGGTCCTCCCCCACCTGCCTGTACGCGCCCTCCGGCAAGGGCTATGTACTGGTGGGCAGCAGCAACGGCGTGCTGCGGCTGCTGGACGGCCTCACCGGCGAGGAAATCGCCAACGTCGAGCTAAACGGCAACATCGAGGGTACGCCCGCCGTGTTCGAAGACATGATCGTCGTCGGCACAAGGGGAAGCGTGATTTACGGAATCAAAGTGGTATAGGCATGAATGAAGCCCGCGTTTCAAACGAACGCGGGCCTCATTCATGCCTATCGGCGCTCCAATATTCCCGACACGCAGAAGCAGCGCTTGTCCTCCGCGAAGCCGCAGAAGCTGAAGCGCTCGCCCTGGCGGATCAGTTCGGTGCGAATCGCCTCATCCGGGCGAATCTCCCGCTCGTAGCCAATGCTGAATTCCGCCACGCGGTTTTCCGCCATCGTGCCATGTCCCAGCGCGCTGCAGGTCCAATCCAGATACTTGGTGTTGTTCACGTGGCCGTTCAGATCAAAATCGGCATAGGGGGGCAGGAATGTGCTCACCTCGGCCGCGCCTGCCAGGGGCCGCGCCCCGCCCAGGGGAATGCCCGCGGGCATGTCTGCGTTTTCCGGCAGTCGCGCCAGGACGGCCTCGCTGTTCACCACGCGCCGCGTGGATACATCCATCAACAGCCACAGGCTGGATGCCGCGCCGATTTCATTGCCCTCGGCGTCCCGAAAGGCGTTGATCCTGGGATAGAAAAGGTGCTTTGGCGGCAGCGGCCAGGTCTCCACCGAGACGGTCTCTCCCAGCCTCGGCGCGCGGTGTAGCACCACCCGCGACCGGGACAGCACCCATGCGATGCCCAGCCCGTCGGTCACGGCGCGCGGCAGGCCCAGATGATTGCAGTGCGCGGTGGCCGTCTCCTGCATGCTCTCCAGTATCGCGCCCGGCTTCCACGCGCCCTGCATGTCGCACATGCCGGTGCGCAGCGCGAAGGTTTCGGTATAGCTCTTTTCCATAAGCGCCTCCTATATGGCAACACTCTACCACATTTTTTCCGATTCTTCAAGCCCGCGCGGGAGGGGGAACAGCGAGCTTCGAGCTGTCGGACTCGGAGAGGTATTTAACTCCTGCTCTCCGAGCGCGGTGCGCATGACTCGCTGATCCCCATGTCACGGGGGTATGCTTCTCAGAACTGTTCAATCAAGCGCGGTTTCGCGCGATGTGCGAAACCCGCGAAGATTCCTGTTCTGATAGCATACCCCCAAAAATCCCCGTCCCCGGCCCATCCATTTTTATCGGTCCTGCCTATTCCCGCAAAAGTAAA
>JAFVBK010000197.1 GCA_017480045.1 Clostridia bacterium
CCGGCGACCCGGAAAGCCTTTGGCTTTCCTAATCATTATGCTGTCATTGTCGCCGCGCTGCGCAACTCGCTTCGCTCCCTTGCCCGGCGACCCGGAAAGCCTTTGGCTTTCCTAATCATTATACTATAAGTGAAGGTATTTTCGCAAGATGTGAAACCCCTCAGTTATCATCTGAGGGGCGCAGCACCGCAATTCCATAGGGCGGCAGGGTGAGCCGGCAGCCACTGTCCAACGCCTCCAGCGTCGCGGCGCCTTCTCCCACCTCCAGGTCGGCGGCGATCGCGCAGGCCTCCATATCGACGCTGCCCGCCGCCTTTGATGAGAAGTTGACGGCGATTAGGCACGCCTCATCCCCGACCACCCGCCGCATCAGGCAGAGGCTGCCCTCGGCAAGCAGGAAGGCGTTTTCGCCATCCGCGATGGCCGGATTCTCCAAACGCGCGCGATTGACCGCCTTGACGTAATTGAGCAGTGAACCCGGGTCGGCCTGTTGCGCCGCCACGGAGGGATAGGCATATTCCACGCTGGTGGTTCCCGGCGGCTGCGCCGCCATCTCCCCGTCGCTCCAATACATGGCCAGCCGCTTGTTGGGGTCGTCCCCGCTGCCCACCATGCCGATCTCCTCGCCGTAGTAGGTGAACACGCTGCCGCCCAGCATGCCCAGCACGCCTTCGGCGAACTTGGCGATTTCCGGGTTGCTCCGCCCCTGCACGAGGCCCACCGTGCGCCCGGTATCGTGATTGCACAGAAAGGGCGCGAGTCTGCCGTCTGGAATGGCGTCCAGCACTTTTTCATACTGTTTGGCAAACTTCTCCGCAGGGTTGCTGCGGGCGCGAAGGCTGGCGGCGATGAAGCCCTCGGCCTGAGCCGCCGGAAACAGGAAAAAACTGTCCACGCCGCTGGCGTAATAGTCGGCGATGGTGTTCAGGTTCGCCCAGCACTCGCCCACCAGATACGCGCCGGGCTTCAGCGCCTCGCAGATATCCTTCATCCACGCGAGAAAGGCGATATTGGCCCCGGCGTCGCCGGTGTAATAGCTGGTGACGGCGTCCAGCCGGAAGCCGTCCACGCCCACGTCGTTGAGCCAGAAGTCAAAGATAGCCCGAATTTCTTCGCGCACGTCGGGGTTATCCAGATTTAAATCCGACATGCCGCCGCCCGTGAACTGTTCCTCATAAAACCAGCCGGTTTCTCCGAGAGAGGCGTATCCGCTGCCGCCAGTCCGATTGAAGTTGTAATAATCCGTATAGGGCGACCCCACATCGCTGATCAGGCCCTCTGCCGCCGCGATGAACCACGGGTGCCGGGTAGAGGTATGGTTGACGGGCATGTCCACGATCACCTCGATGTCGCGCTCGTGGCACGCCGCCACCAGCGCCCGCATGTCCGCCAGCGTGCCATACTCCGGGTCGACGGCCTTGTAGTCCGTCACGTCGTACTTGTGATAGGAGGGACTGGGCATCACCGGCATCAGCCAAAGTCCGCGCCAGCCCATGTCCTCGATGTAGTCCAGCTTCTCCCGCAGGCCGTTCAGATCGCCCAGGCCGTCGCCGTCGGAATCCCGCCAGGAGCGCACGAACACCTCGTACCAGTTGGGCGCGACAGCGCTCTCCGCAAAGCCTGGCAGGGCGGAGAGCAGGCAGAGGATCAGGAAGATGGAGAGGCGTTTTTTCATGGCAAAACCCTCCTGTCGATGAATGAAAAGCGGTGATCGTAGGGGCAGTATGAGCTTCCGCGCCCATTCCTAAATTCCCATACTCTCTCCGGGTTGCAGGCGATAGACAGGCAACGTCCCGGCAAAACGGCTCTCGATGTCGGTCGTGTCGATGGCGCTGCTGATGGGCGGGAAGGCGTCGTCGCAGTGATCCAGCAGCACCGCCTTCGGACGCAGCCGGTCGATGATCGCGAGGGCGGGCGTCAGCAGGTCGCTGGTACCCTGATAGGGCAGCGCAAGCAAGTCCATGCCGGTGGGGTAGTCGGTCTGATCGTCCAGATTCAGGCTGCCCATGGCGAAGAGGCGCTTCCCCTCCCCCTCGATCAGAAAGCCCACGGTCTCGCCGCCCTCGGGGTAGGCCAGAAAGCCGTAAATCGCCCTTGGCAGGTTGCGGGCATGGCGCAGCATCCGCGGGTTGATCAGCGTCTTTCGCAGCACGGGCCCATCGTAGCGCACGTGGCGGGACTGATACACCGACACCCGCATGCCCTCCAGGCTCAGCGTTTCGCCCGGCGCGATTCTATTGAGCTGTCCCTCGGCCACGCCCAGCCGCCGGAGTGTCTTGAGCGGCGTCCGCGTGGCGTAGACGCGCCGCGCGCCTCCAGCCGCCAGCCCCGGCAGACTCATGATATGGTCGAAGTGCCCGTGGGTGACGAGGATGGTACCGTACCCCGCGTAGGCGTTCGGCGGCACACGTGTCGGACTGCCATGAAAAGGAAAAAAGGGGTCGATCAGCAGTCGGCCCCGCTCCGTCTCCACGGCCAAAGAGGCCGTGCCAAACCAAGTGATTTTCATGCGCGCGCTCCCGTCACTGTCCGGCATCCGGTTCCCTGTCGGCAATCGCCTCGGCCTCCACGTCCGGCCGGTCGATGCCGCGGGTATGGCGGATCTCCCGCCAGTGGGGCGGCGGCGTCAGGCACGCGAATATATTGATGGGCATCCACGAAACCATGAAGATCGGAAAGCCAAAGACGCCCGGCAGACTGCGCCGGTTCAGCCGCCCCTCGGCCCGGTACATCACCGCGGCCGCGCCGCAGCAGGCCAGATAGTACGCCCCTCCCACCAGCACCAGCGCCAATATGCGCCAGGGATGGGAGATGAAGAAGGGCAGCAGCCCCAGCGCCGTGCCGATGCCGGGCACCAGTCCGATGATGCACATCAGATTTCCCAGGAACAGCATCATCATGTCCAGGCAGGCAACGCTGTGCTTTTTCGCCAGCCGGGGCACATAGCGGCGCATACACTGCATCGAGCCCGCCGTCCAGCGCCGCCGCTGCACGCAGGAGGCCCAGAAGGACGTGGTCTGCTCGTCGTAGATGCGGGCGTTCGGCATCCAGCCCACCTTGATGTCGTTCAGCGCGCACAGGGCGGTAAACTCCTGGTCCTCGGTGAGCGTGTGGGTATCCCAGCCGATTTGGCGAATAACCGCGTCCGACACCATGATGCCCGTACCGTTCAGGTGGCAGGACATGCCCAGCCGCGCGCGGCTCTCGTTGTAAAAGCGGCTCATGAACCAATAAAAGGCAGTCAGGCTGCCGGGCACCCAACCGTCGTAGGGGTTTTTGCTGTCGCGATAGCCCTGGCCCACCTGATAGCCCGCGGCCAGCGCGTCGTTGACCGCCTGGAAAAAGTTTTTCTCCACCAGATTGTCCGCGTCAAACACGCAGTAGGCGTCGTATTTGCCGGTGGCGGAGAGCTGGGCGAACGCGCCACGCAGCACGTCGCCCTTGGCTCGAATGGGCCCCTCCACGTGGAGTATGTTCGCCCCCGCCGCCCGCGCCACGGCCTCGGTGTCGTCGGTACAGTTGTTGGGCGCCACGTAGATATCGAACAGCGCGCGGGGATAGGCCTGGGCCAGCAGCGATTCCACCAGCTTGCCGATCACCGCCCCCTCGTTGCGCGCGGGAATGACCGCGGCAATCCTGCTGCGCGCAGGCTGTCGCGGTATCGGGCTGTGCTTTTTTACCAGCAGACCCGCAAAGGAGGTAAACAGATAGTAAATGGTAAACAGCGTCGCGATCACGCTGCAAATCGTAACAAATATTGTCATTCGCGTTCTCCCGTTTTTTGTCAGAAGCCCTGCATATAGTATAACTGATTTCCCCGCGCTCAGTCAAGCAATGTCGCGTTTGACCGCGAATTTCTAATAAAATTCTAATTGGCCGGCGGTTTCGTCGATTAGTTCTAATTAACTCTTAACCTCGTTCTGCGCCGTTCGCGCTTGACAGGCCCCATCGGCCACCCATATAATAAGGTCATCGGTTAGATATAACTAATATCATATGCCGCATCTTTCACCAAAGGAGCGATACCATGTCGATTGTGGAATTCAAAAACGTCACCCGCGTATACACCAGCGGCGACCACGAGCTGCGGGCGCTGGACGGCGTCAATCTGAGCCTGGACGAAGGCAAGTTCATCGTGGTGCTGGGCCCCAGCGGCGCCGGCAAGAGCACCCTGTTAAACCTGTTGGGCGGGCTGGACAGCCCCACGGGCGGCACCATCCTGGTGGACGGTCAGGACATCTCCCACTATTCCAGCGACGAGCTGGCCCGCTACCGCGCCGCGAAGGTTGGCTTTGTGTTTCAGTTTTACAATCTGATCCCCACGCTGACGGTGTATGAAAACGTGGCGCTGGTGAAGCAGATTTCAGACCATGCCCTGAGCGCGCGGGAGATGATCGACCGGGTGGGCCTTTCCGACCACCTGAACCAGTTCCCCGCCCAGCTCTCCGGCGGCGAACAGCAGCGCGTGTCCATCGCCCGCGCGCTGGCGAAGAACCCGCAGATCCTGCTGTGCGACGAACCCACCGGCGCGCTGGACTCCGAGACGGGCGTGATGGTGCTGAAGCTGCTGCTCTCCATGGCGCAGGATTTCGGCAAGACCATCGTCATCGTCACCCACAACCAAAACATCGCGAAGATGGCGGACGTGGTGGTGCGCGTCAAGAACGGAAGGATCGTCTCCTGTGAGGAACAGGCGAACCCAATGGCGGCGGAAGAGGTGGATTGGTAATGCTGAAGCGCAAGCTGTTCAGAACGGCCTGGCAATACAAAGCCCAGTTCATCTCCATGATCATCATGGTGGCGCTGGGCGTGGGCATATTCCTGGGCTTCAACATGGAGTGGTACAGCATCGAGGTGAACACCTCCAGCTTCTTTGAAGAGACCAAGCTGGCGGACTTCCACCTCTATTCCGAGGCCGGCTTCTCCAAGGGCGACATCGAGGCCCTGAAGGCGGTCGACGGCATCGACGCGGCCTCGCGGGGCCTGTCGGTAAACGTGGGCATCCAGGATACGGAGCAGTCGCTGAGCCTGAACGTCTCTGAGGACTACACCGTCTCCACGATGCTGATCACCGCCGGCGCGGACTACAACCCGGAGGGCGACGGCCTGTGGCTCTCCGACCGCTTCGCCGAGGCCAACGGCATTTCCATCGGCGACGCGCTGACCCTCACCTACCGTGGCTTCAGGATCACCGCGGAGGTGGTGGGTCTGGCGAAGTCCGGCGAGCAGCTGATCTGCGTCGGCGACGACAACCAGCTGATGCCGGACTACACCAAGTTCGGCTTCGCCTACATCTCTCCCAAGAAGTATAAGTCCATCGTGGTGCTGGATTTCTACCCTCAGATCAACATCCTCTCATCCATGACCAAGGAGCAGATGGAGGCGGCCGTCTCCCAGGCCCTCGGCAGGACGATCATGGTCGTGCCGAAGGAGGACACCACCTCCTATGGCGAGGCCATGGGCGAGGAGGACGAGGGCAAGGCCATGGGCGGCATTCTGCCCGTGCTGTTCCTCGCCATCGCGCTGCTGGCCATGATCACCACCATGCACCGCATCACCGCCAATGAAAAGCGGCAGATCGGCACGCTCAAGGCCCTGGGCTTCAAGGATCGTCAGATCCTGTGGCACTACACCGCCTACGGCTTCACCATCGGCCTGATCGGCACGGTGCTGGGCGTGGCGCTGGGCTACGGCATCTGCTGGATGATCATGAATCCCGCCGGCATGATGGGCACCTACTTCGACATGCCCCGCTGGGAGCTGGCCATGCCCGGCTTCTGCGCCGTCGTGATCGCCCTGATCGTGGCCTTCCTGACCTTCATCAGCTTCCTTTCCGTGCGCAAGATGCTCGCGGGCACCGCCGCCGACGCGCTGCGGCCCTACGTGCCCAAGAAGATGCGCAACATCGCGCTGGAAAAGACCCCGCTCTGGAAGAAGCTGGACTTCGGCACCCGCTGGAATCTGCGCGACGTGCTGCGCCACAAATCCCGCTCGGCGATGACGCTGATCGGCATCGTGGGCTGCATGCTGCTGCTGGTGGGCGGTCTGGGCATGCGGGACACGATGAACGGCTTTTTGAAGACCATCGACGAGGACGTGTCCAACTACGTGACCCAGGTGGCCCTGGGCGAAAACAGCTCCAACGAACAGGCGCAGGCCCTGGCCGACGAACTGGATGGCGACTGGATGGCGGCCTCCGGCATCAGCATGGGCGGCAGGACAGTCATGCTGCAGGTCTACGACGTGCCCCACGGCAAGTATCGCTTTATCGACGAGGACAACCGCATAACGCCCCTGACCGACGACGGCGCCTACATCTGCACGCGCCTGGCGGAGGACATTCAGGTGGGCGACACGGTGGAATTCTCTCCCTACGGCGGCTCCGAGACCTACTCGGTCAAGGTGATCGGCGTGCTGCGCAGCGTGATGACGGAAAACCTGGTGATGAGCCGCGCCTACGCGGACGAGATGGGCATTCCCTACACCATCACCACCATCTACACCGACGCGCCCGCTTCCGAGATTGGCGAGAGCGACCTCATCGCCAGCACCCAGAGCCACGCGGCGATCATGGAGACCTATGATTCCTTTATGGAGATCATGGACCTGATGATCGTGCTGTTGGTGGCGGCCGCGGTGATCCTGGGCAGCGTGGTGCTGTACAACCTGGGCCTGATGAGCTACATCGAGCGCAGCCGCGAGCTGGCTACCCTCAAGGTGCTGGGCTTCAAGGACAGAGACGTCGGCCGGCTGCTGATCAGCCAGAACCTGTGGCTGACGGTGCTCGGCGTGGCGCTGGGCATTCCGGCGGGCATCCTGACGCTGGACGCGCTGATCAAGGAGCTGGCCGGCGAGTACGAGCTCAAGATGATGATCGGGCCAGCGACCTATGCCGTCAGCGTCGCCCTCACCTTCGGCGTATCGCTGTTCGTGGGCCTGATCGTGGCCCGCAAGAACCGCAAAATCGACATGGTGGAGGCGCTGAAGGGCGTAGACTAGAGTGTGGCCTGTGGCGCGCGCAATCGGCGGTTTCGCGCCGCGCCACGCTCAACGCCTCCGCGCTCACAAAACTTTAACCTTTATCAGTCCAATCACCCCTTGAATACGAGGGGTGATTTGTGTTATAATTCTTCGGTAAAACGCACTTCTGCCGATTCGCGCGGCGGTTGACCGTAGGGCAAACACGGTTTGCTCATGGTGCCGGGCGGAGTTGAAGCGGATGGTGGAAAAAACAAGGACGGAACCCCAATATGGCAGTCATTTCCATGAAGCAGCTGCTGGAGGCCGGCGTACATTTCGGCCATCAGACCCGCCGCTGGAACCCGAAGATGGCTCAGTACATCTTCACCGAGCGCAACGGCATCTACATCATCGACCTGCAGAAGACCGTTCGCAAGATCGACGAGGCCTACATGTTAGTGCGCGACGTCGCGCTGGAGGGCAAGAGCATTCTGTTCGTCGGCACCAAGAAGCAGGCGCAGAAGAGCATCGAGGTCGAGGCCAAGCGCTGCGGCATGTTCTATGTGAACAACCGCTGGCTGGGCGGCACCCTGACCAACTTCCGCACCATGCAGACCCGCATCAAGAGGCTGAACGACATCGACGCGATGGA
>JAFVBK010000198.1 GCA_017480045.1 Clostridia bacterium
CTTGCGCCCCCATTGTTTTTATGTTATAATTATCCTGTGAAAGTTTGCGGGCGCGAAACGCGCCCACCCAAAGATAGGAACGGCGCGGAGACGCGCGGGAAAGGACGGTAGACACTATGGCAAGAGGCGGATTTCCCGGCATGATGGGCGGCGGCAATATGCAGCAGCTGGCCCGCCAGGCGCAGAAGCTGCAACAGCAGATGGCGAAGATGCAGGAGGAGCTGGAGGCGAAGGAGTACGAGGCCAGCGCCGGCGGCGGCATGGTGACCGTGAAGGTCTCCGGCAAGAAGGAGCTGGTTTCCATCGAGATCAAGCCCGAAGCGGTGGATCCCGACGACGTGGAGATGCTCCAGGATCTGGTGCTCGCCGCCGTGAATGAGGCGCTGCGCACCGCCAACGATACCACCGAGCGCGAAATGAGCAAGCTGACCGGCGGCTTGAACATGCCGGGTCTGTTCTGATTTATGGCTGAAATCGAGGCGATCGCCAAGCTGGTAAACCAGCTGTCGAAGCTGCCGGGCGTGGGCCGCAAGACGGCCCAGCGCCTGGCCTATCACATTATCGCCTTGCCGGAGGAGCAGGTGCGGGAGCTGGCGGTCGCCATATTCAACGGCAAAAAGCAGATTCACTTCTGCCCCATCTGCGGCAATTATACCGATACCGATCCCTGCGCCATCTGCGCCGACGGCAACCGGCGGCGGGATATCGTTTGCGTGGTGCGCGACCCCAGGGACGTGAACGCCATGGAGCGCATGCGGGAGTACAACGGCCTGTACCACGTGCTGCACGGGGTCATTTCCCCGATGGACGGTGTCGGGCCCGACGACATCCGCATCCGCGAGCTGATGAGCCGGCTTGCCGGGGGCGAGATTCAGGAGGTCGTGCTGGCCACCAACCCGGACGTGGAGGGCGAGGCCACCGCGGCCTACATCTCCCGACTGATCAAGCCCATGGGCGTGAAGGTGACCCGCATCGCCCACGGCGTGCCCATCGGCGGCGAATTGGAATACACCGACGAGGTGACGCTGCTGCGGGCGTTTGAGGGGCGCAGAGAACTTTAATCGCATAGGAGGTCAACAATATGAAGGTTCTTGTCACCGGCGGCGCCGGTTATATCGGCAGCCACACCTGCGTGGAGCTGCTGAACGCGGGCTACGAGGTCGTCATCGTGGATAACTTCGTCAATTCCAAGCCGGAGGCGCTGGACGCCATCCGCACCATCATCGGCAAGGACTTTGCCTTCTACGAGGCGGACCTTCGGGACCGCGCGGCGCTGGACGTGCCCTTCACCGAGCACAAGATCGACGCGGTGATCCACTTCGCGGGCCTCAAGGCCGTGGGCGAATCGGTGCAGAAGCCCCTGGAATACTACGACAACAACCTCTATGGCTTCATCGTGCTGGCCGAGGTTATGCGCGCCCACGGCGTGAAGCAGTTCGTGTTCTCCTCCTCCGCCACGGTGTACGGCATGAACAACCCCGTTCCCTTCAACGAGACCATGCCCACCTCCGCCACCAATCCCTACGGCTACACCAAGGTGATGATCGAGCAGATGCTCAGGGATCTGGCCGTGGCCGACCCGGAGTGGAAGATATGCCTGCTCAGGTACTTCAACCCCATCGGGGCGCATGAGAGCGGCCTGATCGGCGAGGATCCCAACGGCATTCCCAACAACCTGCTGCCCTATGTGGCCCAGGTGGCCGCCGGGCGGCTCAAGCAGCTGACGGTGTTCGGCGACGACTACGATACCCCGGACGGCACCGGCGTGCGCGACTACATCCACGTGGTCGATCTGGCGCTGGGCCACCTGGCGGCGCTGGAGTATGTGAAGGATCATCCCGGCGCGGAGGCCGTCAACCTGGGCACCGGCAAGGGCACCAGCGTGCTGGAGATCGTCCACGCCTTTGAAAAGGCCTGCGGCCACGAGATTCCCTATCGCATCGCCGCGCGCCGCGCGGGCGACATCGCCGAGTGCTACGCCGAGACCGACAAGGCCGCGAATCTGCTGCATTGGCACGCCGCGAAGAACATCGACGACATGTGCCGCGACGGCTGGCGCTTCGCGAAGAACCGGTATAATTGAGTGTGAAGAATCTGATTTGTCGTCTCATCGATAAATCAGATTTTTCTAATCTTTCTCTAATCCATTTTTCTTGGCATTTCATTTTTGGGCGTTATAATGGGCCCATCAAAACAAACGGAGGGCAAACAAATGACACATTATGAAATGGCTGAGAAGCTGGCTGAGAAGATGAACGTGAGCCTGGAGGAGGCCAAGACGGCCCTGGAGGCCTGCGAATGGGAGATGCTGGACGCGGCGCTGCTGCTGGAAAAGGAGCACGGCGCGGAAAATCGGGCCTATTCCACCGAACGCGAGGCCGAGGACGCGACCAGCGGTCGGGAAAGGGCGAAGGTCCGCCGCCGTGGCGCCGTGAAGGGCCTGGGCGAGCTGGCGCGCAGCGCCTTCAACATGGGCAACCGCAACCGCTTTGAGGTGCGCCGGGGCGACGAGCAGGTGTTGGAAATGCCGGTGCTGGTGCTGGTGCTGCTGATGCTGTTCGCCTTCTGGGTGTGCGTGCCGCTGCTGGTGATCGGCCTTTTCGCTGGCTTCCGCTATAGCTTCAGCGGCGCGGAGCTGGGTCGCGACAGCGTGAACAACGCCATGGACAAGGCAGCTGAGGTGGCCGAGAAGGTGAAGGAAGAGGTCGTCGGGGAGCACTGAGAAATACATGGCGGCGGAGGCCGCAGGACTTCGACGAAAATCGTTGAGGAGGAGAGGATATGCCCAAAATCCTGATCGTCGAGGATGAGGAAAAGCTGGCCCGGTTCGTGGAGCTGGAGCTCGCGCATGAGGGCTACGAGGTGGACAAGGCCTTCGACGGGCGGGACGGCCTGGAGAAGCTGGAGCGCGGCGGCTACGATCTGGCGCTGCTGGACATCATGCTGCCGGGGCTGAACGGCCTGGAGGTGCTGCGCCGCGCCCGCCGCACGGTGGACACGCCGGTGATCATGCTCACGGCGCGGGATTCGGTGATGGACAAGGTCACGGGCCTGGACATGGGCGCGGAGGACTACATGACCAAGCCCTTCGAGATCGAAGAGCTGCTGGCCCGCATCCGCGCCGCGCTGCGCAAGACGGAGCGCCGCGCCGCCGACACGAAGGTACTCTCCGCCGGAGCGCTGGTCATGGACGTGGACCGCCACACCGTCGCCTTTGGCGGTCATCCCATCGAATTGACCCAGCGGGAGTTTGACC
>JAFVBK010000015.1 GCA_017480045.1 Clostridia bacterium
AGAGGGCAACGCGATCAAAAGGGAATGGGCGAAGATGCGGAAGGATGCGCACTTGTGCATTGATTGCGGGCGTAAGGATACCCGGACAATCAACGGGAAGTGTCAATGCCTGCAATGCGCCAAGAAGCGCGCCGGGGGCGGACATGGCGCTGCTGCTGCCGCGGGATATGCCCGCGATGCACCAGCGCATGACCGACCGGGAGAACGCCGAAAAGGGCGCGAAATTCGCCGCCGCCGTGGCGCGGGCCTGTGGAAACATGATTGAGATGCTGGGGGTGAAGGCGTGAACAAGGAAAAGATGACGGAGATCTGCCGGGCGGCAATAACGAGGTTCGGGCGGCTTGCCCAGGTGACCAAGGCTATCGAGGAGTTGGCCGAGCTTCAGCGGGCACTGGCGCGGGACATTCCGCCGGACGCGCCTGAGGCAGCGGCGGTCAACGTTCATGAGGAAATCGCGGACGTGGAGATCATGCTCATGCAGCTGCGGCTGCTCTATGATCTGTTGGAGATCAACGAGTGGAAGGAGCGCAAGCTGGAGCGCCTGGCCCGAATGGTGGGCATCGACGATCCGGAGGGGGAGGTGAGGGAATGGAGAGGCTGATCTAATATCGGATGCGCCGCGGGCGGGTTCCAAAACCAAGTGGAACAAAATTACAAGAAGGATGATGGCTTTTTCTGTAGCGCACCCCGCCCGCGGGGCAAAACAGCGGCCCGAAGGGGCGAAATTCGGAATTGAGGGCTTCGACGGATGAAGCGCCGGAGCCTTGACTTCTGGATTTCTTCTATATAGAAAGGCGCGGGGCTGAGGAGGCCCTGAGCGGGCTTGTATACCGTAATAAAATAACGCACATTTTGGAATGAGGCACAGGAGCGCATATGAGGGTAGGGGACTATGAGCTGCTATACGATTTGCCGGATGGGGCGTACGAGGGCCGAGGAATCGACGGCGTCCGGACGGTAACGATTCGGGCGGGGCGCTCACTGGAGGTCATGTGTTGCCCGATCACGAAGCTGACAGCGGAGGCACGCCGGGAGGCGCGGGAGCGGAGGACGTCGCCGGCCATGCAGCGGCTGAACATCAGGAATGCCGAACGCCACATCATGCGCCTGATGGAGATGAACTTCACGCCGCGGGCCTGGGTGGTGACGGGCACATACGCCTATCCCACCGAGGACTACGGCATGGGCAACCTGCGGGAGTTGGCGGACGCTTATGAGGAGCGAGGGCTTCCCTGGGAGCGGGAGCGGATGGTGATGGACTTCCGCAACTTCCTGAACAAGCTGAAGCGGCGTGTGAAGAAGGCGGGCGGGGAGAAAGAGCGCCTGACCGCGGGGAAGGCCAAGCCTGCAAGCGCGGGCGCGGAAAGACAAGACGCAGGCGAAACCCGCGGGCAAGCGAATGGCGCGGCGCACGGGGCGGATATCAAGTGGATCGTCCGCTATGAGGAGGGGAAAAACCCGCCCGCCGAGGGTCTGCCGCCCAAATACCATTGGCACGCGCTGATCGAGGGCGAGGGCGTGACGCGGGAGATGATCGACGAATGCTGGCCCCATGGCCACACGAAATGCGAATCCTTTATCACCGAGGACGACGGCCCGGCGCGGCTGGCGCGGTACATCTGCAAGGAAAAGCCGAAGAACCCCGGCAAGAGCTGGTGGAGCCACAGCCGGAACTTGAAGATTCCCACGCCGAAGGTGAGCGAGCGAAAGATGTCCAGGCGGCGGCTTGCGAAGGTGGCCGCCGATGTGCAGCACAACGGGAGGGAAATTTTCGAGAAACTCTATCCCGGCTACAAGGTGGTGGAGCTGCCCGACGTGCGCTACAGCGACTTCGTGGCGGGCGCTTATATCTACGCGAGGCTGCGGAGGATCGACGCCGGGGAGCCCTGGGCGCGGACGGGGAAGAACCGCGGCGGGTGAGGCTGGAGTGTGGAGTGTGGAGAGTGGAGTGTGGAGAGTGGAGTGTGGCGTGAAAGGAGGCCGGGGACGTGGATGTGCGGGAAATCATTGAGCAGCTGGAGAGTATCCATGCCGTGGCGGTTGGCGATGGCGCGTTTTATGTGACTGAGTGCGGCATGGGTGATTTCAACAGGCTGTTGAAGAACGCCGTTGCCATGCTGCGTAAGCTGAAGCCGAGGGACTCCATTTCACTGGAGTGGATGAGCGAAAAGCGAGATCGATATCTGTCTTGTGGGGACTATATAATGGCGGCGACACTGAACGACCTGGTGAAGCAGTGGCAAAGGGAGAAATGGGAGGCGCAGACGCATGCGGAAACATCCGAAGCAGCTCAGTGACGAGGGGATTTCGGCCGCGCGATACGCGGAGCTGAAAAATGTGTGCAGGCAATATCAGGAGTACAAGCGGAAGATTCGCCGCATTCAAGCTGGCATCGTAAACAGGCCGGAGCGGAGCGGCGGCGCCTGGAAGCGCCCCGATCCCACCGGCAATACCGCGGTCTATATCAACGATCTGACCGGATGGATGGCGGCGCGGGTGAAGGCCATCGAGCAGAGCGCCGCGCGGTCGGCCCCGCACGCCGTTGCCGGGGCGGTGCTTCGATCTGTCACCGAGGGGCTGAGCTACGACGTGCTGTGTCCGCCCTGCGGCAAGCGGCAGTTTTTCGCGTATCGCCTGCTGTTTTACATACTGCTGGACGTGGAACTGAAGGATTTGGAAAAAGGGTGATAAACGGGGGCATGTTTCGTGCTATAATCATATCGTCAACAGGTGGGCGTTCAATCGTTCCATACGTCAGCGCCACCCGCGCTCGCCTGCTGGCATCGCGCCCCGCGAGCCGACTGTGTTCGCGGGGCGTTCGTATGGGAGGCGGGCGCCATAGCGGGAGGTAAATGTGAACAGGGCGAAGCGGTTTTGCAGGTGGCCTGGGTGCCGGACGCTGACTGGGCATGTGAGCGGATATTGCGAGGCGCACCGTGGCGAGTGGGAAGCAAGAAATCGGGCGCGTGATCTGCGGCGCGGCAGTGCCGGTCAGCGTGGATATGACTCCAAGTGGGCCCGGTACTCGAAGTGGTATCTTAAACAGCCAAATCACCAGCTTTGCGCGCTGAAATTGGATCAAAACTGCGCGATTTTTGCGCAGTGCGTGGACCATATCGACCCGCCTGATGGCGGTCGTGACCCGCGCTTTTGGGATCCCGCAAACCACCAGCCGGCCTGCATCCACTGCAATAGCGTGAAGGGCCATCGCCGGATCGTCGGAAAGAATACTTTCTGACAGTTTCGCGCACGCGCGAGGCTGGTGTGGCAGGAGGGGTAGGGGGAGGGAAAATCGCTGGAGAGCGTTGCCCTCAAACCTCCACCCCACCTACGCAGAAGATTTATTCGATTATTGAAACGGGCACGAGCCCGTGTATCTAAGAACGCGGGGGTGATCGTATGGCAAGCGGCAGAAAACCACAACTGACAGTCGTGAAGGACAACGCCAGAGACCGTCACACCAAGGCAGAGCTGAATGCTCGGCGGGAAGGCGAGGTATGCGGCGCAACTTCGAAACTGACGCCGCCCAGGGAGCTGTCGAAGGCCGCGAAGAAGGAATGGCGGCGGGTAGTAAAGCTCTACCGGCAGCTGGACGCCGAGGTAATCAACGACTTGGACGTGAACCTGCTGGCCGCCTATTGCGAGAACGTCGCAATCTTCAAGGAAGCCGAGACGCGGTACCAGGAGGAACCGCTGACGCAGCGGGATGCGGAGAGCGGCAAGTGGATTGAATCGCCCTATCTGAAGATTCTGGACAACGCGGCGAAAAATATCATGAAGGCCGCTGAGCAGCTATGCCTCTCGCCGGTGGGGCGGGCGCGTATGGGTGTGCTGGCCGCGAAAAAGCAGCGGGCAGAGGACCCTATGGAGCAATATCTGAAGCGCCGCCAGGAGAGCCGCTGATATGTTCAACCAGGCGCTTGCCGATCAGCACATTGAGTTCATTGAACTTCTTAAGCTGACCGGCGATTTTTACGGCAAGCCATTCCGGCTGCTGGATTGGCAGCGTGACGTGATCAGCCAGGTTTACGGCACAGTGAAAGAAAACGGGCTCAGGCAGTACCGATACGCTTACCTGGAGATCCCGAAGAAGAACGGTAAAACGGAGCTGATTGCGTCCCTTGCCATAGATCACTGTTTGAACGACGCACCGTCCGGGCAGATATACTGCTGCGCTGCTGATCGCGAGCAGGCCTCGCTGGTCTTCAATGCGGCGGTGCAGAAGATTCAGCAGGATCGCTGTCTGAGCCGCATCTTCAAGGTCGTTGAATCGCAGAAGAAATTCTTCAACACGGAGACCAAGACCTTTGTGAAGGTGCTGAGTGCCGAGGCCTACTCGAAGCACGGACTCAACCCCACGGTAGTGATCTTCGACGAGTTGCACGCATTGCCGAGCCGCGACCTCTGGGATGTGATGACCTTCGGCACCGGCGCGGCCAGGGATGAGCAGCTGGTGTGGGTGATCACCACGGCAGGCGACGACCCCGACCGCAAGAGTATAGGCTGGGAACAACACGAGTATGCCCGCAAGGTGAGGGACAGGGAGATCGTAGATCCGACGTGGTTTGTGCGCATCTACGGCGCGCCGGAGGACGCGGACATTTTCGACGAGGCTGTTTGGTACGCCGCGAATCCCTCGCTGGGCGTGACGATCAATATTGACAATGTGCGGGCCGAGGCGCTGGCGGCGAAAAACTCGGAAAGCGCGGAGCGGCTGTTTCGCTGGCTACGCCTCAACCAGTGGGTGGCGCTGAAGCGCGTGGGCTGGCTACCGGTGACGCTGTGGGACAAGACCACGGGCGATTGGCGGCGCGAAAGCATGCGCGGGCGGCGATGCTACGTAGGACTCGATCTTTCCAGTACGACCGACCTGACCGCCATCGCGGCGCTGTTCCCGCCGAGGGACGGCGAAGTGTTGTGGCGTTTTTTCATGGAAGCCTTTATACCGGAGGCAAATATGCCGGAGCGGGAGAAGCGCGACCATGTGCCCTTCCGGGCGTGGGTGGATCAGGGGTACGTTCAGGCTACGCCGGGCGATTCCATCGACTATGGCTATATCGCCGCGCGCCTGGAAAATCTGATGCGTGAATACGAGGTTCTGTATATCTGCGCTGACCCCTGGCGCGTGGAGGCGCTGGAGGCCCACATGAGCGGGACGGCCTCAGACAAGGTAATACGCATTCCTCAGACCATCGAAGGCATGAGCCCTGCCATGAAGGAGATCGAGCGAATGATGCGGGGCGGCGAGATCGAACACGAGGTGAATCCTTGCGGACGTTGGACCTTTGGCAAAGTGGTAGTGTCGATGGATGGTAATGAGAATTTGAAGCCATACAAGGCTCTGTCGATTGAAAGGATCGACCCGGTGGTGGCAGTG